>DASSME010000496.1:0-52293 GCA_035689035.1 Longimicrobium sp. | reverse complement strand
GGACTTCGCGCGCGGCACCAACGTGCAGTTCGTCGTCGCCGCCGAACCCGACGCGGTGGACGCCTGGGTGTGGGAGCGCGGCGCCGGCGAGACCCGTGCCTCGGGCTCCAGCGCCTGCGCGGTCGCCGCCGCGGCCGTGCGCCGCGGGCTGGTGAGCGAGCGGCGGGTGGCGGTGCGCATGCCCGGCGGCACCCTGCACGTGGAGGTGGGCGACGACTGGAGCCTGCTGCTGCGCGGCCCCGTCGAGGGCGTCTGCCGCGGCGAGCTGACCAACGGGATGGTCGCGCGGCTCCGGATGCTGGGCTGATGCTGGCCAAGCGCATCATCCCCTGCCTGGACGTGAAGGACGGCCGGGTGGTGAAGGGGATCCAGTTCGAGGGGCTGCGCGACGCCGGCGATCCGGTGGAGCAGGCGATGCGCTACGACGCCGAGCGCGCCGACGAGCTCTGCTTCCTCGACATCACCGCCAGCCACGAGGGGCGGCAGGCCACGCTGGAGATGATCCGCCGCACCGCCGACCGCGTGTTCATCCCCTTCACCGTGGGCGGCGGCGTGCGCTCGGTGGATGATTACATCGCGATCCTGGGCGCCGGCGCCGACAAGGTCTCGGTGAACACCGCCGCCGTGCAGGACCCCGACCTGGTCGCCCGCGCGGCGGACCACTTCGGCAGCCAGTGCGTGGTCGTCGCCATCGACGCGCGGCGCGCCACGCCCGAGGAGCTGGACCGCATCCCCAGCGGCTTCGAGGTGTTCACCCACGGAGGCCGCCGCGGCACCGGGCTCGACGCGGTGGAGTGGGCGCGCCGCGTGGAGCAGCTCGGCGCGGGCGAGATCCTGCTCACCAGCATGGACCGCGACGGCACCCGCGACGGCTACGACCTGGAGCTGACCGGCGCGGTCAGCGCCGCCGTGCGCATCCCGGTGATCGCCAGCGGCGGCGCGGGGGCGCTGGAGCACCTGGACCAGGCGCTGGCCGCCGGCGCCCACGCCGTCCTCGCCGCGTCGATCTTCCACTTCGGCGAGTACACCCTGGCCGAGGCGCGGCGGTACCTGGCGGCGCGCGGGCATCCGGTGCGGGGGTGAGGGCGGAGAGTACTGGGTGCTGAGTGCTGAGTGCTGAGTGCTGGGTGCTGGGTGCTGGGTGCTGGGTGCTGGGTGCTGGGTGCTGGGGCTGGGTTGATCCGCTACGCAGCGGCGGGTGGGCGGCGCGAATGATGAATTCGCTACGGACCCGCTGAATCCGGCGCGAAGGCGTCGGCGGGGATGGGCGGGGCTTCGGCGCCGGGGTACAGGCGCCACTCCTGGTAGGTGCGGCCTTCCACGTGGTAGCGGCCGCCCGTGGTGCGCCGCCAGAAGAGGGAGCGCTCGGGGAGCAGAAGCCGCTGCGCCGTCACCTCCGGCGGCAGGAAGTCGAGCTCGCCGCCCGCGTCCTCCGTGGGCCGGGGCGTGCGGTAGCGCCACGTGCCGCGCAGCAGGGTGCCGTCCTCCGCGAGGGTGAGCGTCCCCTCGATCTCCGGACGGGTGCGGCCGGCGGAGGCGAGTGGGCAGAAGCGGATCGTCGTCTCGTCCGGGTTCGACGCCCCGACGCTCAGCGTGTGCAGCTCGCCGAAGAGCGGGTCGATGAAGTGCTGCGCGAACTCCATCTCAAGCGGCACGTACAGCCAGAGCGCGTACTTCGCGGTCAGCGGCTGCCGGATGCGCGCCGCGTAGCCGCCGACGCGGATCTGCCGGCGCCACATCGGCCACGCGACCGTCCCCGCCGCGTTCCAACCGCGCGTCCCCGGCCCCGCCGCGAACGCGTCGACGTTCTCGCGCGGCACGTCGCCCTCGCGGAAGCGCGCGAGCGAGTGGAACACCGCGGTGTCGCCGAACGGCGGATACTTCGCGCGGGCGGCTTCCCACGCGGCGCGGGCGCGCGGCTCTTCACGGTTGGGGCAGCCGCGCGTCTCGGCCGTGGCGGTGATGCCGGCAAGATTCGCGGGCGCGGGCGTCAGCCGCAGCCGCACCACGCTGTCCGCGGCCGTGAGCCCGATCGCCAGCCGCCGGTAGCCGATGCGGTGCACCACCAGCCCCGTCGCGTCTCCCGGCCGTACCGTTGGCAGCACGAACGACCCGCCCGCGTCCGAGGTTGCGCGGGCGACCTGCCGCAGCCCCGCCCACGCCTCGACCGCCGCGCCGGGGACGGGCGCGCCCGCCGGGTCCGCCACGCTCCCGCGGATCTGCGCGCCGGCAGGCGGGGCGGCGAGCGCGAGCAGGCTCGCGGTGACGAGGGTCGGGCGCATCAGCGGGCGGGCGGATGGAGCGGTGGGCGGAGAGTCCTGTGGCGCGCTGAACATCTGACGCGGCGGCACATCGGCGCAAGCAGCAACCGCCGGAGGTCGTGGCTACGCTGGGACGCACGACTGCGGAATGCGGCCCGAGCCTTCCTTCCCACCACCCAGCACCCAGCACCCAGCACCCAGCACTCAGCACTCAGCACTCAGCACCCAGCACCGACGCCGAAATCCCGCCCCGGCCCGGACCATGCAGAGGCCGCAGCGGTTCAACATCATCCAGACGCAGGACAGAGAGACGACCACGAATGATCCAGACGGAGGAGATCCGCTTGAAACGCCGGGTTCGTGACTGGGCGCGCCCCTTCGCGGCGGCCATGCTGGTGGCGGCGCTCGCCGCCTGCGGGGGTGATGGCGGCGACGGGAAGGCCGCCGGGCAGGAGAAGGGCGGCCAGGCCAAGGGCGGCGACGGGAGCGCCAGGGGCGGCGCGCCCGCGCAGCAGCAGGCGGCCAACACGCCCGCGCCCGCCAGGACGCAGTGGGGGAAGACGGCGGCCGAAAGCCAGCAGTGCTTCAACCGCCTGCAGGCGCGGCTCGATTCGGCCGCCGCCGCGCTCAAGGCCGATTCCACGGCCAAGAACCCCGGGGCGGGGCGCAACCCCGTCTTCGCCAAGGAGCAGGGGTGGTACCCCAAGAAGGGCGAGTTCCGCGACGGCGACCTGCTCCCGTGCAGCCGCATCGTGGCGTACTACGGCAACCCGAGCTCCACCCGGATGGGCGCGCTGGGCGAGTTCCCGCGCGACGAGATGCTGCGGCGCCTGCAGGGCGAGGTACGGCGCTGGTCCGAGGCCGACCCCAGCACGCCGGTGATTCCCGCGTTGCACCTGATCGCCGTGGTGGCGCAGGGCGCGCCCGGCCCGTCGGGGCATTACCGCGCGCAGATGCGCGACCAGGCGGTGGATTCCATCTACCAGATGGCTCGGTCGATCAACGCGATCATGTTGATCGACGTGCAGGTGGGCACCGACGACGTGCGCAACATCATGCCGCGCTTCGAGCAGTTCCTGAAGCGCCCCGACGTGCACTTCGCGGTGGACCCCGAGTTCTACATGCGCGGCGGCGTGGTGCCGGGGCGGAAGATCGGGACGATGTACGCCGCCGACATCAACTGGGTGACCGACCAGCTCGCCCGCATCGTGCGCGAGAACAACCTGCCGCCCAAGGTGCTGGTGATCCACCGCTTCACGCGCAACATGGTCCCGGACGCGGAGAAGATCCAGCTGCGCCCCGAGGTGGAACTGGTGATGGACATGGACGGGTGGGGCGCGCCGTGGCTGAAGCACGACAGCTACCAGGACTACATCGTCCGCCACCCCGTGGAGTTCACCGGGTTCAAGCTCTTCTACCACAACGACACCAAGAAGGGCGACCCGCTGATGACGCCGCGCGACGTGCTGAACCTGTGGCCGCAGCCGCTGTACATCCAGTACCAGTAGGCCACGTGCTGGAAGGGTAGACCGATCGGGGCCGCCGGGATCTCCCGGCGGCCCCGAAGTCATTTGAACTGCGCTGTTCGGGCGTGTCCCTCCGCTGCGCTCCGGGCCGGGCTGCGCGCGCGGTAGGCAACGATACGACTGTTGCCAACCGCGCCGGGCCAGCGGCGTCGCGCGCAGGCATCTCGTCCACTGTACGGTTCCACGCAGGCGCGCCGCCGCCGTCCCGGCCCTCCGGGCGCGCATCCCTCACGCAACCGATTGTCACCGCGCCGGTTACGGCGGGTTCAAACCCGCCGCTGGAACGCCGGCAGGTCCGCCTTCGCGGGCTCATCCCGCCAACCTCTGCCCATCAACGTCCCCTCGAGATTTCACCTCCCCCTCTCCCTTGATTCGTGAGAAGGCAGCGGGGGATGAGAGGGGCTGGCGAACCTCTTGCACCTCCGCGCCACCGGCATCGCACGGACGTACCGTCGCACGCACCACCAGGGAACCGCGGGAGCGCAGCATGGCCGAGCAGAACCGACCGGACGAGCGGGAGTTGCGGGAGATGGCGGAGCGCGACCGGCAGCTCGCCGGCGAGGCGGCGCACGACGCCGACGTGGAGCGGCCCGCCGCCGCCGGCGCGCCCGGCCACCCGCACCCCGACATCGCCGCCGCCGACCACCTCCGCGCGCGCGACGACGTGCGCACCTTCGGCCGGCAGCAGGAGCTGGCCGAGCTCAGCGCCGACGCCGCCGAGACCCTGAGCGCCAGCGCCGAGCAGCTGCGGGCCAACCGCGAGCGCATCGAGCAGATCCGCCAGGAAGCCGGCGCGCGCACCGCCGAGGTGCGCGACCTGGCTGGCGACGCCCGCGGCCTGCGCGAGCAGACCCGCCAGGCCGCCGAGCAGGTCCGCGCCATCGAGCCGCCGGACGTGGACGTCTGAACTGAATCCGCGGCCTCACGGCAGCTCCAGACGAAACGAAGCGGCGCACCGCGAGGATGCGCCGCTTCGCCTGGCTACGCTTTCGCGGGCCTCAGGGCGTGGTACCGTTGGTGCCCGGGGCAGGCGGGTTGGGCTGCGACGAGCCCGCGCCGCCGGTGCTGCCGGGGCCGCCCATCTGCCCGTTGGTGGTCCCCGCCGCGTTCCCGCCGGGCGTGCCCGAGGTACCCACCCCGCCAGTGGCCGTGTTCGGCTGCGCGGGGATCGGTGCCGCCGCGACGCCGCTGTTCGCCCCCGCCGGCCCCACGTCCGCCGTGGACGTGCTGTCGGCCGGCCCCAGGTTGGTCGCGGTGCCGCCGACGGTGGCGTCGGGGTTGGTGCCGTTCGTGGCGGCGGCCGAGTCCGTCGTGGCGCCGCTCTCGTTCTTCGCGTCGCCGCCGCCGCACGCCGCGGTGGCGAGCAGGGCCGCCAGCGCGAGCGTGGGGACCGCGGAGAGTCTCGTCTTCATCATCATCCGGAACGCGGTTGGAGTCCATGGTTTCGCCCGCGCCGCCCCCACTGCACGATGCGCTCCCGCACGGCCGCAGCCCGAGCGCCGGTCTCGTCCCGGACCCACGCACCCGCCCCCGGCCTGCTCTGCCGTTGCGCCACACGGAGAAAACGGTGAAGAGCGGAACAGCGGAGGAACGGCAAGGGACCAGGCGGTTCTCCGCTGCTCCGCTCGTCTCCGCTGCTCCGCGTGACCCCTCGACGGTACCGCGGCACCGACGGAAGCGGGCACCCGGCTCGAAAGCCGGGTGCCCGCTGTTCGTCGGCCGAGATCCACCGTCGGCTCAGTTCGCGCCGGCGGTGGCCATGGGCGGCTGGGCGCCCTTCAGGTGCTCGCGCAGGAAGTCGTCCGTCACGTGGTTGATCAGGCGGTAGCTGGGCCAGTCGTACGCGGCGCCGTGGTGGCCGGGAGGGTACAGGCGGAAGTCCACGTCCTTGCCCAGCGAGGTGAGCTTGGTCAGGAACTGCATGGTGTTCTGCACGTGGACGTTGTCATCCATCAGCGAGTGGATCAGCAGCAGCTGGCCGCGCAGGCGGTCGGCGTGCTCCAGCGGGCTGCTTTCCTGGTAGCCGGCCAGGTTCTCGCCCAGCAGCCCCAGGTAGCGCTCGGTGTAGATGGTGTCGTAGAAGCGCCAGTCGGTCACCGCGCTGTTCGCCACGCCCACGGGGAAGACGTCGGGGTACAGCTCCATGGCCATCAGCGTGGCGTAGCCGCCGTAGCTGGTGCCCATGATCGCCGTCCGCCGCGCGTCCACGTACGGCAGCGTGGCCAGGTGCCGCGCCGTCTCGGCCATGTCCTTCGCCTCGTACCGCCCCAGGTGCTTGTAGACGATCTTCTGGAACTGGCTGCCGTAGTTGGCGGTGGCGCGGTTGTTCACGCCGACCACGATGTACCCCTGCTGCGCCAGCCACTGGTCGTACCCGTCGGCGCTGAACTCGTTGTACACCTGCTGGCTGCCGGGCCCGCCGTAGATGTCGAAGACCACCGGGTACTTCTTCGACGGATCGAAGGGGATCGGCTTGATCATCGACGCGTCGATGCGCACGCCGTCGCTGGTGGTGAACGAGAACGGCTCGGCGGGCGAGTATTCGTGCGTGGCCAGCCACTGCGTGGTGGCGGTGTTCGCCTCCATCGTGCGCAGCTTTCCGCGCTCGGTGCTCCACAGCTCCACCTGCCGCGGCTGGTGGACGCTCGAATAGCGGTCGATGAAGTACTGCCCGTTGGGCGCCATGTCGAAGCGGTGGTTCCCCGGCGTGGTGGTGATCCGCCGCTTCCCCGTGCCGTCGAACCGGATCGCGTACAGGTGGCGCTCCAGCGGCGTCGCCTCCGTGCTGGAGTAGTACATGACCTGCCGAGCCGGGTCGGTCCCCTCGATCCGGGTGGCGGTCCACGGCCCGCGCGTGACCTGGTTGATCAGCCGCCCCGAGTAGTCGTAGCGGTACACGTGCTGGTACCCGTCGCGGTCGCTGATCCAGAAGAACTCGGCCTTCCCCTCGGGGAAGGTCATCATGTCCTCGATGCCGGCGTAGAAGTCGTACACGTCGATCCACGCGTCGCGCTTCTCCGTCATCACCAGCCGCCGCCCGCCCGTGTTCACGTCGAAGAAGAAGAGGTTCATCTCCGTCTGGGCGCGGTTGAGCGTCATCACGGCCAGGGTGTCGGCCCGGCTGGTCCAGTAGATCCGGGGGACGTAGTACTCGCCCTGCAGGCCGGGGTCGAGCCAGATCTTCCGCCCGCCGTTCACGTCCACCACGCCGATGCGCACCGTGGGATTCGTGTCGCCGACCAGCGGGTAGCGGATGCTGTCGAACTGCGCGTGCCAACCGGACAGGTCGCTGATCTGGGTGATCGGCTCCTTGCTCTCGTCCACCTGCCAGAAGGCGATGTGGCGCGAGTCGGGCGACCACTTCCACGCCTGCGCGATCCCGAACTCCTCCTCGTACACCCAGTCGAAGTGGCCGTTGTAGACGTGCTCGGTGGCGTCGTTGGTGAGCTGCTTCTCGGCGTTCGCGGCCAGGTCCTTCACGAACATGTTGCCGCCGCGCTCGAAGCCCAGCAGCCGCCCGTCGGGCGAAAGCTCGGCCGTGCGCGCGTCACGCGTGGCGAGGACCATCGACCGGTCGGCCAGCGTGTAGATGTAGTAGTCCGCGATCCCCGAGCGTCGGAAGATGGGGCGGAAGTTGGACTGGAAGACCAGCCGCCGCGAGTCGCGCGTCCATTGGAAGCTCTGGTACTCGAAGGGCGTGCTGGTGCCGGGGAAGGTGACGCCCGCGGTGGTGAAGAGGACCGATTCGGCGCCGGTGGCCGGGTCGTACGCCTTGATCACCGGCTTGTTCTGCGCGTCGCGGTCGATGAACGAGAAGCGCGCGCCGTTCTCGATCCAGTTCACGCTGCGCGGCCCCGAGCGGCCCTGCAGCACGCCGGCCGACTGCAGCGCCTCGTCCAGGCTGGCGTAGCGCTGCTTCTGCTGCGCGCCCGCGAGCTGCGGCAGCGCGATCACCGCCGTGGTGAGCAGAAGTGTGGACCGCGATCTCAGGAGACGGTTCATCGGTGCTGGGTGGATGAGTGTGTCCCGCGGGCGCGCCGTGTCTCGGCTTTTGCGGACGGACGCGCGTGGAGGCCGCGCAACCTATGCGCGCGCGCCATGCGCGGCAACGAGATTGGGACGAGCCGTCGCTTCGGTGGCGGGGAAGCGTGCGGAGGCTCCGATCGATTCGTCGCGGGAGGGCAGGTTCGCGCGGCGAGGATCAATGTTGTTTGCGACGCAAGCTCCGAGTCCGTCACCACTTCGACGGGTGGGGCGTAAATGGAGCGCAAAATCTCGGTGGGCGTCCATGTTCACTCCGTTTTACTGGGGCCTTGAAATCCAGCGTGGGTGGGGATATATTTGCGGCGGACTTCAACCGGTGATCCCATGGCCAGCCAGACCTACACCCCGCTTCAGATCGCCAACTGGTTTCTCGCCAACATCGCGCGGGACGCCGGTGACGTGATCACCCACCTGAAGCTCCAGAAGCTGGTCTATTACGCGCAGGCGTGGTCGCTGGCCGCCCGCGGCAAGCCGCTGTTCAACGAAGATTTCCAAGCGTGGGCGCACGGGCCGGTGGCTCCCAGCCTGTTCCGCGCCTTCCGCGCCCACGGGATGGAGCCGATCCCCGCGCCGGCCTCCGTTCCCCGGCTCGACGCCGAAACGATCGAGCTGCTCACCGAGGTGCTCGAGGTGTACGGCGAGCACTCGGCCCGCAAGCTCGAGCAGCTCACTCACCGCGAGCAGCCGTGGCGCGACGCCCGCGGCGACCTTGCTCCCGAGGCCCGCTCCGACGCGATCATCAGCAAGGCGGCCATGCAGCAGTACTACAGCGAGCTTTCACGCAGGCTGAGCGCGAACTGACCGCATGAGCCGGCCGGGAAAGAAGCCTTGGATCCCTCGCGGGGCCATGGACGCGGGGGCGAACGACAACCGGAAATACCTCTCCAGCATCGAGCAGGAGATGCTTGGCCTGCGCGAGCAAAACCCCGACCGGGAGAAGGGCTACGTCGCGCTGAAGTACTTCCAGCCGTCGTACGAGTGCTTTTCGGAGTGGAGCAGGGAAGAGCTGAAGTCGTTCAGCGCCTTCTGCCGGAAGGTGGGCGAACGCTCGTGGGAGCAGATCCGGCAGAGCGGCGGCGGGGCGGGTAACAAGTCGGGGCTGGGCTTCACCGCGCACAAGGACCGGCGGAGGCTGCCGAACAACGGGCTGCGCGACCTGATCAGCCCCGAGGTCGAGTTCTCGGAGATGCGCGTCACCCAGAAGGCACGCGTGCACGGTTTCCGGATGAAGTCCGCCTTCTTCCTGGTCTGGCTCGACCGGGACCACCGCATCTACGCCGAATAATCCTCCGCCGCGCCTGCGGCGCCGCCGTCCCCTTCGTCGTTCCGCGCACCTCTTCCCGCGTCCGCTGGCGGGGGTACGAGGTAACGCGTGGTCCTGCGCTTGGCTCCCTCTCCGCGCGTTCACGCAGTTCAAGGGATTCCGAGATGATGAAGAACCGGCCGGAGCGCGCGCACGCCTCGGCCGGTTTCGTCTACCGATGATCAGCCGACCGGTCACGCCCGCGGAAGGATCGTGTCCAGCTCCGCCAGGTCTTCGCTCGACAGGCGCCAGCCGGCCGCGGCGGCGTTGCCGCGCACCTGCTCGGGCCTGGTGGCGCCGGCGATCACCGAGGCGACGGCGGGGCGGGTGAGCAGCCAGCTGAACGCCAGCTCCAGGAGGGTGTGTCCGCGCGCCTCGGCGAACGCGACCAGCCGCTCCACCAGCTCCAGGTTCTCCGCGGACCGGAGGCCGGCGAAACGGTCCATGGCGAGCCGCGTACCCTGCGGCACCGGCTGGCCGCGGCGGTACTTGCCGGTCAGCAGCCCGCTGGCCAGCGGAAAGTAGGGGATGAACGCGATCCCCAGCCGCTCGCACGTCTCCAGCACGCCGCGCTCGGGCTCGCGGTGGATCATGCTGTACTCGTTCTGCACGCTCACGAAGCGCGCCCCGCCGGGCCGCACCGCGTCCTCCGCCTCGCGCAGCTGATCCGGGCTGAAGTTGGAGCAGCCGATCTCGCGCACCTTCCCCGCCTTCACCAGCTCGTCCAGCGCGCCCAACGTCTCGGCGATGGGGACGGACGCGTCGGGCGTGTGCAGCTGGTAGAGGTCGATGTAGTCGGTGTCCAGCCGCCGCAGGCTGTCGTCGCACGCCTGGCGCACGTACTCGGGGCGGGCGCCGTGGCGGTGCTCGTCCACCTTCATCCCGAACTTGGTGGCCAGGATCACCCGGTCGCGCCGGCCCTTGAGCGCGCGGCCCAGGTACGCCTCGCTCTGCGTTTTGCCGTAGATGTCGGCCGTATCCAGGAAGTTGACCCCCGCGTCCAGCGCCGCGTCGACCACGCTGGCCGTCTCCCCGGAATCCAGCCGCCCGCCGAAGTTGTTGCACCCCAGCCCCACCACCGACACTTCCAGCGATCCGATCCGCCTCGTCTCCATCCATCCTCCCCGGTTCAGACCCAGCCCCCAACGCGAAACCGGCACGACCGCCGCAAGCGCCACGCCGGACGAACTTCTCCCCCATGCGACCGCTTTCAGGCCACGCGCCGCTTCTTCTCCGCGTCCACGGTCTCCTTCGCGAGCGGAGCCGGCTCGGGCCGCACCTTCCGCGGCCGCCCGCCCTTCTTCCCGTTCTCGCGCGAAGCCCGCGCCTTTGCCTCGCTGCGGATTTTTCCGCCCGCGCGGCCCAGCTCGCGCATCCACGACCGGGTGCCGAACTCACCAGCCAGGAGCCCGGGAACCGACAGGGCGGCATCGAGCTCGTCCCAGATCAGCAGCGAGCCCCCCGAGACCACTTCAACGCTCGACAGCTGTTCCGCCGAGGCGCCTCGTAGCCCCTGCCCATACTCCGCCGGAAAGGCGAACATGCATCCGCTGGTCAGTTCGATCACGATCCGTCCGGAGCGGCGATCGTAGCGGGCGGACGCGGCGCGCGGCTCTGTCTCGGCGGCGACTCGCTCACGCTCGCGGGCGGCTGGAAGCTGCGCGAGGACCTCCGCTTCGCTCGGGATCTCAACCATGGATCATTCTCCAGGCTTCCATGAGCAGGCCGCCGTGCTCGGCGACGACAGCGACGGCGCGGACCACGTCCGGCTCTCGCATCCCCTTGTACCGCCGCACCACCAGCGCTTCGATCTCGATCACCGCGTATCCGTCGGCGTTCAGCACGTGGACGTGCGGCGGCGGATGGTCTCTCGGGTTCACGACGATGCGGAATCCGCCGAACCTGTAGATCGTGGGCATCGTAACATACCTGACGCTTGGGTTTTTGGCAACCCACCGGACCCGGATGGACGAACGGGCCTTCGCGTTCGCCGGCCGGTGCTCAGCTCAATTCGTCGAGGTTGCGCAGCGCGGGGGTTTTCCACGCGGTCACTCCGACCACGCCGAGCGTCACCAGCCCACCCAAGACGACGGAGTTTACAACGCCCAGGTAGCGCGCCGCAACACCGCTTTCGAAGGAACCGATCTCATTGGACGAGCCGATGAAGATCTGGTTGACGGCACTGACGCGGCCCAGCAGCTCGGGCGGGGTGCGCACGGTGAGGAGGGTGGAGCGGATCACCACGCTGACGTTGTCGACCATTCCGCTGATGGCCAGCAGCGCCAGCGACAGCCAGAACGAGCGCGAGACCGCGAAGACGATCCAGCACGCACCGAACAGCGCCACGCACACGAACAGGTTCCGCCCCGCGTTGCGCAGCCTGCGGTGCGCGAGAACGACCGACATCAGCACCGCTCCCACGGCGGGTGCGGCGCGCAGCACGCCCAGCCCCTGCGGCCCCACCTTCAGGATGTCGGCGAAGATCGGCAGCAGCGCCGGCGCGCCGCCGAAGAGCACCGAGAACAGGTCCAGCACCTGCGCGCCCAGCAGCTCGGGCTGGGTGAGGAGGAAGCGGATCCCCACCGTCAGGTTGTCGCGGATCGAGAGCTGGTTGGGCACCACCGGCGCGGGGGTGTAGGCGATCCGCGCGAAGAGGATCAAGCCGAGCAGGCAGAGCGCCGCCTCCACCCCGTAGGCCAGCTTGGCCCCCGAGAACCCGTACAGCAGCCCGCCCAGCGCCGGCCCCACCACCGCGCCGAACTGCCAGAGCGACGAGCGCCACGCCACCGCGTTCGCCAGCGTCTCGCGCGGCACGATCTCGGCGCCCATGGCGGTGCGCGCCGGCTGCAGGAAGCTGCGCGCCAGCCCGCTCAGGAACACCACCGCGTAGATCGGCCACACGCGCCGGTGGGCCAGGATCTCGGGGCGGATGCTGAACGCCAGCAGCATCCCCGCCGCCACGGTCTGCACCGCGATCGCCACCAGCGACAGGCGCTTGCGGTCGTACAGGTCGGCCACGTGCCCCGCGTAGAGCGCCGCGCCGATGAACGGCAGCGCCTCGGCGAGCCCGACCAGGCCCAGCGCCAGCGGGTTGCGGGTGATGGCGTAGACCTGCCAGCCGACCACCGTGGCCTGCACCATGGTTCCCAGCGTCATCGCCACCAGGCTGGCCACGAACCACAGGAAGTCGCGGTGGCGCAGCGAGACGTAGGGATCGTGTCGGTCGGCCATGGGTGCGGCTCGGCGGTTCGTTCGGGGCGCGCGAAGCCGCGGATGGTAGCGGTTGCGGCCGGGCGGGGCAACGCGGGCGCTTCACCTGTTTCCGCCCACCGGGTGACAGGGCGCCCGAGGGGTCCGATATTGCGTCGCGAGCCGGGTGGACGCCCGGCCGCGGAAACATCCTTTCAGGAGAAAGAGACGCCGATGCCCAAGCTCACGCTGAACGTCGAGGACCTGGCGCTGGAGACCTTCGACGCCACCGCCGTGCACGGCCGCGCCACGAGCCCCGCCGCGGAGAACCAGATGGTGCCCAACACCCAGCAGGTGAAGTGCACGTACTTCTGCAACTACCCCACCGGCTTCTGCTGATCGAGGGCGGCGGACGACCGCGCACGCGGCCCCGGCGGGCGACCCGTCCGCCGGGGCCGTTCTGCGTCCTGCGCGGGTGTCTACGGCCGCTCGGGCCCGCTCCCCGCGCCGGTGCGGCGGATGGCGGCGGCGATCTCGTCGAGGTCCGCGTCCGTCAGCTGCAGCGAGCCGGCGGGGATCCAGCCGTCCACCTGTTCGGGGGTGCGGGCGCCCACGATCGCCGCCGTGCAGCCGGGCCACGCCAGCGTCCACGCCACGGCAACGGCCGCGACCGTGGTCCCGTGCCGCTCCGCGACGCGGCGCAGCGCATCGGCGAGGGCCAGGTTGCGCTCCAGCCCCTCGCCGGTGAAGTCGGGGCTGCGCGAGCGCCAGTCGTCGTCACCGAGGCTGGCGGCGCGCTCGCGGCTGAACGTTCCCGTCAGCAGGCCGGATTGCATGGGGCTGTAGACGATGGTCCCCGTGCCGTGCACGCCGCACCACGCCAGCTCGCGCGCCGAATCGCGGCTGATGGCCGAGAAGTGCGGCTGCAGCGTGTCCACGTGGCCGATCCGCTCGGCCGCCTCGAGCTGCTCCACCGAGTGGTTGGAGAGGCCGACGGCGCGCGCCTTCCCCTCCTCCTTCAGCCGCAGCAGCGCGCCCCAGTACTCCTCCAGCGGCGTGCCGTCGTCGGCGGGCCAGTGCATCTGGTACAGGTCGAGGGTCTCCACCCCCAGCCGCCGGAGCGACGCCTCGCACTCGCGGCGGATGCTGGCGGGATCGCCCACGCGCCGCGGCGGCGCCGAGCGGTCGTGCTCGTCCCAGACCAGCCCGCACTTGGTGAAGACGAACGGCCGCTCGCCGGCGGGGAGGTCACGGACCGCGCGCGCCACCACCTCTTCCGAGTGCCCCAGCCCGTACACCGCGGCCGTGTCGATCCAGTTCACGCCCCGGTCCACGGCGTGCCGGATCGCGCGCACCGAATCGTCGTCGTCCTGGCTCCCCCACGCGAACGCCCATCCGCCGCCTCCGATCGCCCACGCGCCGAACCCCACGCGCGTCACGTCCATCCCGTGCGCCCCAGCGACTTGCGTGGCAGCGCTCCCCCGACTTCCGCCATCTCTCCGTCCCTTCCCCTTGTGGTTTTGCCTGGGCCGATCGCCGGCACGGCGCCACGTCCACGCCGTTTCCGCCTGCCCCGCCTGGAGCCCAGGCGGATCGCGCGGATGCTCGCGTGCAGTCCGCGAGAGCGGACTTCGTGCCGTCGTTGCCCCGGATTTCAATCCGGGGTGGCCGCCGGCAGGCCGCACCCGCCGCGCAAACGCCACGCCTCGCCGGGAACACGATCGCCGGAGACCGCGCCGCGCCGGACGATGCTTTACACGCCCCACCCCGCCGGGTAGATTCCGCGCCCTCTTTCCCGGCCCGGCCGGGGCGTTGCAACCGGCGGAAACGGGGAGATGGACGGGCTTTCGCGCGCGCGGCTGAACGAGATCCTGGAGCGGAGCCGCGAGCTGCGCGTGGCCGTGGTGGGCGACGTGATGCTCGACGTCTACCTGGTGGGGAACGTGGAGCGCATCTCGCCCGAGGCGCCGGTGCCGGTGGTGCACGTGACCGAGGAGCGCTACGCCCTGGGCGGCGCCGCCAACGTGGCCGCCAACGTCGTCGCGCTGGGCGCCGAGTGCCGGCTGGTGGGGTGCGTGGGCGCGGACGACGCCGGCGCGCGCATCGGCGCCGCGCTGCGCGAGCTGCAGGGCGGCACGGTGGACGCGCGACTGGTGCGGATCGCCGGGCGGCCGACCACCACCAAGACGCGGGTGGTGGCGCGGCACCAGCAGGTGGTGCGCTTCGACCGCGAGCACGCGGACGACCTCGCCGAGCCCTGCGCGACGGAGCTCTGCGACGCGGTGCGCGACGCCGTGGCCGGTGCGGACGCGCTGGTGCTGGAGGACTACAACAAGGGCGTGCTGGCGCCGCCGGTGATCCGCGCGGCGCTCGACGCGGCCCGGGCGGCGGGGATCCCCAGCGTGGTGGACCCCAAGTTCCGGCACTTCATGGACTACGGCGGCGCCACCGTGTTCAAGCCCAACGCGCTGGAGCTGGGCGCCGCGCTCGGCACCGCCGTGCGCCCCGGCGACGACGCGTGGCTCGAGGACGCGCGCGCCCGCGTCGGCGCGCGCCACCTGCTGCTCACGCTGGGCGAAGACGGGATGGCGCTGCGCTCCGAGGGCGAGCCCACCTTCCGCATCCCCACCGTGGCCCGCGAGGTGTACGACGTGAGCGGCGCCGGCGACACCGTGACCGCGCTCGTGGCCGTGGCGCTGGCCGCTGGCGCCACCATCCGCGAGGCCGCCGTGCTCGCCAACCTCGCCGCCGGGATCGAGGTGGGGAAGCCGGGCGTGGCCGTCGTCACGCCCGACGAGCTGCGCGCGATGGTAGAGTGACGAAGGACCGGGGCGGGGAACCGGCATCCGCGCATGCCGCGGCGGGCCGCTCCCCCGGCCCCTCCCCGCGCTCCGCGGGGGAGGGGAGAGAAAAATCGTTGCAATCAGCAACTCCGAAGCGCGGAGAGGGCTTCTCCCGCAACCTCTCCCGGTACGGGGGAGGTGCGAGCCTAGGCGAGCGGAGGGGCGCGACACCGAGGCAACGCGCCAACACCCCTGACGCGTCACCCTCCCCCCGCGCAGTTTGCGGGGGGAGGGCCGGGGAGGGGGGCCGCGGCGCCGCCGAAGCGCGAGGCGGTCGTCCCCCGCACCGAACGAAGACGTTTCCATCAACCCGAACCGAGGTTGTTTTCGCACATGGCAGATCTCCGGAAGGTCCAGACCGACCAGGCGCCCGCGGCCATCGGCCCCTACAGCCAGGGGATCGTGGCGCACGGCTTCGTCTACACCGCGGGGCAGATCCCGCTCGACCCGGCCACCGGCAACCTGGTGGAGGGCGACATCGCCGCGCAGACCGAGCGCGTGATGGCCAACGTGCAGGCCGTGCTGCAGGCCGCCGGCGCCGACCTTTCCACCGTGGTGAAGACGACGGTCTTCCTGCGCGACATGGGCGACTTCGCGGCCATGAACGAGGTGTACGGCCGCTGGTTCGGCGGGCACGCGCCGGCGCGCAGCACCGTGCAGGCGGCGCGGCTCCCGCGCGACGTGGCGGTGGAGATCGAGGCGATCGCGCTGGTGCGCGAGAGCTGAAGCGGATTTCGCGCGCGCCGGGCGCCTTCCTTGCGGAGGGCGCCCGGGCGTTTTCGATATGGGCTAACGGCAGAGGAACGAGAGCACCGGATGGTCAACCCGCACATCTTCCGGCAGTACGACATCCGCGGCGTGGTGGGCACCGACGTGACCCCCGACGTGGCCGAGCAGATCGGCCGCGCCTTCACCACGCTGGTGCGGCGCCGGCTGGAGCTGGACGCTCCCGTGCTGGCGCTGGGGCGTGACAACCGCCTGAGCAGCAACGACCTGGCCGACGCGGTCAAGCGCGGGATGCTGGCCGCCGGCGCGCAGGTGATCGACGTGGGCACCGTCCCCACGCCGGCGCACTCGTTCGCCATGGCCTGGTGGGAGACCGACGCCGGGCTGCAGGTGACCGGCAGCCACAACCCGCCGCAGTACAACGGCTTCAAGATGGCCATCCGCGGCGGCTCCATCTACGGCGAGATGATCCAGGAGGTGCTGCGGATCATCCAGACGCAGGACTACCTGGCCGGGTCCGGCCGCGCCGAGGACCGCGCGGTGCTGGAGACCTACGTGCGCGAGGTCAGCGGCAAGTTCCAGATCGCCCGGCCGGTGAAGGTGGTCGTGGACTGCGGCAACGGAACGGGGTCGATCGTGGCGGTGGACCTGCTGCGCGCGCTGGGGGAGAACGTGGAGGTGATCCCGATCTTCTGCGAAAGCGACGGGACCTTCCCCAACCACCACCCCGATCCCGTGGTGGACAAGAACCTGGTGGACATCATCGCGAAGGTGAAGGAGACCGGCGCCGACCTGGGCGTGGCCTTCGACGGCGACGCCGACCGCATCGGCGCCATCGACGACCGCGGCGAGATCGTGCGCGGCGACACGCTGCTCCTGCTGTACGGGCTGGACCTGCTGGAGAAGCGCGGGCCGGGGCAGAAGGTGGTGTTCGACGTGAAGTGCACGCAGGCGCTCCCCGAGGTGCTGGAGCAGCACGGCGGGGTTCCCGTCCTGAACGCCACCGGCCATTCGCTGATCAAGAAGCGGATGAAGGAGGAGCACGCGCTGCTGGCCGGCGAGCTCTCGGGCCACATCATGTTCGGCGACAACTACTACGGCTTCGACGACGCGCTGTACGGCGCCTGCCTGCTGATCGACATCGTCGCGCGGCGGCAGGGGACGCTCTCGGAGTGGACGGACACCTTCCCCAAGTTCGTCAGCACCAGCGAGCTGCGCTATCCGGCCACCGAGGAGACCAAGTTCGAGATCGTGGGCCGTGCGGTGGAGCACTTCCGCAGGGAGCACGAGGTGGTGGACGTGGACGGCGCCCGCGTCCTCTTCGGCGACGGCTGGGGGCTGATCCGCGCGTCGAACACCGAGCCCGTCCTGGTCGCCCGCTACGAGGCGCGCACTCCCGAGCGGCTGCAGGAGATCCGCCAGCTGATGGAAGGGTGGCTGCAGGGCGAGGGGATCGGCGGTGCGTCCGTGGGGCACTGAGTCAGCCGCTGATTCCGGCCGTCGGGAACGCCGGGCGACGTCGTCCCGAAGGAGCCCCAGCGACTGAAGGATCCGTGCTCAGGGTCCGGCGACACAGCGGGATGGACCAGACGCTCCCGATCCTCGAGCCGTCACTGAAACGCGGGAGAGCCGCCGTCCGTTCCGTAACGGGCGGCGGTTCGCGTTGAGCGAATCCGGCGGGTGTGGTTAGATTGAAAGCGACCGTCCGCGTTTTCTCCCGGCGGCCTTGCCCCATGTCCCGACACACCATCCGCGGCAAGATCAACCCCGTCGATCCACGCCTCCCGGTCAGCCGTGACGGGTGGATCGGGCCGGACCTTTCTCCGTCCGTCGGCCCCGTGCTGGCGCGCTGGACGTACACGCCGGCCGAGTGGGGGGCGTACACCGGCGACCGCTACGTGGATGGCGGCGCGTCGTGGCTGGTGGGCGTGGGGCTGGCGCTGCTCGCCTTCTGGTTCGCGGTGAAGAACGTCACCCGGCCGGTGCTGGCGCTGCTGGTGGCCGCCGTCTTCGCGGCCGGGGTGATCGGCACGCGCGTGTCGGTGGCGCGCACGCGGCGGCGCAACCTGGCCATCGCGCGCCCCACCGTGGTGATCGGCGTCAACGGCGTGATCGCCCCGGGGCAGCACCCGCTGGTGTGCGACGACACCCTGCGCGTCACGCGCGTCACCTACCTCGCGCTGCAGGAGCACCCCGAACTGGCGATCACGGTCTCGCATCCCGGCCGGGGTGGCAAGAAGGAGTTCACGATGAACGTCCCGATCCCCCGCGGGCACGAAGACGAGGCGGTGGAGCTGGTGGACCGCTTCATGGAAGGCCGCTGGTACGACCACGAGATCACCGTGGGAACGACGTGAGCATGGCCCGGCC
Organism: Longimicrobium sp.; assembly: GCA_035689035.1. GTDB lineage: Bacteria > Gemmatimonadota > Gemmatimonadetes > Longimicrobiales > Longimicrobiaceae > Longimicrobium. The sequence goes on along the minus strand of DASSME010000496.1, from coordinate 34,031 downwards.
CGGCTGGCTGACCCGGTTCCCCGCGCTTACCGTCGTTGCGTCGATCGCGCTGTTCGTGCTGGGCGGGGGCACGCTGGTGTACGCCTTCGCCACGCTCGCCTACGACGTGCCGGCCGTCGAGACCGCGGCCGCGTTCGCGGCCGGGGCGCTGGTGCTCGCGTCGTCCATCACGCTGGCCGTGGTCACCGAGCGCCAGTTGCGCCGCGAAGAGGCCGAGCAGGCGCGCCTGGCGCCGCCGCCCGCGAAGCAGCCGAGGCGCCCCGTCGCCCGCGCCGACCCCAACCGCGTGCTGGCGCGGTGGACGCTGGCGCCGGACGAGTGGCGCGCCTACCAGGAGGGCGAGGCGCTGGAGATCCGCCGTGGCGCCGGGTACAACGTGTTGGTGGGTGCGGTGTTCGGGGTGGGGGGCGGGTGGATGGCCACCGGGCGCTGGCCGTACGCCGCCGCGGCCGCCGCGGGGATGGGGCTCGTCTTCTGGCTGGGGACGCTCTGGATGGCCGCGCGGATGCGGAAGCGGGTGCCCGGGGCCGGCGGCGCCGTGGTGCTGCGCCCCACCGCGGTGGAGATCGACGGCGCCACCTCCACGCTGCGCGACGAGCGATGGTGGCTCTCGGGCGCGAAGGTGCGCGACGACCTGCCGCTCCCCGTGATCGAGCTGTCGATGAAGCGCGCCACCTACGAGCGTGGAGGGAGCCGGCGCACCTTCGAGCAGGTGGTGCGCGTCCCCGTCCCCCGCGCCCGCGCCGCGCAGGCCGCCACCCTGGTCCAGGAGCTACGCCCCGGGAGGCCGGACCGGGACGACGACGGCTGACGAAGGCATCCTCATCCTCCCCCAACGTCCCGCCCCAGCCGCGGCATCGCTCCCCGGCGCGTGAGCCACGCTGGTCGCCGGCGATTCGAGGACGAACGACGGGAGGGCCCCCCTCGTCCGCCAAGCGCGGGCGGGGAGCCGCCGCGGCCGCGCGGGAGCCGCCCCGTACGAGCGAATTCCCGCCCCGTCTCGCTCATTCCGGTGAACAAAAGTCTGGCTTGCGGGGCCAGATTGCTATATCCTGTGCCCGGTCAGCGCAGTGCCCGCCTCGATTCGCCCATCCCCGCGCAACGCGCCCATGCAACCCATTCCGAACGCCGCCCGCCGGTCGGCGGCCCTGATCGTCTGCGCGCTCGCGGCCACGCCGGCCGCGGCCCAGGTGCAGGTCACCCTGCGCCCGCTCACGCCCCCGGAAACGTTCTACGTGGCCGACCTGGTCCCCGGGAACACCGCGGCGCGGCCGGACCTGATCGGCATCACCCTGGTGGCCGAGCGGGTGGGGCAGACGGTGTCGCTGGAGCTCACGGCCGCGCGCGAAAGCCCGTCGCCGGTCGAGATCTTCCGTGGGAGCACGGCTCCCTTCGTCCTGAACCAGCCGGTGCGGCAGATCACCAGCCGCGACCTGGCCACGAAAGGGCGTGACGTCTCGCTGATCGACGTCACCGTGAACCACGACGCGCTCGAGGGGCCCGCGGCCGCCGGGCGGCTCCCGGCCGGCACCTACGTCTTCACCGTCACCGTCCGCAACGCCAGCGGCGCGGCGATCGACGACGACCGGCTGCGGATCACCTTCACCTCGCCCTCGCGGGTGGCGCTCCTTTCCCCCGGCGCCCCGGCCGACATGCCGCCGCCCGAGGTGCTGGGCCCCACGCCGCGCTTCCTGTGGAGCGCCGACGGCGAGACCCCCGGCGCGCAGTACCGGCTGCGGGTGGTGAAGGTGGACGCCGCCGCCGGCTCGGCGGTCGAGGCGCTGCAGTCCGGCTTCCCCGCGTGGGACGCGGTGATCCACGGCACCTCGGCGTTCTACCCGGCGTCGAGCCAGGCGCTACGGCTGGAGCCGGGCGCCACCTACGCCTGGCAGGTCACCCGCGAGCTGCGCGGCTCGGGGGGCACCGAGGCCGTGGAGAGCCCGATCTACTGGTTCCGCGTGGGCGGCCCGGGCGTTCCCGGCGCCACCGGCGGCACCCTGGCGCTGCGCTTCGCCGCGCTGCTGCGGGCGCTCGGCCTTTCGGAGCTGGAAGGGTTCACCCCCGTGGGCGCCACGCTGGACGACGGCCGCCCCCTCCCCCTGGACAAGCTGGAAGAGCTGCTCACCGCGATCGAGGCCGGCGAGGTCTCGGTGATGAACGTGCGCGTCCGCTGATGAGGATCCCGATGACGAAGACGAGAGCGGGTGTGGCGCTCCTCGCGCTGGCGGTGTGCGCCGGAACGCTCGGCGTGAAGCGGGCGGGCGCCCAGCAGGCGGACGTGGCGCTGGTCTACCGGCTGCTGCAGGGCGGCCAGATGACGGTGACGCGCGGCGGTGCCGGGCACCCGGCGCAGGTGGGCGAGCGGCTGAAGAACGCCGACCGGGTGGCCACCTCGGCCGACACCCGCGCCGCGCTGCGCTTCACCGACGATGGATCGATCCTGCGCCTGAACCCCAACTCGCGCGTGGTCCTCACCTCGGGCGACGAGCGCAACGTGGTGGTGCGGACGATCCAGCTGGAGGCGGGCGAGCTGTGGACGCGCGTGAACCGCCACCAGGGCACCACGCTGCGGGTGAGCACGTCCGCCGGCGTGGCCGCGGTGAAGGGCACCGAGTTCGTGGTGCGCGTGGACGAGAGCAGCGGCGCCACCACGGTGATCACCCTGGAGGGCGTGGTCGAGTTCTTCAACGGCGCCGGCCGGGTGGACGTCCCCGCCGGCTCCAAGGTGGTGGCGGCCGACTCGACCGCCGCGCCGCGCGCCCAGCCCGCCACCCCGCAGGACCTGCAGCAGGCGCAGGGCGCGCGCGGCGACGAGGGCGGCAGCACGCAGGGCACCTGGATCGAGGTGCAGCTGCGCGACGCCAACGGCCAGACCCGCACCCTGATGCTGCAGGTGCCCGCCGACGCCGTCCGCGAGCGGCTGGAGGGACGGCCGTGACCCTCCCCGCCCGCTGTGTGTTCGCCCTGGCTGCCACGCTCGCCGCCGTGGCGGTGCCGCTGCACCCTCTCGCCGCCCAGGACGCGGCTCCGAAAGCGCTGATCCTTTCCCCCGAGCCCGGCGAGCGCGTGCCGGCCGACCAGGTGCTGGTCGCGGTGACGCTCCCGGGCGCCTCCGCCGCAGACTCGGTCACCGTCCGCATCGGCACGCGCGACGTGACGGCCGAGGCGGCGACCGAGAACGGCGTGCTCACCTGGCGCCCGCGCGAGCCGCTGGCGCCCGGCCCGCACCGGGTGGTGGTGACGGCGCGGGGGGCAGACGCGGTGGCGTGGACCTTCACCGTGGCCCCCGCGCCGCGCCTGGCCGCGAACCCGGTGCCCGGCGCGCCGCCGGTGCGCCGCCGCTCCGCCGCCGTTCCCCACGGCTCGTTCGTGGTGGAGGGCGGCGGCGTGAACGTCAGCGGCCCGGGGCAGGAGCTCAGCCGCGAGGAGGCGTTCCTCCCGCAGGTCTGGCTGAACGCCGGCGGCGAGCTGGGGTCGGGGTGGCGGTACACCGTCCGCTCGTACGTGACCGGCTACGAGAGCCCCGACCGGCAGCCGGTGAACCGCTTCCGCGCCGACCTGCGCGCGCCCTGGGCGTCGCTGGCGCTGGGCGACGTGAACCCGGCGTGGCACGAGGTGATCCTGGCCGGGCGCCACGTGCGCGGCGGGCAGGTGGACCTGCGCGCCGGGCCGCTGCGCCTGGACGTGGTGGCCGGCCGCAGCGGCCGCGCCATCGACGGCGCGCTGAACCCGTTGGACCCCACGCTGGTCCGCCGCGCGGGGACCTACGCGCAGAACCTGTGGGCCGTGCATCCCTCGCTGGGCGCGGGCGACCGCTTCCGCGTGGGCTTCACCGTGATGAACGTGCGCGACGACGTGGGATCGATCCCCCTGCTGCGCACCGCGCCGGCGGCCGATTCGTCCACGCTCGCCGCCAACCCGGCTCCGCGCGACAACCTGGTGGCGGGGATGGACGTGTCGCTGCGCCTGGCCGGGGGCCGCTTCACCGCGCGCTACGAGAACGCGGCGTCGCTGCTCAACCGCGACATCACCGACCGGCCGCGCACCCGCACCGAGCTCGATTCGATCTTCGCCCAGTTCGGCGTCGAGGCGCCGGGGGTGGACCCGGGAAGCTGGGACCGGTTCATCATCCTGAACGGCTCGCTGGTGCCGCTGGACCCGCGCGAGCTGACCAGCGTCGCCCACCAGCTGCGCACCACGATCCGGCTGGGCGCGCACACCATCTCGGGCGAGTGGCGGTCGGTGGGGATCGACTTCTACTCGCTCGGCGCGCCCGGGCTGCAGCGCGACCTGCGCGGCTGGCGGGTGCGCGACTCGTTCTCGCTCCCGGGCGACGCGCTCTTCGTGACCGCGGGGGTGGAGCGGGACCGCGACAACCTGGACGGCACCCAGCTGGCCACCACCACCGACCGCGACGCCTTCGCCACCCTCACCTGGCAGGCTCCGCGCGAGATGGTGATCACCGGCTCGCTGCGGCTGGGCTCGCGCGGCAACGAGCTGGCCGCGGCCACGCCCGGCGCGCTGGACCAGCAGACCCGCGCCGTCTCGCTGGGCGCGCTGGTGCCGGTGTTGCTGGTCCGCGCGCTGCGGACCAAGCTGAGCTTGAACGGGAGCTGGCTCTCGCGCAGCGACGACGCCAACCCGCTCGCCGACACGCGCGACCTGTACTACCTGCTGGGCGTGCAGGGCGAGACGCAGGACCGCGAGGCCGACTTCTCGCTCCTGGCCGGGCAGAACCGCACCGACTTTCCCGGGCTGGCCAACGGACGCACGGTCTTCGACCGGCTGGTGGTGGCCGCGCGGCGGCAGATCGACCCGCGCTGGTCGGCGCGCTTCGACGGGGCGCTCACCGCCGCGCACAGCGACGACGCCGCCACCGCGCCCGGCCCGCGCTACACCCGCACCGAGGCGCTGGGCGGCGGCGAGTTCAAGTGGAGGGAAGACACCGCGGTCACCTTCACCGCCGGCGTCGTCTCCTACTCCGACCGGCGGACCTCGTCGCTCGACACCCGCGAGCTGGTGGCCCGCATCCGGCTGAGCCGCGCCTTCTGATGGGGGTGAAGCTCCGTCTCCCGGCGTTCTCGCGCAGGACGGCGCTGCTCGCCGCGGTGGCGGTGCTGGCGCCGCTGGTGGCGCTGGGGTTCGGCGAGACGCGGGTGGGGCGGCAGCTGGAGCGGCGCGTGTACGACAGCTGGTTCACGCTGCGCGGCCCGCTGCCGCGCCCGGCCCAGGTCGCCGTGGTCGCCATCGACCTGGATTCCGAGACCTCGCTGGGGCGCTACCCGTGGGGGCGCGAGTGGCACGCGCGGCTGCTGCGCAACCTGAAGGCGGCCGGCGCGCGGGTGGTGGCGTTCGACCTCACCTTCGCCGATCCCGCGCCCGCCGACAGCGCCTTCCGCGCGGCGGTGGACGAGACGGGGATCGCGGTGCTGGGCGCCAAGACCGACGTGGTCTTCCGCCGCGGCGCGCACGGCTTCCGCCTCGAGGAGCCGGCGCCCTCCCTGCGCGGCGCCCCGATCGGGATCGTGGACGAACGACCCGACGCGGTGGACGGTGTGATCCGCGAATACCCGGTGCTGCATTCGTATCCGCAGGGCCCGCGGGCGCAGCTGGGCGTGGCGGCGGTGATGCGCTACCTGGGGCTGCCGGCGTCCGCGCTGCGCGAAGAAGGGGACGGATGGCGGCTGGGGGACCGCTTCATCCCCCGCGGCCCCTCCGGCGGGATGCTGGTGGACTACACGGGCCCCACCGGCTCCGTCGCCACCCACTCGTACGTCACCGTGGTGGACGACGCGGCGACCGACATCGGCGAGTGGGACCTGGACTCGTTCGACGACCTGGCGAAGAGCGGCGCCTTCCGCGGCAAGATCGTCTTCGTGGGGACCACGATCCCCGAGCACCAGGACCTTCACCCCACCCCCTTCCGCGACACCGGCGAGACCGAGGGCGCGGTGCTGGTGCCGGGGGTGGAGATCCACGCCCAGGCCGCCGCCGCGCTCCTGGCCGGCCGGGTGATCCGCCCGTTCCCGCGCACGGCGCAGTACGCGTGGGCGGCGGCGCTGGCGCTGGTGGCGGTGCTGGCGCTGGCCCGGCTGCGCGCGCTGAAGGGGACGGTGGCCGCCGCCGTGCTGGCGGGGGCGGCCGTGGGCGCGGCGTGGCTCCTGTTCATGCAGGCGGGCGCCTGGCTGTGGGCGGCGGCGCCGGTGCTCTCCGTCGGCCTGGCCTGGGGCGGCGGCACCGCGGTGCTGGTGACCGACGAGGCGCTCGAGAAGACCCGCATCCGCCAGATGTTCCAGCAGTACCTGCCGCCCGCCGTGGTCAAGCAGCTGATCCTGCACCCCGAGCTGCTGGCGCTGGGCGGCGAGGAGCGCGTGGCCACGGTGCTGTTCAGCGACGTGCGGGGCTTCAGCCGCGTGGCCGAGGGGCTGGCGCCCACGCAGCTGGTGGCGCTGCTGAACGAGTACCTCACGGTGATGACCGACGTGGTGGTGGGGCACGGCGGGATCATCGACAAGTACCTGGGCGACGCGCTGATGGCCGAGTTCGGCGTCCCCGTGCCGCAGGACGACCACGCGGTGCGCGCCTGCCGCGCGGCGCTCAAGATGCGCGACGAGCTGGCCCGCCTGCGCGAGGGTTGGAAGCGCCGCGGGATGCCCGAGCTGCACGCGCGCATCGGCATCAACACGGGTCGCGTCCTGGTGGGGAACCTGGGCTCCTTCCGGATGATGGACTACACCTGCATGGGCGACCACGTGAACCTGGCGAGCCGCCTGGAGGGGGTGAACAAGGAGTACGGCACCCAGATCCTGGTGTCGGAGTTCACCTGGCGCAGCGTGGAGGGGCACTTCGTCGGCCGCGAGATCGACCGGGTGCGCGTGGTCGGCCGCGAAGAGCCCGTCGCCATCTACGAGCTGATCGCCACGCGCGACGCGCCCGCGGACGAGCAGCGGAACGCGCTCCTCTCCGGCTTCGCCGAGGCGCTGGCGCTGTGCCGCGACCGCGATTTCGGCGCGGCGCTCGACGCCTTCGCGGCGCTGCACGAGCGCTTCCCCGACGACGGGCCCACGGCGGTCTACCTCGAACGCAGCCGCAAGAACGCCGACCTTCCGCCGCCGCTGGACTGGGACGGCGTGTACCAGCTCGCTTCGAAGTAGCCTTCAGCGGGCGCATGCGGTCCTGGGCGTCACACGGAGAAGCGGAGCAGCGGAGAACTGCCTTTTCCACGGAGAGCACCGAGCCACGGAGAACCGCCTTTTCCACGGAGAGCACCGAGCCGCGGAGAACCGCACCCGTTCTCCGGCTCCGTGCTCTCCGTTTCTCGGTGTGGAATCATCCGGATGTGCTGCCGCCCCGGTTCGGGGAACCGCGACCGATCGGACGGGGCGCGCGCGGTTCTCCGCTGCTCCGTTGCCCTCCGCTGCTCCGTGTGACCCCCCAGCAGACTCCTGGAACACACGGCACCTATTGCGCGCTGCCACGGCAACGCTGACGGTCCGGAGTCTCGATCAGCATAGATGGTGGTTCCCTTATCGATCTGTGAGGCGCGTGGGTGGAACTGCAATCCCATCCACCCGCCGCGAGAAGCCTCGCGCAGTTTGCGAGGCTTTTCGTAGTTGTTGCTGCGGCTTCAGCCGCCGGCGAGGGGGCGCAACGCCCCCTCGCCCGCCTCTTGCAGCCGCGCCGCAAGCCGTTGCCGTCGCTTGCCGTGGATGTGGGGCGGGCGTATCATGTTGCGCTTTTTGGACGGGGGCTCGTGGCCGCGGACAAGACCATCGTCATCGCGCTGGGCGGCAACGCGCTGGCGCAGCCGGGCGAAGAAGGGACCATCACCCAGCAGTTCAAGCACACGCGCGAAAGCCTGGGCGCGGTGGTGGAGCTGGCGCGCGAGGGGTGGAAGATCGCCATCGTGCACGGCAACGGGCCCCAGGTGGGGAACGAGCTGATCCGCAACGAGCAGTCGCGCCACCTGGTCCCCCCGCTCCCGCTGGGCGTCCTGGTGGCGGCGACCGAGGGGTGGATCGGCTACATGATCCAGCAGTCGCTGCAGAACGCGCTCTACCGCGCCGGCGTGCAGCGGCAGGTGGTGACGATCGTTACGCAGGTCCGCGTCGACCCGGCGGACCCCGAGCTGAAGCGCCCCACCAAGCCGATCGGCCGCACCATGGACGAGGCCACCGCCCGCGAGCTGGCCGCCGAGATGGGCGGCGACGTGGCCGAGACGAAGGGTGGGTGGCGACGGGTCGTCCCCAGCCCGCGCCCGCTGGAGATCGTGGAGAGCCCGATGATCCGCTCGCTGGTGGCGGAGGGGCACCTGGTGATCGCGGCGGGCGGCGGCGGGTGCCCGGTCTACCCCGACCAGCGTTGGGGCGGGGGATGGGAAGGGCTCGACGCGGTGATCGACAAGGACCGCGCCGCCGCCATCCTGGGCCGCGACATCGGCGCGAGCGTGCTGGTGATCCTCACCGACGTCGACGCCGTCTACGCCGACTACGGGAAGGAGACGCAGCGCGCCCTGCGGCGGATCACCGTCGCCGAGGCGGACGAGCTGCTGCGGAGCGGGGCGCTGGGCGAGGGGAGCATGGCGCCCAAGGTGGAGGCCGCCGCCGGCTTCGTGCGCGGCGGCGGAGAGCGGGCCATCATCGCGCGGCTGGACCAGGGGCGCGAGGCGGTGGCCGGGCGGGCGGGGACGGAGATCTTCAACGGCGAACAGGTGCGCCAGTGCGTTGGAACGGGTGCGTGAGTGCGTGGGGTCCGGAGCGCGGCAAGCCTTCGGCGTGACCCGCAATCGAAACGCACTGGCGCACTCGCGCACTCACGCACCTGTTCGGTTTTCAAAACATCGCGGACAAGGAATCGCGTGAACATCCACGAATACCAGGCGAAGGAGCTGCTGGTCGCCCAGGGGATCCCGGTCCCCATGGGCGAGGTGGCCACCACGCCCGAAGAAGCCGAGGCCATCGCCCTGCGGCTGGGCGGTGCCGTGGTGATCAAGGCGCAGGTGCACGCCGGCGGCCGCGGCAAGGCCGGCGGCGTCAAGCTGGCCAAGAACCCGCAGGAGGCGAAGGAAAAGGCGGCCGCCATCCTCGGCATGCAGATCAAGGGGCTCACCGTCAACAAGGTGCTGGTCGCCCCCGCCGAAGACATCGCCAGCGAGGCGTACGTCGGCATCATCCTCGACCGCGCCAGCAAGGCGCCGGTGTGGATGGTCTCGGCCGCCGGCGGCGTGGACATCGAAGAGGTGGCCGCGACCGACCCCGAGAAGATCATCAAGCTCCGGGTCGACCCGCGCTACGGCTTCCTGCCGCACCAGGCGTACTCCCTGGCGACCAAGCTCTACACCGACGTCAAGCAGCAGCGCGCGGCCGCGCAGATCCTGCTCAAGCTCTACAAGGCGTTCGTGGAGGCCGGCGGCTCGCTCGCCGAGATCAACCCGCTGATCACCACCCCCGCGGGCGAGGTGAAGGCGATCGACGCCAAGTTCAACATCGACGACAACGAGCTCTTCCGTAAGCCGGCCATCGAGGCGCTGCGCGACGAGAGCTCCGAGGCGCCGAGCGAGGTGCAGGCGCGCGAGGCGAACCTCACCTTCATCAAGCTCGACGGCGACGTGGGGTGCGTGGTGAACGGGGCCGGGCTCGCCATGGCGACCATGGACCTGGTGAAGTACTACGGCGGCGACCCCGCCAATTTCCTGGACATCGGCGGCTCGTCCAACCCCGAGAAGGTGGTGAACGCGCTGCGCATCATCACCCAGGACGAGAACGTGAAGGTGATCCTCTTCAACATCTTCGGCGGGATCACCCGCACCGACGACGTGGCGAACGGGATCGTGACGGCGATGCGGCAGAGCCCGATCCAGGTGCCGATCGTGATCCGGCTGACGGGGACCAACGAGGAGATCGCGGTGAAGATCCTGGCCGACGCCGGCTTCACGGCGCTGACCGACATGGACGAGGCCGTGCAGAAGGCCGTCGAGCTGGCGAAGGGAACGGTGAGCTCGTGAGCATCTTCATCGACAACTCCACCCGGCTGATCGTGCAGGGGATCACCGGGCGCGACGGCAGCTTCCACGCGAAGCAGATGATGGAGTACGGGACCAACGTGGTCGCCGGCGTCACCCCGGGGAAGGGCGGCCAGACCTTCGAGGGCTCGGTGCCGATCTTCAACACCGTCGAGGAGGCGGTGAAGGAGACGGGCGCCAACGCCACCGTGATCTACGTCCCGCCCGCAGGGGCGGCGGACGCGATGTTCGAGGCGGCCGACGCGGGCGTGGACTTCATCGTCTGCATCACCGAGGGCGTGCCCGTGCTCGACATGACGCGCGTCCGCCCCTACGTGATGGAGAAGGGCGCCCGCCTGCTGGGCCCCAACTGCCCGGGGCTGCTCAGCCCGGGGAAGAGCAAGGTCGGCATCATCCCCGGCCACATCACCATGCCGGGGAACATCGGGCTGGTGTCCAAGAGCGGCACGCTGACCTACGAGGTGGTCTACAAGCTCAAGGTGGCGGGGCTGGGGACGACGACGTGCGTGGGCATCGGCGGCGACCCGATCAACGGCACCAGCTTCATCGACTGCCTGGCGGCGTTCGAGGCCGACCCCGACACCCGGGCGATCGTGATGCTGGGCGAGATCGGCGGCACGGACGAGCAGGAGGCCGCGAAGTACATCAAGGAGAACGTCACCAAGCCCGTGGTCGGCTTCATCGCCGGGCAGACGGCGCCCCCGGGGCGGCGGATGGGCCACGCGGGCGCCATCATCTCCGGGAGCGCGGGGACGGCCGAGGAGAAGATGCAGGCGTTCCGCGACAACGGGATCGGCGTGGCGCGCCGCCCGCTGGACGTGGTCGGGCTGATCCAGGAAAAGCTTTGAGCGAGGGCGGCAGCCCCGGGCGGGAGCGCGCCGTGCGCCTGGCGGAGATCCTTCGCCCGGAGCACGTGGTGGCCCCGCTCCCGGCCGACACCGTGCAGGCCGCGGTGTCGGCGCTGGCCCAGCGGCTGATCGACGGCGGCGACGTGGCCGACCCCGAGCGCCTGGCCCGCCTCTTCGCCGAGAGCCGCCTGCGCGACATGGTGCAGGTGGGCGGCCGCGTCCTTCTCCCCCACGTGAGGACGGACGCGGTGGAACGGCTGGTGGTGGCGCTCGGCGTGGCCCCCCTGCCGCTGGACGACGGCGCGGGGGGCGAGGCGGGCGGCGCGGTGGTGGTGGTCCTCGTCCTGGCCCCGCCCGCGGCCACGGGGCTGTACCTGCAGACGCTCGCCGCGCTCGCGCGGGTGCTGCGCAACGACGCGGTGGTGGACGCGATGGTGGCCGCCACCAGCGCCGAGCAGATCCTGGCGATCCCCGAGGTGGCGGCCATCAGCATCCAGCCGCGGCTGACCGTGCGCGACGTGATGGCCCCGCGCGTCTACCGGGTGGGGCCCGACGCCCCGGTGCGCGAGGTGCTGGACCTGATCGCCGACCACGGCTTCCGCGCCGTCCCCGTGGTGGACGAGGACCGCGGCGTGCTGGGGATGGTCACCGACCGCGACCTGATGCGCTTCTTCCTCCCCGTGGTCCAGAAGACCACGGGCGAGAGCCCGGTAAGCCTGAAGGACACGCCGGTGCGCGAGGTGATGAGCCGCTCGGTGATCTGCGTGAGCGAAGACCAGGCGCTCACCGAGGTGATGTCGATCATGGTGGCCAAGGACGTGGAGCGCCTCCCCGTGGTGAGCGAGGGCAAGCTCACCGGCTTCCTGACCCGCGGCGACATCCTGCGCAAGCTGTTCGCATTCCCATAAACCGCAGTGCGTGAGTGCTGAGTGCGGGGTGCTGAGTCAACAGCCGTTCGCACTCAGCACCCGGCACGCAGCACTTTGAACCTGAACTGAAGGATAGAGCAGACCCATGTCCCGCACCTTTGCCATCATCAAGCCCGACGCCGTGCAGAACGGCCACGCGGGGAAGATCATCGCCCACCTCCAGGACGCGGGCTTCCGGATCCTGGGGATGAAGCTGACGCAGATCAGCCTGCCGCAGGCGCGGAAGTTCTACGAGGTGCACCAGGAGCGCGGCTTCTACGGCGAGCTGGTGGAGTTCATGAGCAGCGGGCCGTCCGTCGTCCTGGCGCTGGAGGCCGAGGGCGCGGTGCAGAGGTGGCGCGACACCATCGGCGCCACCGACCCGGCCGAGGCCGCCGAGGGCACCATCCGCAAGCTCTACGCGGAGAACAAGGGCCGCAACGCCGTGCACGGCTCCGACAGCGACGAGAACGCCGCCATCGAGATCGCCTTCTTCTTCAGCGGCCTGGAACTGGTGGGCTGAGCCTGGTTTCTCGCCGGTGGGAGCGGCCCCGCCTTCCGCGAGGAGGGCGGGGCCGCGATCTTTCACGGCGTCGCCCCCGCATCGTCCCTGTCGCATCTCCCCGCCGCCTTTCTCCCCCCATTGCCGATGACTTCGCCGTCCCGCCTGCCGAGCCGGTCCGACCGATTCGCCGAAGCCGTCTGCGTGTGTGCCGGCTTCGCCTTGCTGGCGACGGTCTGGGCCGGCCTGGCGGGCGCATGGCTGCAGATCCGCGCGGTGCCCGCCCTCCCCTGTGCGCTGGTCGCGGGGGCGCTCTTCTGCGCGGTGCACCTGCGCACCGGGGCGCAGCGCGCGCACGTGCGGCTGCGGCGCCCTGACGTCCCCGCGTGGGCGGTCGCGGGCGCGATCGCCGCGCTCATGTCGCTCAAGGTGTCGGTGGAGGCGCTCCTCCCCGCCGGGGCGTCGCGCCCCGGCGACGATCCCGTCCGCGCGTGGCTGGCGTCGGGCGGCGGCTGGGCGCCGGTCGTGGCCACCCTGGTGCTGCTGGTGCCGCTGGTGGAAGAGACCGTGTTCCGCGGCCTGATGCTGCAGTGGCTGGAGCGGCGGTACGGAGCCACGGCGGCCGTGGTGGGGTCCGCGGTGGTCTTCGCGGTGGGGCACCTGAACCCGGCGGGGCTGCCCAGCCTGCTGCTGGGCGGCCTGGTGCTGGGCTACGCGTTCCATGCCTCGCGGTCGCTGTGGGTGCCGGTGCTGCTGCACGCGTCGGCGAATGCGACGGTGGCGCTCTCCGTGGCGGGCGTGCCGTTCGGCGCGCGCGCCGCCACGGTGCTGGTGGTGCCGTCCGCCGCCGCGCTGGTGTGGCTCGGGTTCCGCTTCCGCCCCGCCGGCCAAGGTGCCGGCGCCGCTCCCGCCGCGGATCTCGTTCCGGCGTCGTGATACCGGTTCCGTGTGGATCGTTCACGTGCATGGCCGGAATTGCCTCACGCAGGGTCATCAGGGTCAGCAGAGAACGGCCCGTTTTCCGCGAGCTCCGCGGACCCCGTGTGAGGAAGCAGTTCGGCCGGATCGGGTAGGACGATGACGCGGGCGCCCGCTCCACGATGAGTCCCACGGTGACGCGGAAGAACGGCCGCCGTTCTCCGTGACCCAGCGACGTGGCGGCGGGGGGATGAACGGGTTGCGCCGCGTGGGTGTTGACTTTACAATGCAAAGCACTTGATGCAGGGCGGCGGTTGGACGGGCGGGCCTGCTCCGCCGCGGGGAAATCGAAAACCTCACCAGCGCAGCCATGGAACTGAAGATCGAAGGCGTCTCCAAGACCTACGCCAACGGGGTGCGGGCGCTGAAGGACGTGACCCTCACCATTCCGGCGGGGATGTACGGCCTGCTCGGCCCGAACGGCGCCGGCAAGAGCACCCTGATGCGCATTCTGGCCACGCTGCAGGAGCCGGACGCGGGGAGCATCCGCCTGGGCGAGATCGACGTGGTGAACCAGAAGGACGAGGTGCGCCGGACGCTGGGCTACCTTCCGCAGGAGTTCGGCGTCTACCCGAAGGTGAGCGCGGAGGAGCTGCTCGGCCACTTCGCGCTGCTCAAGGGGATCGGCCAGCGTCGGGGGCGCAGGGAGGTGGTCGAGGCGCTGCTGCGGCAGACCAACCTGTGGGAGGTGCGCAAGCAGAAGCTGGGCGGCTACTCCGGCGGCATGAAGCAGCGGTTCGGCGTGGCGGTGGCCCTCCTCGGCAATCCGAAGCTGCTCATCGTCGACGAGCCCACGGCGGGGCTGGACCCGGCGGAGCGCGTGCGCTTCCTGAACCTGCTCAGCGAGCTCGGCGAGAACAGCGCGGTGATCCTCTCCACGCACATCGTGGAAGACGTCTCGGAGCTGTGCACGCAGATGGCGATCATCGACCGGGGCGAGATCCTGCTCGAGGCCGAGCCGCTCGGCGCGATCGAGGAGATGCGGGGGCGGATCTGGCGCAGCGTGATCGAGAAGGCCGCGCTGGCCGAGGTGGAGCGGGCGCACGCGGTGATCTCGACCAAGCTGCTGGCGGGGAGGACGGTGGTGCACGTCCACGGCGAAGCGGCGCCGGGCCCCGGCTTCGAGCCCGCCGAGCCGGACCTGGAGGACGTCTACTTCAGCACCATGGCGGGGCACATCGGCCGGCGCCGCGCGCAGGCCGAGGCCGTGGCATGAAGCTGCTGGGGATCTTCCGTTTCGAGCTCGCCTACCAGCTGCGCCGTCTCTCCACCTGGCTCCCGTTCGCGGCACTGGCCGTCGCCGCCTTCCTGTTCGTGCGCGGCGCCTACCTCGCCGACGCGCTCTACGCCGACTTCTTCATCAACTCGCCCTTCGTCATCGCCTCGGTCACCGTCTTCTGCAGCCTCTTCTGGCTGGTGGCGGCCGCGGGGGTCACCGGCGAGATCGCGGCGCGCGACGTGGAGACGGGGATGCATCCCCTCACCTGCACCTCGCCGGTCAGCAAGACCGAGTACCTGGGGGGGCGGTTCCTGGCCGCCTTCGCCCTCAACGCGCTGATCCTGCTGGCCGTGCCGCTGGGGGTGCTTCTCGCCGTCCATGCCCCCGGCTTGGACGCCGAGGTGGTCGGCCCGTTCCGGCCGGCCGCCTACCTCACGGCCTACGGCTTTCTCGCGCTGCCGAACGCCTTCGTCGGCACGGCGATCCAGTTCGCGGTGGCGGCGCTGGGGCGGCGGGCCATCGGCAGCTACCTGGGGAGCGTGCTCCTCCTGTCCGTCGCCTACGGCGGGATGATCGCCGTGATGTACTTCCTGCAGCGGCAGGACGTTGCGGCGCTGCTCGACGTCTTCGGCCACATCTACATCACCTCGGACCTGGTGCTGGGATGGACGCCGATCGAGAAGAGCACGCGGCTGATCGAGCTGCGCGGCGTGCTCCTCCGCAGCCGCCTGCTGTGGACCGGCGCAGGCGCGGCGACGCTCGCGTTCACCTGGGTCCGCTTCCGCTTCGCCCATCACACGGCGGTCCCGTTGTGGAGCCGCGTCACACGCCGGCGCGGCGCGCACGCGCCGACGCCCGCCGGGAGCGACGCCGCGAGGCCTCCGGTCCACGTCCCGCGGGTCCCGCGTACGTTCGGGCCGGCGCTGTATGCGCGGCAGACGCTCGCCACGGCGTGGACGTCGTTCCTGGCGATCGCGAAGAGCCGGGCGGGGCTCGTGGTCCTGGCGGTGATCGCGGCGCTCACGGTGGTGCTCCTCCCCCAGAACCTGTACAACATGGGCACGCCGCTGCTGCCCACCACCGCCTACGTCCTCACCTTCCTGACCACCCCGCTGACCGACCCGATGACGCCGTGGGTGGTCATCCCCCTTCTCATCGTGCTCTGGGCCGGAGAGCTGGTGTGGCGAGAGCGCGAACACGGCCTGGGCGAGATCACCGACGCGGCGCCGGTGCCGGAGTGGGTCCTCTTCGGAGGCAAGTTCCTGGGGCTCGCCCTGGTCCTGGCCGCGTGGATGGCGCTGCTGACGCTGGCGGGGCTGCTCATCCAGCTGCGGCTGGGGTACGGCGACCACCAGCCCGGCCTGTTCCTGAAGGTCCTCTTCGGGCTCCAGCTCCCCGAGTACCTGCTCTTCGCGCTGCTCGCCCTGGTGGTGCAGGGGCTGGTCAACCAGAAGTACGTGGGCCACTTCGTGGCGCTCGTCGCCTTCGCGCTGATCGCCTTCGCCCCCAGGCTGGGGATCCGGCACAACCTGCTGGTCTACGGCGCCAGCCCCGGGTGGAGCTACTCGGACATGCGCGGGTTCGGCGCCTCGCTGGGGCCCTGGGCGTGGTTCAAGCTCTACTGGGCGGCGTGGGCGCTGCTGCTGGCGGTGGCGGCTCGGCTGCTCTGGATGCGGGGGATGGAGAGCGGGTTGCGGACGCGGTTGCGGCTGGCGCGCGGCCGCTTCACGCGCTCGACGGCGGGGATCGCCGCGGGGGCGGCGGGGCTGGTCCTGACCCTGGGCGGGTTCATCTTCTACAACACGAACGTCCTCAACCGGTACACCTCCGCCTCTGGCCGGATGGAGCGGAGCGCCGCGTACGAGCGGCGCTACGGGCGGTACGCGAACCTACCCCAGCCGTCGCTGACGGGGACCAGCCTGCGCGTGGAGCTCCATCCCCGGCGGCGGGCGGTGGAGATCCGGGGCACCTACCAGCTGGTGAACCGCGGTTCGGCGGCGATCGATTCCATCCACGTGGCCACCGTCACGGGCGTGCGGACCGGCGCCATCACCTTCGACCGCCCCGCCCGGCGCGTGGTGCAGGACGACGAGCTCGGCCACCGCATCTATGCCCTGGCGCGGCCGCTGCAGCCCGGCGACTCGCTGCGGCTCGGCTTCCAGGTCTTCGTCGCGCCGCGCGGCTTCCGCAACCGCGGCGTCACCGCCGCCGTGGTGGCGAACGGCACCTGGTTCATGAGCGGCGACGTGCTCCCCGCCATCGGCTACCAGCGCCGCCGTGAGCTCCTCAAACCCGGCGAGCGGCGGGCGCACGGGCTCGCTCCGCGCCCCCTGTTCCCGTCCGTTGCCGACGCGCAGGACGTCACCGGCGAAGAGGGCGGCGGTGGGGGCGCCGAGCGCGGCTCGGTCGAAGCGGTCATCGGCACCGATGCGGACCAGGTCGCGATCGCGCCGGGCGTGCTGCGCCGCACGTGGACCGAAGGCGGGCGCCGCTACTTCCACTACGCGACCGATACGCCGATCGGGAACGAGTACGCCTTCTTCTCCGCGAAGTACGCGGTGCACCGCGAACGGCGGGGCGGCGTCCCGCTGGAGGTCTACTACCACCCGGGGCACACGGCCAACCTGGACCGCATCGTCCACGGCGCGCGCGCCTGCCTGGACTTCTACGGCCGGGAGTACGGCCCGTACCCGCACGGCTACCTCCGCATCGTCGAGAACCCGGTGCGCAGGATGGGCGCGCACGCCGACGTGGCCACGATCGACTACGGACAGGGGTTCGCCCTCTTCAACCCGGAGAACGATCTGCGGGGGCTGGACTTTCCCTTCGCGATCGTCGCGCACGAGATGGCGCACGAATGGGGCGTCCCCTACGCCTATGCCGAGGGCGCGCCGCTGATCACCGAAAGCTTCGCGTGGTACGCGGCGATGGGGGTGGTGGAAGAAAGCTTCGGGCGCGAGCACCTGCAGCGGCTGCGCAGGTTCTTCCGGCAGCCGTACCCGATCGTCCCCATCCGCCAGTCCGTCCCGCTGCTGCGGGCCATGGACCCGTACGCCGCCTACCGCAAGGGCCCCTTCGCGCTGTACGCCCTCAGCGAGTACATGGGCCGGGAGCGGGTGGACCTGGCGTTCCGGCGCCTGTACGATGCGCACCGTTCGGGCGCGCCGCCCCTGGCGACCTCCCTCGACCTGTACCGTGAGCTGCAGGCGGTCACGCCCGACTCGCTGCGGTACCTGCTGCACGACCTGCTGGAGGCCAACACCTTCTGGGATCTGAAGACGGAGCGCGCCACCGCGAAGCAGACCGCGGTCGGCACCTGGCAGGTGACGCTCCGCCTGCGGGCGCGCAAGGTGACCGTCGACCCCGCGGGCAAGGAGACGGAGGTGCCGATGAGCGAGTGGATCCCGATCGGCGTCTTCGCCCCCACCCGCGAGCAGGGCGCGGACTTCGGCGAGACGCTCTACCTGCGCATGCACCGCATCCGCTCCGGCCCGCAGACGATCACCGTGACGGTGCCGAAGAAGCCCTCCGACGCCGGCATCGATCCCTACGTCGTGCTGATCGACCTGGAGAGGTTCGACAACGTGGAGAAGGTGAAGATCGAACGGTGAGGGCGGGTGCGGAACTCGGCGTTGAGATGTGTTAGCGGGTGGATTCCAGCTTTGCTCCAGCCACTCTGGTGCCAGTCACAAGCTGAGGCCAAGCCCATCGCGCTGAGACGCTTGCGCGGTTACCGGATTACGGTCTACTTAGACAGTAGTTAGGCCGCTGGTTAGGCATCGCGCAGCCGCAGGTCGTCTCACGCCCAGCCCGTCCCACGACGTGGGCCACTACAACAATCGGCATACCGTGTTTGAAAATTTCTTCGCGGACTTCGCACGCCTAGAACAGGTGCTCGGCCTTCCTGAAGACTTCGTTATCCGCCTTCTGGAGGAGGACGACTGGTCGTTCGTTATCAAAGGACACGCCGTAATCGAAGCTGCTGTAACGCACTTGCTCATACATTCCTGTGACCCTAGGCTCTCTCCCGTACTCGAAAGACTTCCACTCGGGGGCGGCAAGACCGGGAAGATCTCATTCATCGAGCACCTGGATCGCCTCCCTGAGGCAGCTGTCACGTTCGTTCGTCGTTTTTCAGAACTCCGGAACAGCTTAATCCATGGGACAGGCGCGTTCGACTTCAGCTTCGACATATACTTGTCGAGGATGTCGCCAGGAGATCGCCGGACGCTTGCGAAGCAATTAGTTGCCGCGGTCGGCCTCGAAGGCGATTCGGACGTAGCTGCTGGGGCAGAGTCGTTCTTATTGCGAGATCCGAAACCTTCATTTGGGTTCGCGATATTCGGTGTTCTCGCCCAAGCGCTGTTCAGCATCGATCCGTCTGAACGCGAGAAGGCCACAAGCAAGGCCACGGAGTCGGCCGGGAGCGTGGCGCTCATGATTCTCGTCGGGCTCGCCGCTGGGGTGCAGGGAGCACGTTCTGTTTTTGGGTCCTCAACTTCGCCCCGCGACGAGAATGCCGCCCGGCTCTCGGGCGACCCTGTGGCGGACGGCGCAAGTTAGCCAAAGCGGGCTTTGCGAGCGCTCACGGTGAGTTGAGTGGTCTCTGGGGTAGTCGCGGCCTAACAATCGGCTGCAGGGGATGCGGGGCCTTGCATGCTTTCGTTGCGATGAAGTCTTGCGCGCCGGCCCCGCACCCCTGACCCTTGTGTCGCTAGGCGCCCCTTTACCAAGCCCCGGCGCAACGCACTCTGCACGGCGACAGGTCTGGCCCGAACCCTCGATATGCATGAGCTCACTTCCCGCCCGACTCCTTGTGGTGACCGCGCTCTGTTCAGGCGCGGGGGGCTGCGACGCAGGATGTGCAAATCATATGGTGAGTGAGGCGGTCTCGCCGGACGGCCGGCGCCACGCTGTGGTATTCAGCCGGAACTGCGGCGCGACCACTGGCTTCAGCACACAGGTATCGATTCTGCCTGTGCGGCGGGGGCCTTCCGGCGCGGGGAACGTGTTCGTGGCCGATGGCGATCACGGCCGAGCGCCGGAAGGGCCGGGCGGCGGGCCGGCAGTGCGCGTGCAATGGCTCGACCGGCGCACGCTCGAGGTGCGCTACGATGGCCGCGCGCGGATCTTCAAACGCGACGCGCGGCACGACGATACCGACGTCCGGTTCGTCGCCGACCCACCCTCGTGAGATGGATGCCCGCGCAGCCGACGCTTGACGTTGGCGCCAGTGCGAATGATCCCCCCAGACCTGCGGCGCCCGGCCATCGGCGCTCAGTTGCGCCCTCATACGGGAGCCCGCCGGGCGCCTGACCATCGGCTGCAGGGGATGCGGGGCCATCCATCGTGCAGGCCGGAGGTACGAGCGGCCCCGCACCCCCGACCCCTGCTTCGTTGGCCGGCGCCGGACGCCGTCGTGAGGACGGGCAGCCCGTGGCTGCCTGCGTCAACCTGAACGCGAGGCCATGCCCGAGACGCAAGCGCAGTACAAGGCCCGGATCCTCCGCCACGTGGCCGGCCGCGAGCCGCTCCCGCTCCTCGCGGCCGCTCCCGCCACGCTCGCCGCGCTGCTCGCGGCCGTACCGCCAGCGCTCTGCGCCCGCCGCCCGGCGCCGGGGAAGTGGTCCATTCAGGAGGTCGTCGCCCATCTCGCCGACGACGAGCTCGTGGGCGCCTACCGTATCCGGCTGATTCTCGCCGCCCCCGGAACGGCGATCCAGGCGTTCGACCAGGACCGCTGGGCCGAGACCGGGCGCTATGCGGCCACGGACCCATGGCGGGCGCTCGCGCTGTTCCGAGCGCTGCGGGAGGCGAACCTCGCGCTCTGGCACCGGCTCTCGCCGGCCGAGTGGGAGCGCGCCGGGGTGCATGCCGAGCGGGGGGTGGAGTCGATCCGCGACATCGCTACCTACTACGCCGGCCACGACCTCAACCACTTCGCACAGATCGAGGCGATCCTCGCCTCGGCCGGTACCGCGCCCTAGGACCGGCGGGCCAGGTCGGTAGTGCCCTGCCGGGCTAACAATCGGCCGCAGGGATGCGGGGCCAGCCATGCTTTCGGCCGGACGAAAGTCTTGTGCGCCGGCCCCGCACCCCTGACGCTTTGTCGTTCGGCCGCTAGAGAAACACCGCGGCAGCCGCAGGGGACCCCTCCCGCGGCTGCCGTGTGTTTGGATCTTGCGCGTCTCAAGTGAATTGCGCGATTGTACGGTAGTCACAAGGGAGCATTCTCCTCGGAGGCAGCATGCAGCGAGAGTTCGATGCCGTGATCGAGCGCGACTCGGCGGGATACTACGTAGCGTCCGTTCCAGCGCTCCGAGGCTGTCATACACAGGCCCGCTCTCTGGACCAGCTGATGGAGCGTGTGCGGGAAGCAGTCGAACTCTGCCTGGAGGTTGAAGGCGAAGAGATCGAGCCCATGACGTTCGTTGGCGTTCAGCGGATCTCCGTGGCAGCGTGAGCCGACTGCCTCGCCCGACAGGTGCCGAGATCGTGCGGGCCTTGAGCAAGGTCGCGTTTGAGGTGGGTCCGGATCAAAGGCAGCCATCACTTTCTCCAGCATCCGGATGGGCGAGCCACCGGGGTGCCCGTGCACTCGGGTGAAACCATTGGCCCTGGGCTCATGAGCAAGATCCTCCGCGATACTGAACTCTCTCGCGACGAGTTCATCAAGCTACTGGGCTGATCCCGGTTGGCGGGCCTACCAATCGGTTGTAGGGGATGCGGGGCCGTCCATGCTCTCGGCCGAGGAAAGTCTTGCGCGCCGGCCCCGCACCCCCGTCCCTTGCTTCGTTAGACCGCAGGAAACACGTCCGCGCGCAAGGATAGGGTAGAGAACATGGCCAAGCTCGTGTTCGGAATGAATCAGTCCCTGGACGGGTACGTCGACCATACGGCGTTCGCGCCCGGCCCGACGCTGTTTCGCCACTTCGTCAAGGAAGCGCAGGGGCAGGCGGGCAGTGTGTACGGCCGCCGAATCTATGAGATCATGCGTTACTGGGACGACGACCATCCTGAATGGGATGCGGACGAACACGCCTTCGCGGCGGCGTGGCGGAACCAGCCGAAATGGGTGGTCTCGCGCTCGTTGAAGTCGGTCGGCCCCAACGCCACGCTGGTTGGGGATGATCTCGAGGGCGCGATCCGCGAGCTGAAGGCCGAACGCGAGGGGGAGATCGAAGTTGCTGGCCCGGACCTGGCGCACAGCTTGACCAAGCTTGGGCTGATCGATGAATATCGAATCTACCTGCATCCCGTGGTGCTTGGTCAGGGCAAGCCATATTTCGCTGGACCCCGGCCGCCGCTCCGCTTCATGGCCAGTGACCGGATCGACGAGGGTGTGATCCGGTTGACCTACGTTCCTGCCTGATTTCGCGACTCTCAGGAACGTCGTTGCCGCTGAGGAATGGTCACTGGCCAGGCCCGACCGCGGTCAAACAACCGGTTGCCTGCGGCACCCGCCCCGCCCCGGCGGCAACCTGCGGGCTCTGCCGACCCGGGCGGCCGACAATCGGTAGAACAGCGGCCGGCACCTCTGCACGAGGTGCCGGCCGCTCTTATTGCCGCTCGGACGCTACGGCGCGAGCGCCGCGCTACGCCGCCCGCTTCAGTCGTCGTCTCCGTCCAGCGCCACGCGGAAGCCGATGTCGCCCTTGAGGTCCAGGAGCGACCAGCGGAACTCGATGCCCAGCAGCTTCCTTCCGTGGTGCCGGTGGCGGCCGTGTTCGCCGTGGTGGGGGTGGGCCGGCGAGCCGTCCCCGAACTCCGTGCCGCCCTCCTCGTCCCTCCCTGTGGGCGCGAAGGCGCTGGGCGGCGCCACGTAGAACGTCATCCCGCCGATCGGCTTGCCGTTCGCCGTGGCGGCGATGCGGACCTGCTGCGGACGCTCGAAGTCCTTCACCGGGTCGCCGCCGGCCTGGTCGATCGCCAGGTCCACCCAGCGGCGCTCGCGCGGCTGCAGGGTGAACTCGCGCTCGCCCCCGGCGTGCCACACCCACCCGCGCGGCAGCGTGTCCTCGAAGTGCAGGCGGATCACCGCCTCGTCCCGGAACGGGTTGCGTACCCAGAAGCCCTTGTTCGTCTTCCCCTTCGCCTGCACCGGCACCAGGTTGCGCTGGGCGATGTTGTTGTCGAACGGCACCAGCTCCGAGTGCTCCAGGTGGTCGCCGGCGAGCAGGTCCTGCGTGACCGCGCGGTCCTGCGCACTCCACCACCACCAGCGTGCACTCGTGCCCCACCTCGGTGGGCGTCCAGGTGAACGGCCCCACCACCACGCCGTTCCCCGCGCCGGGAAGGACGTTGGCCACACGCCCACCGTCCTCGTCTTGCGACGACCGAGCGGCAGCCGCGGGTGATCCCTTCCGCGGCCGCCGTGTGGTGGATCGTCGTCCGGCTCACCCGCCAGGCCCAGGGATCCAGCATCCCGGCGACGCACGCTTCCGATCCGGCGGGGTGCCGAGGATCGACGGCATCCGGCATCCGCCCCCGGCAAACGTTTGCGCGAACGCGGCGGCGAGATCTACCTTCGCTCTGCAGACGGGTGTTTGCCCGCCGCGAGGTGGCCGGCAGGATGCGCTGCTTCCTCACCGCCCCTGGCTGCGCGCCGGGCCGCCGGCCAACCGCCGCCCACCCCAGCCCATCCCCCTGAAAATGCCGCTCTCGATGATGAACCGCGTCCGCATCACCGCCGCGCTGGCTCTCGTAGCCACGCCGCTCGCCGCCCAGCAGGGCGGGACCGTGCGCCTGCGCTTCGACTGGCGGCCGGGGACGCGGGCGGAGGTGGACTACGAGCAGGTGCGCCTGCGCAACGTTGGCGGGCGGGTGGACACGCTGCACGTCGCATCCACGTACCGGATGGAGGTCTCCGCGCACGCGGCGGGAATCGCGATCGCGTATTCGGGCACCCGCTGGACGGAGCTCCATTCCACGGACCCCGTGCTGGGGCCCTACTACCAGGCGATGGCCCGCACGACCAGCGGCGGACGCGGGCGGACCGTGGTCGGCCCCGGCGGCCGGTTTCTGCGGGTGGAAGGGGCGCAGGAAATCGCCGGAGAGCTGGACCAGGCGCTCGGCCCGGTCCTGGCGGACATGGATGCCTCCACGGTGCAGAGCATCCGCCAGGCGGCCTCCACCCTGACCTCTCCGCAGGCGCTTGGCGCCGCCGCCGAGAACGACTGGAACGCGCTGGTGGGCACCTGGCTCGGGATGGAGCTGACGATCGGTCAGGTCGTGGCGGTGGAGCGCTCGTTCCGGACGCCGGTCTTTCCCGGCGTGACCATTCCCCTCCACATGCAGTTCAGGGCCGCCGGCCGGGTGCGGTGCGCGCCGGCCGACGCGGAGGAGCGCTGCGTGAGGCTGGAGCTGGCCTCGATCCCGGACCAGGAGGTGGTGGCGCGGGCGATCCGCGACTTCCTGGAGCGCGCGGGCACCGCGTTCGAGGACGCGCAGGCCACCCTCGCGCAGGCCAACGTGCAGAGCTTCATCATCCTCCACACCGAGCCGCAGACGCTGCGCCCGTACTTGCTGCAGTACAGGCGCGTGGTGAAGGCGAGCCGGGCCGAGGACGCGCCCATCCACGTGGATACGCGCACCTTCCGCTTCCGCTACCTGCCCTGAGCCTGCCGGGGAGTAGCGGGGCCGGCGCCTCCGGGCGGCCGGCGGCGTGATCGAGGGGGCGAGCGCAGCAGCCGCGGCCAGACAAGCCGCGGCTGCTGCGCCGTTTATGCGATCAGTGCGGGAAGGTGCGGTGGATCTTGGGCGGTACGTAGGTGCCGGCGAGCGCGGTGCCCTGGGGGCCGTAGACGCGGAACAGCAGGCTGAACGGCCCCTTCGGCACGGGGAGCCAGTTGGCGTCGTTCCCTCGCCCCGGCGGGTCCGCCTGCACGTGGATCGTCACCGAACCGTTCCGCGCGGTATCGAGACCCGGCGTGTACGAGGCGACCACGTACTTGTCGAGCGAGTTGGGGACCAGCTCGATGTACTCCGGCGTGTAGGCCGTCAGCGACCAGAAGCGCTGGTACTCGGGGAGCTCGTCCTTGGCGAACTCGATCGTGTATCCGAAGCTGCCGCCGTCCAGCGGCAGGCCGCTCGCGTCGACGAACGCGTTTGCGTAGTAGGCGGCCGTGCGGTCGTTGCCCACCTGGATGTACTCGGTGAGCGCGGCGCGATCCAGGTAGTTGGTTCCCCAGTGCCCGATGTTGTCGAAGTGGATCCAGTTGGTGGAGCCCCGGTGGCTCTGCCAGCGATTGATGATCGCCGCGTGCGCGGACTGCGCGCCGCGGATGATCTCGGTGAGGGGGCCCGAGTCGTAGTCGACCATCTCCCGGGCCTGCGCGAACGCGGCGTCGAAGCGCCGCATGAGCGCGCGGTCGTCGCTGGTGACCGGCTGGGTCGTCGGCGACGCCATCGCTTCCTGCAGCGTGGCCAGGAACGCCTCGGGCGCGGTGGCGAGCCCCTGGTCGGCCATCAGCTTCACCGACGGCGCGAAGAAGTGCAGCGGCAGGACGAGCGTGTGGCCGGAGTCGCCGCTCGGGTCGTACTGGTCGAGCGTCTGCATCTGGAGGCTGGAGCGGAACTCGTTGGCGGCGTCGGTCAGGTCCTGCCCCGATGACGAGTACTTGTCCACGCGGATGGCGATCATCGTGAAGGGGTACGGCAGCGCGACGCGGGTGGCGTTCTCCGGCAAAGTTCCGGAGTAGTCGCTCGCCACGAACGCGTAGATGCCCCCGCCGGACGGCGGCGCCGAGGAGAGCGCGGTGGAGAAGATGTTGCCGTACACGTCCAGCTGGAGGATCGAATACTTGTTGGGGTACGCCGGGATGGTGAGGATCACGGGGCCGCCGGACACGTCCAGGAACGCCTCGGAGTAGATGGTGTCGTCGTTGATGGCGACCACCACCTTGTACTCCGGCCCCATCCCGCGCGGCCCGGTCAGCCGGTTGGCGATGCTGCCCCCCGCGCCCTCGCGCCGGCTGTTTTCGCTGTTGATCTGGTACTGCATCCACGTGAAGAACCGTGGGTAGAACCGTACGGTGTAGTCGTATGCGACACGGTAACCATCATGGCTGCTCATCGATCCGGCTCCTCATTGACGATGGGGAAGGGGTAATGCGGTAGGATGCGCAACGTTATTCCCCGGTCGAGCTGATCGCAACGTTTTCCTTGTCCAAGAGGCGCGGCGTCGTGGCAAGGAGGACCGGGTGGATCACGATCGAAGGGCCGCTCCCCGGCGGGGGGCGGCCCTTCTCGAATGGTCGGGCCCGGGGGTGGGCCCACGCGACGTCGCCGGCCGGTCAGTCGATCGCGCCGGCAAGGGCGGCGAACTCCCGGGAAAGCCTTCTCGCCTGTGCCTGCTTCGTGGAGTCGGCGGCGGCGTTCATCCTCGCCAGCAGCTCCTGCGAGCGGCTCAGATCGTCCTCGCGCTCCCACCGCAGCTGGTTGCCCCCGGCATGGTGCACCCGCGGGTCCACGCGCACCAGGTGGCGGTGGAGCCGCAGCATCGCGTCCACCAGGCCCGCCGCATCCAAAGCCCCGGCTCCGAAATCGCCCGGGAAGATTTCGCGAATCTCCCGGGCGGGCAACCCCGATTCGCGCGCCAGTGCCGCGGCGCGCTCCTCGGCCCGGGCGGCGGAAGTCTTCCGGATCTCCGCCATCGCCGCGGCGCGGCCCTCCAGGTACGTCCCCACCTCGGGGAAGGCGCGCGCATCCCCCCAGTACCGCGGCGTTCCCCACGCCGGTGGCGGCCCATCGCTCTTCACGCCGTGCCGCTCCATCACCTGCCGCTCCCACACCCGGCCGTCCACCAGCATCCGGTTGATCACCCACAGCCGCTTCGCCCGGCCGGAGGTGGGCGCCGGCCACCCGGCGGTCCCGGGGACCGGGGTGTTGAACGTGGTGTCCTGGATCCACGTGTTCACCGTCTGCATGTGCTCCACTTCCCGCGCCAGCTCCGCCCTTTCCGTGGCGCGCCGGTCGGCCGACGTGGACGCGCGGTAGAAGAAGAGCCCGGCGAACGCGACCACGGCCACGAGGACCACCCATCCGGCGGCCGTAACCCATCCGCGGCGCTCCGGCTCGTCCGCCGGGCGGGGCGCCGCGGGCCGGTACACCGCGTGGGGAACGGGAGCGATCCTGGCCCCGCACTTTGGACATGCGTGGGAACGGGCGGGCACGGCGCCGCCGCACTCACGGCAGTTGGTCAGCGACATTGTCAGGGCGGGCGCGAGTTCGTGAGGCAGGAGGGAGACGGTGATGATCAAGCAAAGATAATCCTCAAACAAATGGAGGTAAATGCGTCGCCCCCCACCGACTTCTACATCGACCGCGACTCGGCCGACGACGTGCTGCCGGTGAGGTGAATGGGCACGCCTTCCCCTGCTTGCCGGGAGAGCGCAGATTGCGTCGCTCGCCCCCAGCAACCCGCCCATTCCCGCACCCCCGGACCCGACGTCGATGCCAGAGGCCCAATCCCCCGCCTGGATGCAGGCACTGCTGCCGTACGCCGAACGCAGCGACTACCGGGTCCCGCTCAAGGTCCCCATCCACATGCCCAGCGGCCGGATGATCCATGACGTGGCCGGCGTGTACCTGCGCCTGCCGCGCTGGGAGGGCGCTCCGTTCTCCGACGATTTCGGGAAGAAGGCGGCGGGGATGGTGGAGCTGGACGGCGAGCACACGTTCGCCGAGCTGGCGGTGCTGCGGCTGCTGGAGCGCGACGGGTGGAGCGGGCGGTGGGTGAACACGTACAGCGCCAAGGGCGAGGTGTGGAAGTACCTCACCCGCTGGGACGACGTGCCCCGCGCCGAGCAGCGCAACCGCGTGATCGAAGAAGAGGATCCGCGGGTCGTGCTCGCCGGGGTCGCGCGGCGGGCGAAGAAGCGCTACGCCGGGTGCTGGGACGTGTTCGCCTGGCGCGGCGACGACTTCGCCTTTCTCCAGACCAAGCGCGGCGCGCCGACGGCGAAGGCGGAGCTGGGAGCAGCCCAGGCCGATTGGCTGCACACCGCCCTGCTCTTCGGAGACAACCGGATCACGCTCGCGTCCTTCGTCGTGGTGCACTGGGATTATCGCTGACCGCTAGCCGTCGGCCACGGCGCACCCCCGCGCGACCGCGAAGCGGCCGGAGCGGCCCGCCACACCGCCCGGGAACCCCCCGCCGTATCGAGGCGCGCTCATGAAGCCGGACCCTCGCAGGATCATCGTGTACGTGGCGGTCATCGTCGCCGCGATCGTGGTTCCGGTCGCAGGCGCCCTCCTGCTCGGGTTCCTGGGACCCGCGCCCTACCTGCTGGACGAGGGCGGGCTCGGGCCCGAGTGGTCGTCGCCGCGGCGGTTCGCGGACGGCTCCACGGCCGCCGTGACCACCTACCCGAGCCCCGCCGCGGCAAAGCAGGAGGTCCGGTCCATCCTCCGGTCGATCCCGGCGACATCCACCACCCAGACGCTGAACGCCGCACGCTACACCCGCGCCGACGACGGACGGCGGGGACTGCTCCTGCCCGTGGGGCGCGGGGTGGTCCAGATCGAGGCGGCGGACGACCGCGCCGTCGACCAGCGGCTCGAGCGCCTCCCGTTCATCCGCGCGAATCCCAGGAAGAACGTGATGTGGGTGCTCTTCGCCGGGCACCCGGGCGTGGCCTTCGCCGGGCTGGTGCTCTACATCCTCGCGTTCGGGCTCGTCCTGGCCCGCGGCGCGAGCTGGGCGGCCGAAATCGCGCCCTCGCCCCAGTCCGCCCCGGTTCCCGCGAACACCCTTCGTTCCCGGATCCTGGCCCTGAACGGCATGGACCTCCCGTTCTACGTGCGCGAGGAGCCGAACGGGCTCCTGGTGGCGGAATGGCGCATCGTCGACGCCCGGTGGATCGGCTTGATGGAGGCGGGTGGCCTCCGCGAGATCCACAGGATCTACCTCGAGCTGGAGCCGGACGCGCACCGGGTCCGGAGCCTGGACGTGCACCGCTCCGTCGCGTGGAACGGCGGCATCGCCTACGCGACCGGGTCGTTCTCGTTCTTCCGCGGGATCTCCTTCTTCGATTATAGCCGGGGGATGATGGGAGGGCTGTTCTTCCAGGATGGCCGCTGGACGATGCAGGCGTACGACTACCGCTTCGTCCTGTCGGAGATGAAGGGGCCGCTGGTGCAGGCGATCGCCGGCAGCGGCTGGAGCTTCGCCCCGGTGCTCACCCTGTCTCGTCCTCTCCGGTGGCTGCTCGGATAGGCTGCCCGGCGCGCCACCGCGTCGAAGAACGCGTCGGTCGCGTGGCGCTGGAGGTCCCCGCCCGAGTCGCCGTCGTCGCCCGCCGTGAATACCAGGCCCTCCTTGATCTCGTCGCGGCAGACGGCGGGGCAGGGCACCGCCCGCGCCAGCGCGTGGGCGAGCGTGGTCTTCCCCGCGCCGGGAGGCCCGGCCACGACGATCAGCGGGGGCTGACGCATCTCGACGGGGTCCGTCATTCGACTGGATTCCCCCGCCGCACGCCGCAGCCCGAGTCCCGATCCGCCAAACGGCTGGTTTCACGCAGAGGAAGCAGAGAAGCAGAGGAAGCAGAGAACACCAGGGTTTTCTCTGCTTCCTCTGTCCCTCTGCTTACTCTGTGTGAGATCAGCGATGCCGTCCATGGGTTCAGCTTTCAGGGGATGAGGGGTGTTGTGGAGCGGGAAAGTACGGACGGCCCTTCGTTCCCCTGCAAACCGTGTCCGGCGAACCAACGCGGCAACTGCACACGTCAGGGGAGTGGGCCGAGAAACCCTCCCTCCATCTTGATCGAAAGAAAGCGGGGCGGGCCATGAGGCCCGCCCCGCTTTCGTATACGCCCTCTTCACTCTCACGACAGCCGCCCTGCGGACTCCTGATATCGCGTTTCGACGAGATACTTGACGAGGATCGATAATTGATTGATTGATTATCAATAAGTGATGTGATCCTCTCACCGAATGCGGACTCCGATGCGCACACCCTACCCCGACGCCCTGCCGGTGACCCGGAGAGTGCTGAAGATCCTGGTCGCGCTCAACCTGCTGATGGGCGTCGGCATCCTGGCGCTGCTGGTCGCCTCGCTCGTGGCCGAAGGCCTGGTGATGCGCGCCCTCGGGGTGGCGCCGGCTGCCGGGAACCACCGGCTCATCCTGGGGATGCGCCTGGTGATGGTGATTGGCATCGCCGCGGTGCCGGTCACGCACGTCGTGCTCACGCGGCTGCTGGCGATCGTGGGCACGGTGGCCGACGGCGATCCCTTCGTGAGCCAGAACGCCGCGCGGCTGAAGGGGATCGCCTGGGCGGTGGTGGGGCTCGAACTGCTGCACCTGGCCGTCGGCGCGGTGGTGGCCGGCGCGTCGACCCGCGAGGCGCCGCTCGACCTGGGCTGGAGCTTCTCGGTCACGCGGTGGCTCGCCGTGCTGCTGCTCTTCGTCCTCGCCCGCGTGTTCGAGCAGGGCTCGCGCATGCGCGAGGATCTCGAGGGGACGGTGTGACCATGCCGATCATCGTGAAGCTGGACGACGTCCTCTACGCGCGGCGGATGACGCTGACGGAGCTCTCGGAGCGCGTCGGCATCACGCTGGCCAACCTTTCGATCCTCAAGACCGGCAAGGCGCGCGCGATCCGCTTCTCCACGCTCGACGCGATCTGCGCCGCGCTGCAGTGCCAGCCGGGCGACCTGCTGGAGTACGTCCCGGGCCCGCCCATGACCGACGAAGACTGACCCCCCGTACCTCGTCCACCCCTGGAAGAAGGTGCACCATGCAAGAAGTCTCGACGCTCCGCCTCTACGCTCTCCGCGGCTCGTACCTGCTCATCGCGCTGGCGATGGGGCTCCAGATCTGGCCGCTGATCCTGCGGCATTCCACCGACGTGGAGCACATGAAGGGGGTGGTGCGCAGCATGCTCGGCGCGCTCACGCTCCTTTGCGCCCTGTTCGGCGCGCGCTATCCGCTCAAGATGCTGCCGCTGCTCTTCTTCGAGTTCGCGTGGAAGGCGATCTGGGTGCTCTCGTTCGGACTCCCGCTCTGGTGGGCGGGGAGGCTGGACGTGGACACGGCCGAGTCGCTGCGGGCGTGTCTCCTGGGCGTGGTGCTGGTCCCGCTGGTGATGCCGTGGGGGTACGTGCGGAGGCACTACCTGGCGGCGGCCGGAGACCCGTGGCGCGCGCCCGTGCCGCGGGCCGGCGCGGTGCGCGACGCCGCGGTGTGAACGAGCGGCTGGTCGCGGCCCGCCGGGTGGGTGGGCCGCGACCAGCCGGGCGGATGGACGCGGGCGAAGGTCCTCGGAACGGGAGGGGCGGCGCTCCCCGGCCTTGTGCAACCCGAAGCCGCTTCGTTACGTACGTCCGTCCAACGACCGTGCGAGCACGATTCCACCCGACCCGTGGACCCCGACCGTGAACCTGATCCTCCGCTGGCTGATCACCGCCGCCGCCGTATGGGCCGCGGCGCACTTCGTACCCGGCATCCACTACACGGGCGGCATCAAGACCCTGCTGGTGGTGGCGCTGGTGATGGGGCTGGTGAACGCGCTGGTGCGGCCGATCGTGAAGAAGCTGGCCTGCGGCGTGATCGTGCTCACGCTGGGGCTGGCGCTGTTCGTGATCAACGCGCTGATGCTGCTGCTCACCGGCTACATCGCCCAGCACTTCGGCTACGACTTCCGCGTGGACGGCTTCGTCCCGGCGCTGATCGGCTCGGTGGTGATCAGCCTGGTGAGCTGGGTGCTGTCGTTGCTGCTGGTGGACGGCGACGACGACCGCTAGCCGCGGCCGATGAGACCGGCCGACGCGCTGCAGACCACCCGCTCGCTGGGGATGGACCCGCCGATCCCCGCCGACGCGGACCCCGACGTGCTCCTGCGCTGCGTGCGGCACGAGCTGGCGCTGCGCGGCCTGCGGGTGGCCGCGGCGCGCGGGTGCGTGGAGCTCGCCGGGCATGACCTGGAGGCGCCGCTCTTCTCGCCGTCGGTGCTGATGGTGAGCCGCGGCACGGTCACGGTGCGCCAGCGTGGCGGCGCGCCGCACCTGGAAACCAGCCTCCGCCTGGCGGGGCGCGTCCCGCTCGGCGGCGCCATCGTGCTGGCGATGGCCACGGTGCTCTACGCGGACCATCCCGCCGTGCGGCTGGCGCTGCTGGTCGCGATCGCCGCGCTGTACGGCCTGGGCGCGGTGCTGGCGGCGGTGTCGGTGGAGGGGTGGATCTCGGACGCGGCGCAACGGGGGTGCGCGCGGCCGGACTGGGCGCCCCGGCAGCTTCCGTGAGCCGGCGGACCTGGCTGGGGTGCCCCCCATGCGGCTGAAGCGGCTGATGGTGTTCGACCCGCCGCTGGCCGCGCCGGTGGAACATTGCGCCGAGCGGGTGGCCGAGGCGCTGGCGGAGCGCGGATTCCCTCGCGTGACTTGGTCGGACGGCCGCGTGGAGTTCGGCGGCGCGGGGGTTTTCTCGCGGTACGGGCACCCCGGGCTGCGCGCGGCGAGCGCCGTCAGCGGTGGCAGCGTGCGCCTGGACCCGCGTGGAACGCACGCCGAGCTCGAGGTGCGCTATCCGTTCGGGAGCCTGGGAATCCCCGCGCTGGTGGCGCTGGGGTTCATTCTCGCGGGCGGCCCGTGGCCGTTCCGCGCGGTGCCGGTCGCCATCCTGGCGTTCGCGGCGTTCCAGGCGTGGAGCGGCGCGCGGCCGGTGGAGCGGTGGGTGCGCGAGGCGCTGGAGGCACCATGAAGGTGGCGCCGCGGACGGCGAGTCCCACGCTGCTGCCGCCGGTCCAGAAGCTTCGCGGCGTCACCTTCCCGGCCCCGCTCCCCGGGCCCCCGGACGTGCTGATGGAGGCGATCGCCCAGGAGCTGAAGCGGCAGGGAAACCACATCCTCTCCTCCTCGCCCGGCGCGGTGGAGTTCGGCGGGCCGGGCTTTCTGCCGGGCGCGTTTGCGGGCGGGCGCAAGACCGCGATGATCGTGAACGGCGGAAGGGTGACGTTCGACCCCGCCACGCCGCGCACGCGGCTTCGGGTGGAACTGCGCTACAACCCGTGGCTCACCTACGGGCTGCCGTGCCTGGCCGCCGCCGTGATCGCCGCGCTGGCCATACCGCTGGGGCAGCGCTGCTTCTTCATCGCGCTGGTGGCGGCCGTCGCCCGCGAGAACTTCACCAACGCCGCCGAGGCGTACGAGCGGTGGGTGCGCAAGGGAGTCAGCCGGGCCGGGCCGTACCCCTGACGCGCATCGCACCCGGCAGGTCCGTTCTCGAATCTTTCCGCCCCGTGAGAAGCGTGGCCTGATGACCCAGAACCCCAGCAACGCGAGAATCGTGGCCACGCCAACGATCGCGGGAGTATCATGAGCACCGGACCGGCCACCGGCCGCGTCACGCTGCTGCCGGCGGTGGCCGGGGGCTCGCGCATCGAGCTGCACCGCCCTCTCCAGGCGCACCCGGACGCGGTGCTGGCCGCCATCCAGGCCGAGCTGTCGCGGATCGGATGCGGTTCGCGTCCGATTGCGCCGGGCACGCTGGAGATCGACGGCTCCGGCGTGCAGGGGTTCGTGGGCCGCGCGGTGCGCGGGGGCACCGTCACGCTGGACCTGTCCGACCCCCGCCGCGCCGCCCTGCGGCTGAACGTGAGGCTGGGCGCATGGGAGACGTACGGCTGGGCCGCCGTGCTGGCCGTGGCGGTGGCGATCGTCCCCGCGTTGTGGCCGCGGGTGGTGGGATGGCTGGTGTTGCTGGCGCTGGCGGTGAACGGCCGGAACGAGGCCATGGACGCGCTGGACGACGCCATCCGCGAGGGCGCCGCCGTCGCCGCGCGGGCCGCGCGGCAGCCCGCGCGCCAGCCGTAGCCGTCCCGCCCGCCATCCCTCCCGCATCCCCCGGCCGCACCGGATGCATGCCATCCGAGGTGCGGCGTCGGCCGGGCGGAGTTCTCCGCTGCTCCGTTGCCCTCCGCTGCTCCGTGTGACCCAAAGCCGCAGGAGCCGGCGGACCGACAGGCGCATGCCGGGCGGTTGAAACCGCGGCAACAACGGCCCGAAGTCCCGCCTTCGCGGACTCCCACGCGAGCATCCGTGCGGGAGAACGAGGCCTTGCACCGCACGGCCGGCCGAGAGCCCGAGACCCGATCGGCCGGTGCGGTGTATCACGCCCCTGTGTGCCGGGCGGAGCGCCACTTGCGGTGCTCCGGCCGGCACGCGAGCTTCTGAGCCCCGTTCACACCCCTGGCGGTGTGGACGCGGCGCGATCTGCCACGGCCCCGAAAAGCCCCGCCGTTGCTTGACAGGCGGCGCGGTTTGGGATACTTTTACGGTTTATGCTGCATCTGAGCCTTGCGGCGGTGGACCGCGGAGACGCACACCTGCGCGAGCAGGTTCCGCCGGACCACGCGATGTGGAAGGACACGGGGGTGGAGCTGGTCACCCCCCTGGAGGTGGACCTGAGGGCCACCGACGTGGGCGAGGGGGTGCTGGTGCGGGGAACGCTGCGGGGTGCCGTGCGGCTCTCCTGCCGGCGCTGCCTGGAGCCGGCGGAGCACGAGGTCGACGAGCACGTGGACCTCTTCTTCGCCCCGCCCGCCGAGGGCGAGGAG
>DASSME010000495.1:0-7571 GCA_035689035.1 Longimicrobium sp. | reverse complement strand
CGGCCGCGGCATGCGCCCGGGCCTGCCCGTCGCGCGAACCAGCCGCCATCTACCGAGTGCGCATGACCCGCCCCACGCCCGCGCCCGAAGCCGATCCCGTGCTCGCCCGCCTGCTCGCGTGGGCGTGGACGCAGGAGAACGTGCGCGCGGTGGTGCTCACCAGCACGCGCGCGGTCCCCGGCGGGCGCGTGGACGAGCTCTCGGACTGGGACGTCGTGCTCTACCTGGACGATCCGGCGCCGTTCGCCGCGTCGGCCGACTGGCTCGCCGAGGCGTACGGGCCGGTGCTGGTGTGGTGGGGCGACGAGCACGAGTGGCGCGGGTTCCGGCATTCCATGCGGCTGGTGATCTACCGCGACGGCACCAAGGTCGACTTCACCCTGGCGCCCGCGGACGAGCTGGCCGAGATGGTGGCGTCGGGGGTGCTCCCCGGCGCGCTGGACGTGGGGTATCGCGTGCTGCTGGACCGCGACGCGCGCACCGTCGCCCTGCCGCCCCCCACCTTCACCGCCCACGTGCCGCCCAGGCCCACGGCCGCCGAGTACCGGGCGCTGGTGGACGAGTTCTGGTTCGAGAGCACCTACGTGGCGAAGAACCTGCGGCGCGGCGAGCTCTTCCCCGCCCGCCACAGCCTGGACTGCGTGATGCGCGACCACCTGCGCCGCATGCTGGAGTGGCGCGTGGAGACGGAGCGCGGCTGGTCCCATCCACCGGGCGCCCTGGGCCGGCGGATGCGGGAGGTGGTGGACGAGCGGAGCTGGGGCGAGGTGGAGGCGACCTTCGCGGGGGCGTCCACCGAAGAGGGGTGGAAGGCGCTGGCCGCCATGCTGCGGCTGTTCCGGCGGATCGCGCGGGAGGTGGGCGACGCGCTCGGCTTCACCTATCCGCGCGAGCTGGACGATACGATGACCGCGCACCTGGAGCGGGTGCGCGGCGGGCGGCTGGACGACGAGAACCACGGGCAGGGGGGATGATGGCGGAGACGTTCGAGGGGGTGGACGAGTTCGTGGTCTTCGCGGGCACCGCCAACCCCGCGCTGGCCCAGGCGGTGGCGCGCGAGCTGGGGATCACGCTGGGGCAGAGCCGGGTGGAGCGCTTCCCCGACGGCGAGCTGTCGGTGCGGCTGCTCGAGTCGGTGCGGCGCAAGGAGGTGTACGTCATCCAGCCCACCGCCCCGCCGGTGAACGACCGGCTGATGGAGCTGCTCGCCTTCGCCGACGGGTGCCGGCGCTCGGCGGCTGCGCGGGTGACGGCGGTGGTGCCGTACTTCGGCTACGCGCGCGCCGACCGCCGCAACCGCCGCCGCGAGCCGATCACCGCCAGCATGGTGGCCGGGCTGATGCAGTCCGTGGGTATCGACCACGTGCTGACCGTGGACCTGCACTCGCCGCAGATCGAGGGCTTCTTCCAGGTGCCGGTGGACAGCCTGAGCGCCGTGGCGCCGGTGTGCGACGCGCTGGCCGGCACCCTGCCGCCGGACGTGACGGTGGTGTCGCCCGACGCGGGGCGGGTGAAGACGGCCAGCGAGTTCGCCGAGCGCCTGCGCGCGCCGTTGGCCATCATCATGAAGCGGCGCGAGAGCGGCACCCGCACCGAGGTCACCCACCTGGTGGGCGACGTGCGCGGCCGCGCCTGCCTGATCGTGGACGACATGATCAGCACCGGCGGCACCCTGGTCTCCAGCATCCACGCCCTGCGCCAGGCCGGCGCCCGCGAGTTCCAGATCGCCGCCACGCACGGCCTGCTGGTCGGCGACGCCTGCACCCGCCTGCAGGACGCCGGCGTCACCCGCGTGGTGGTCACCGACACCGTCGACGTCCCCGAGCGCCAGTGGAGCGCGCTGCACGTGGTCTCCCTCGCCCCCCTCCTGGCCGAGGCGATCCGCCGCATGATCCGCCGCGAGTCGGTGTCGGAGATCGGGTGATCACACGGGCTTCCACGATCGATCCGGATTCGATCTACTCCCAGGGGTGTCATCCTGCTGATACCGTTTGTGGGAGATGACTGTGCATTCTGCACCCGACCCGCCGCCTCGTCATCCTGAGGCTGACCACGCAGTCGCCGCGGCATGAGCGAGCGGTCGCAAGCCGAAGGATCTGTGGCCGGTCGGCGCGAAACAACGAGCGGTAGCGCACCGTCGGTCACAGATCCTTCGCGCTGCGGCCATCGGGACATCCGCGGCGGAGGCGTGGTCGCGCTCAGGATGACGAGCCACGGGGGACCGGCTCGAATGCGCAGTCGATCACACAAGCCGGCATGAGAGTCCCGTCCGTGCCGTTCATTGTACGCGGATCGGCTCCGGGCGAGACAAAGCCGGCGCGCTGGAAGCCCAGCGCGCCGGCTTGATTCGTCCGCACCACCGTGGAAGCTACTCTGGCACCGGTTCGGTGCCGCATCTCCGCGGCGGCGTGGACACGGTCACGGCGACGTCATTGTACGGGCACTCTCATCAAGGGTACGGCTCATCGTTCGTGGTCTCTCATGAAAGGGTCGCGCCGTGCCGCCGCCGGTCTCGCGGCGGAGTGTTCACCGGACCCGGGGAGGGCCTCGCGTCCGGGTGTTCGATTCGTTTGCGTGAGTCATGGCGTCTCTCCGTACAGGCGGATGGCCACGGCGCCGTCGGCGGCGGGGCGCGGCGGGGCGGTCTCGCGGCGGGCCACGCGCGTCAGCTCCACGCGCGCGCGCCCGGCGTACAGGTCCAGCGTGCGCTCCCACGCCTCGTCGGGCTGGGTGCCGCTGCCGATCATCCCGCCCCCGTCCACGGCCAGCCGGCGCAGCGTCTCGAGCTGCTCGCCGGCCAGCACCGCCACGCGCCGGGAGCCCTCGTCGGCCGCGTCGCGCGCCAGCTCGGCGGCCAGCGCGCGGCGCGCGTTGGCGTTGGCCAGCAGCAGCGCCCGCCCCGCCAGCCCCCCCGCCGCGGCCGTCCCCGCCAGCGTGGACCAGGCGCCGCCCGGCGGGTTCACCCCCAGCAGCGCCACCGCCGAGACCGACCCCACCACCAGCGTCTCCAGCACCGCGCCCGGCGTGGTGGGCGCGCGCGCCCCGCCCAGCCGCTCGGCCGTGGCCGCGCCCGCCACCCCCGAGAGCACCGCGGCGAGCAGCGACAGCCCGAAGGGGCGGGGGAGCCCGTCTTCCGCCGTCTGCGCCCGGAGCGCCGCGGCGGGCGCCCCGTGCCCCGGCTGGGCGGGGGCGGCGCCGCGCGCGGCGAGCACGGCCAGCGCGGTCATCAGGAAGGCGCGGAGGGCGAACCGGGAGAGGGGCGTCATGGGTGGGACCGGGTGAAAGGAGCACCGCGTGATAGGGGACGCTTGCGCCGCGCTGGCCTTGACGGGACATTCTAGCGTACCTTCATCAACCCGCTTTCCATCCCGCCGTCATTCCGCAGGTTGAGAGCTTCAATGCCCCCCCTTTTCCGTCTCGATCTCCTGGGCGACCCGCTGTTCACGGGCCCGGGCGGCCCGGTGCAGGGCCGCGCCGCGCACAAGCGCCGGGTGGCGCTGCTGGCCGTGCTGGCCATGGCGCGCGGCCGGCCCGTGGGGCGTGAGCGGCTGCTGGGGCTGCTCTGGCCCGAGCTGGACGGCGAAGCGGCGCGCCACAACCTCTCCGAGTCGCTGTACGTGCTGCGCAAGGAGCTGGGCGAGGGCTCCATCGTCCCCGCGTCGGCGGGCGACGTGGCGCTGGACCGCGGCGTGGTGGAGAGCGACGTGGCGCTCTTCCAGGAGCTGCTCGACGCGGGTGACGCCGAGGGGGCCGCGCGCCTGTACCGCGGGCCCCTGCTGGACGGCTTCTACGTGGCCGACGCGCCCGAGTTCGAGCGCTGGGCCGACGGCGAGCGCGAGCGCCTGGCCCGCGCGCATTCCCGCGCGCTCGAGCAGCTGGCCGAGGCCGCCGAGGCCGAGGGGAGCGCGCTGCGCGCCGTGGACTGGTGGCGCCGGCTGGCCGGGCACGACCCCTTCAGCTCGCGCACCGCGCTGCGCCTGGTGCGCGCGCTGGACGCGGCGGGCGAGCGGCCCACCGCGCTCCGCGCCGCCGCCTCGCACGCCGCGCTGCTGCGCGAGGAGCTGGGGGTGGAACCCGACCCGGACTTCCAGTCCTTCGTGGCCTGCCTGCGCGCCGAGCCGCCCCGCGAGGCCGCCCCGACCCCGGCGCTGGCCCGCGCGGCCGTCCCGGCGGCCACGGCGCTGGAGCCGCCGGCCTTCGCGCCGCTCCCGCTGGAGCCGGCCGCCGCGGCGCCGCCCGCCGCGCAGCCGCCGGACGCGGGCGTGCCGGAAACGGACAGGGCGGCCGCGGGCGCGCCGGACGCGAACGGCGGCACCCCGGCGGAGGGCGGCCCGCCGCCCGCAATGGCCGCGTCGCCCCTGGTTCCGGCGGCTCCCGGGCTTGAGCGGACGGGCGAGGCGGATCGCGCGGCGCCGCGCGCCCGCCCGGTGGCGCCGCGGGCGGGGCGCGACGCGACCTACTACGGGGCGATCGCCGGGGTGCTGATGGGGATGATGCTGGCGGTGCTCACCGTGTGGGCGGCCGACCGGCGCGCCGCCGCCGCCACCGTCGCGCCGGGATACGACCCGCGGCGGATCGCGGTGCTGTACTTCGACGACCTGAGCCCCGGCGGCGAGCTGGACTACCTGGCCGCCGGCCTCACCGAGCGGCTGATCCACGAGCTGAGCCAGGTGGCCGCGCTCGACGTGGTGAGCCGCGGCGGGGTCAAGCCGTACCGCGACGGCCAGGTGCCGTTCGACAGCATGGTGGCGCGGCTGAAGGTGGGGAGCGTGGTGGAGGGCTCGCTGCAGCGCTCGGGCGACAGCGTCTGGGTGACGGTGGACCTGGTGGACGCCAGCTCGCAGACCCACCTGCAGA
Source organism: Longimicrobium sp. (assembly GCA_035689035.1). Taxonomy (GTDB): domain Bacteria; phylum Gemmatimonadota; class Gemmatimonadetes; order Longimicrobiales; family Longimicrobiaceae; genus Longimicrobium. Next base: position 2,714 of record DASSME010000495.1, on the reverse strand, counting down.
GCCGCGAGGTGGGCCGGCCGCTGGGCGACGTGGTGGCGCTGGAGCGCGCGGTGGCGGCCGAGGTGGCGGCCGCGCTGCGGCAGCGGGTGGGGCAGGAGGTGCGCCTGCGCGAGGCCGCAGGCGAAACCCGGAGCCCCGAGGCGCTGCGCCTGGTGCTGCAGGCCGAGCAGCTGCGCCGCGACGCCCGCGAGCTGGCCGTGGCGCGCGACACGCTCGACACCGGCTCGGCCACGCGCCTGCTGCTGCGCGCGGACTCGCTGCTGGCCCGCGCCGAGGCCGCCGACCCGCGCTGGTCCGAGCCCACCCTGCTGCGGGGGTGGGTCGAGGCGGCGCAGATCCGGGGCGCCAGCGCGGCCGCCATCCCCGTGCTGCTGCGCTCCGCCGCCGCGCGCGCCTCGGCGGTGCTCGCGCGCGAGTCGCCCCCCTCGGCCGACGCGCTGGAGCTGCGCGGCACCGCGGTGTACCTGCTGGCCCTGGCCGACCCGGACACGGTGCGGCAGCGCGCCGAGATGGACGCGGCCGAGCGCGACCTGCGCGCCGCCGTGGCCGCCGAGCCCACGCGCGCCAGCGTCTGGAGCCGGCTCAGCCAGCTCTTCCGCGTGCGCGGGCGGCTGGCCGAGAGCGAGCTGGCCGCCCGCCGCGCCCTGGCCGAGGACGCCTTCCTGGACGACGCCGCCGAGATCCGCCAGCGCCTCTTCTTCAGCGCCCTGTGGCGCGGCGACTACGCGCAGGCGCGCGACGAGTGCGACCGCGGCCGCGCGCAGTTCCCGGGCGAGTGGGAGTTCACCGAGTGCACGCTCACCCTGCTGCGCAACGATCGCACGCGCCCGCCGGACCCGGGCGCGGCGTGGCGCCTGGTGGCCGAGCTGGACCGGATGGACCCGCCCACCCACGCGCGGGCCGGCGGGCGCGCCTACACCCCCATCTACCGCCGGATGGTGGCCGCGGCCGTATCGGCGCGGGCGGGTGACGCGGACAGCGCCCGGGCCGTGGCGGCCCGGGCGCGGAGCGAAGTGGCGGGTGTTCCCGACCTGGAGTCGTCGCTGGACTACGACGAGGCGTGGGTGAGCCTGATGCTCGGCGACACCGCGGCCGCCCGCTCGCTGCTCGAGCGGGTGGTCCGCGTGCGCCCCACCATGCGCGCGTACCTGCTGCGCGATCCGCTGGCGCGGGCACTCTCGCCGCAGCGCTGACCCGCTACGGCTTGCCGACCCGCAGCCGCTTCACCTTGCCGCTGTGGTGGACGGTGGCGAACGGCAGGGCGGCCTCGGGATCCTCGGGGAAGGCGTACTCCGAGCTGGGCAGGTGGATCAGCGCGAACGGCAGGTCTTCCGGCTCGGTGATCTGGATCTGCCCCACCGTTCCCAGCTCGGTCGCCTCCTGGTTGTCGTCCTCGTAGGGCACCACGCCCATCACCCCGTTGCCGCGGATCTCCGGGCTGTCGGGCGGAACGAACACGTTCAGCAGCTGCTCCACCACGCGCGGAGCCATGCTCCCGTAGGTGGAGGCGTAGTAGGGGATCAGGAACTTCTCCACAGCAGCCGCGCTCCAGAACACCGCGTCGGCGTGGATCTTCTTCTTCCCGTCGGGCCCCATCGCCTCCCACCCCTGCAGCTCCTCCGCGGGCACCTCCAGGTCCATCAGGTCGACCCACTTGGCGTCTTTCATGTCCGACATGATCCGGGCGTGCTTCACGCGGGGGCCCCTGGGCCTGGGCCACCTGTGGCACTTGATCACGTTGCGGTTGGGGTGCGGCGGCGGCTCGTCGATGTAGACATTGATCGACGCGTTGCCGTCCTTGTCGTGCACCACCTCGTAGTAGGTGTCGGAGTAGCGGAGCCCGCTGGCCGTCTCCGCGATCCGACGCAAGATCTCGAAGTGCATCACCGGCCAGCGGTGTTCCGGCGCTTTCAGGTGATCGCCGCCGCCGGGGTCGAGGTCGTCCGGCACGTGGACCGGGGTATCGGTCCCCGTTGCGGCTGGCGGTGCCTGCAGCGTGCTGTCCATGGCTCTGCTCCCGGAGGTGAGTGGGTTCGCGAGGGAGGCGCGGCCTCGTGCCGCCCCTCGTATCGCAAGCTGGGCGGACCCCATCAACCCGCTCTCACCGGCCGCGTTGATGGCGCCGCCCGCCCGGCCCGGGCGTCTTCCCACCCGCTTCCGGATCGTATCCGCCCCCTCGCCAGGCTCGCACGGACGACATCCCGGGACATGCGGGGAGAGATGAGCCGATCACGCGGATTTCGTATGATCCGGCGGCACCCGCGGCGCCGGGTCGGTGGTGCGGCCGTGCCTGCCCGGGTCGGCGAGCAGCGCCGTGGCGGGTGCCAGCAGGGTTCCCACCACCGTAAGGCTCTCGGTGAGGCCTGCACCGCGGGCAACGCCGATGAGCACCGCCAGGCACGCCGTTACCGTCAGCAGCAGCGCGATCGCCCCCGTAACGCCGGTCCGCACGTCGCGCATGGATCGAATCAGAGTGGACATGGGTCACCTTCCTTTGCTCGTGGGTCGTGAGCCGCCCGCGGCATCCGGGCCTCCGGGGCCTGCCGGGCTGCATTTCCAGGGATCCGTTCATCGTCTTCCATCCGTCCCGGGTGGGTTTCCCCCCTGCCGGCGGCGCGCACGGGGCGCGGCGGGGGGCCTCACCCTGAAGGAGGAGACCTGGACGCGCGCCCGAGGGGCTCGCCGCGCGCTTCGCCGGCGGGGTGCGGCGCCGG
>DASSME010000494.1:0-7918 GCA_035689035.1 Longimicrobium sp. | reverse complement strand
ACCCGCCATGCAACGGAACCGGGTCCGCGGTGCCGCCGGACCCGGTTCGTCTCCTTTCGGCCGCCGCGGAGCCCGCTCAGCACGGGTCCGCCGAGAACACCGCCGCCACGTGGCCGGTGATGCGGTCCTGCAGCCCCTCCTCGCTGATCCCGGCGGCGCGCGTGTAGTCCGACCGGCGCACGGTGTAGGCGCTCACCTCGCTCCCCGCCGTCAGCCGCCGCGGCGAGGCGTGGAACACCAGGTCCAGGTGCCCGGGCGGCAGCAGCGCCTCCTGCTGGACGATGGTGGGCGACTGCGAGGTCAGGTACAGGAAGACCGAGCCGTCGCCGTACTCCACGTCGCCGCGCACCTGGCGCAGCGCGCCGTCGCCGGCGTGCGTGTACAGCAGCTCGAACTGCGCCGCCACCCCCGAGAGCGTAAGGCTGGGCGGCGGCCGTCCCGGCGCGGGCGCGGGGTCGATCACGCTCCCCACCAGGTTCGCCGCCGGCAGCGCCGTCTGCACCGGCGTGAAGGTGAGCGAGCAGAGGCCGTAGACGCCAGCCACGGCGGCGGGCGTCAGGCGGCGCGGCGGGGTGCCGCCGTCGGCGCAGGCGGCCAGCGCCACCAGCACGGGGACGGCGGCCGCGCGGTTCACGGGCAGGCGCCGGTGGTCAGCAGGCCCGTCAGGCTCCCGTTGATGCGGTCCTGCAGCCCCTCCTCGCTGATCCCGGCGGCGTGGGCGTAGTCGGCGCGGCGCACGCTGTACAGGATGTCGCCCGTCACCGCGAGCTGGTTGGGGCTGCGCCCGAAGTGCAGCAGGAGCTGCGCGGGGAGCAGCAGCTCGCGGCGCACCTCGGTGGTGGCCTCGTCGGGCACGCTCAGGATGATCTCGTCCACCCCCAGCGCCACGGTGCCGCGCAGGTCCTGCGTGAAGCTGTCGGTCTTGCGCGTGTAGAGCAGCTGGTAGCTGGCGCTCTGGCCGCTGAGCGTGAGCGAGGGGGGCTGCTTGGGCGCGGGCGGGTTGAGGGCCACGATGCTGGCCAGCAGGTTGGCCTGCGGCAGCGCCGTCTGCGCCGGCACGAACTTGAGCGAGCAGAAGCTGTAGACCCCCTGCACGTCGGCGGGGGTGAGCCGCGGCGGGTTGGAGATGCCCCCGCCGCCGTCGCACGCGGCCGTCAGCAGGGCGGCGGCGGCGAGCGGAACCACGCGGGCGAGCAGGGACTGCGAACGCATCGTCATCGACTCCAGAAGATCGGGTGGGAGGCCCCGAGCGGGCGGTCGCCTCCCATTACCCTCGCGGGGACTTCCGGGTTTCATGGAACCAGCGTAGCCGCAGGCGACGTCAATCGACGTTGACGTGGACCGGGCGACCAATGGTGGGGTGCGCTCGCCCTGAACTCCCGCGGCGACGCTATTGCGACGCACGCCCGCTGGTGCCGTAGCCAGCTTCACCGAGCGGAGTAGCGCCGTGCCCGGTTGCGCTACGCCGGTGCCGTGGGTAGCGCGTAAGCGGATACCGCGATGTAACCTTTAGCTTACACGGGGGGCGGATGTAAGCTATAACCGACATTCCGAGGGTGGGAGGGGACCGCCTACCCGTGGTGCGTCACCGTCAGGAACACGTCGTACAGCGCGTGCGTCCACGCGGCGATGCCGAAGCCGCGGGAGATGAAGAGGACGTTCAGCGCCAGCCCCGAGACGAAGCGGAACGCGAAGCTCCACGCCTGGAACTGGTCGCCGTACGGGCCGATGTAGTGGAAGGCCGAGAAGACCAGCGCCGCCAGCAGCGCCGCGAAGACCCGCGCGGACTTCTTCTTCACGCCCGACGACAGGAAGATCGCCAGCAGCCCCCCCACCAGCACCACGCGGAAGAGCAGCTCCTCGTACACGCCGGCGCCCAGGGAAAGGACGATCCCGTCGAAGAGCGGGAGCCGGTCCAGCACGCCGGTGCCGCCCGAAAGCTGCCAGCTGCCCAGCAGCCACTGCGTGAGCGTGCCGACCACGATGCCGAAGAGCAGCGCGTAGACCACGCTCTCGGCCATCATCCCCGCGAACACGCCCGCCTGCAGCGGCACCTTCTCGCGCCTCCGCTCGCGGATGATCAGCACGATGGCGACCGCCGCCAGCACCGCCGTGAAGCCGAGGGTGCCGCGCACCCCGCCCACCGCCAGGACGCTGCGCAGCAAGACGTCGGCCCCATTGCGCAGGCCGTGCGCGCGGCCGCTGATCATCCGTGCCCCCGCCTCGTACGCGACCAGCAGGGGGAGCACGAACAGCAGCGAGTAGCTATGCTTTCGGGTGAGCTGGAAGTAGCGTGGCATGGGGCCGGAGTGACACGTGGCGCGGCGATTGCGAAAATCGGCCCGCGAACACGGGCCGCTGCAATCCTTTAGACGCCGATGCGGGGCCGAAAGTTTCGCCAGCGGGCAAGGGATGACGGTGCGGAGATCCGGGCGGTGGGGCAGAGTGGCGGGGTGGATGCGGCGGGCGCGCGGCGCGGGCATGGCGGCGGCGCTCCCGGCGCTGGCCGGCGCGTGCAGCTTTCTGCACAAGGAGCTGAAGGAGACGCCTGCCCAGATCGCCGCCATCCAGACCGAGGACGCGCGCATCCGGCGCGAGGTGGAGGCGCGCCTGGCCGCCGAGCCGTCCATCGGCGCCGGCAAGGTGCGGGTGGAGGTGGACCGCGGCGAGGTGGGGCTCTTCGGCGCGGTGAGCGGGCTGGGCGCGCTGCGCTGCGCCGAGCGCAACACCGAGCTGGTGCGCGGCGTCCGCCTGGTGATCGACCAGCTGGTGCTGGACCCCGGGCCGCGCGAAGTGCGCTGCCTGGCCCCACGCGTCTTCGGCGGCTGAACGGCCGAGAGCCGCCATGGCCACGAAGCTAGAAAAGGCGCTCAAGCGCGAGCTGGAGATCGACGGCGTCGCGTACGCGCTCACCATCACCCCCGAGGGCCTGCACCTGGTGGTGAAGGGCAAGCGCAAGGGCATCGACCTCACCTGGCACGACCTCGTCAGCGGTGACGCGGCCCTTTCCTCCGCCCTCCGGGCCTCGCTCGACACCCTACCGTCGTAGTCACGCACTCACCCGGCCATGCACGTCCGCGACTATACCGGCACCGACCGCGGCGACTGTCTGGCGGTGTTCGACAGCAACGTGCCCGAGTTCTTCATCCCCTCCGAACGTGCGGTCTTCGCCGCGTTCCTCGACGCCCTGCCGGGGCCGTACCTCGTCGTTGTAGACGACGGGGGTGAGATCGCCGGCTGCGGCGGCTACGCGGTGACGCCGGGCACCACCACCGCCGACCTGTGCTGGGGGATGGTTTCGCGCCGGCGCCACGGGACGGGGCTTGGCCGGCTGCTGCTGGAAGCGCGGCTGGAGCGCATCCGCCGCGACCCGTCGCCCGACGCCGTCGCGCTCAACACCAGCCAGCACACCCGCGGCTTCTACGCGCGTTACGGCTTCACCACCGAACTCGTGACTCCCGACGCCTTCGCCCCTGGCCTGGATCGCTGCGACATGCGGCTGGTCCTCCGCGCGTCCGCGCCGTAAAACCGTCTCCCGATACGCAGGAGCTCACCACCCGGAAGTCCCCTCGTCCTACCTGATCCGCCTGCAGGCTTGCTGCTTCGATGAAAAGCGGACGATGTCATCCTGCGTCATCCACCGCGCCGCGCGCGACCACGAAGGAATCTAACGACGGGCTCTCACAGAGTTCACGGAGTTCACAGAAACAACCGCAGTTCCTCCGTGGACTCTGTGAACTCTGTGAGAGCCAGGCTGTTGTCCCTTGCAACGTTCGGTAGATACCACCCGTGCCACACTCCGACCGGACGTTCGATTCAGGCCGACCAGGCCGGATCGCACGCGGACGCGTGGAACGTGACCGGACGGCGGGAACGCGTTAGACTTCTCTCGTCCACCCGAACATTCCCCGGAGCTGCGCTTTGCCCCAACGCCCCACCCGCCGACGCACGCGCCGAACCCGGCGGCCGCTCCCGCGCCTCACGCTGCGAATCGGCCGGCGCGTGTGGCTGGCAGTAGCTGCGGCCGTGCTGGTGCTCGCCTTCCCGCCGACGCGCCACGTGCTGGGGCGGGCCGCGCGCGCCGGCATCCGTGCGGTGGCGGCGGCGCGGGCGGCGGAGGCGCGCGAGCGGGTGGTGGCGCGGTACGCGCACCAGTACGGGATCAGCCGCGACATGGCCGACGCCATCGAGCGCGCCGCGCGGGCCGAGGAGGTGGAGACGGAGCTGGCGTTCCGTCTGGTGCGCGTGGAGAGCGCGTTCAACCCGCGCGCGCTGAGCCCGGTGGGCGCCGTCGGCCTCACGCAGCTGATGCTGCCCACCGCGCGGGAGCTGCAGCCCGGCATCACCCGCGCGGCGCTGTACGACCGCGACACCAACCTGCGCCTGGGCTTCCGCTACTTCCGCCAGCTCCTGCGCATCTACCGCGGCGACGAGGTGACCGCGCTGCACGCCTACAACCGCGGCATCGGCACGGTGGCCCGGATCCGCAAGGCCGGCGGCGACCCCGCCAACGGCTACGCCCGCAAGGTCCTGGGCGAGCCCGGCGCCTCGCCCGTCGGCCCCGTCACGCCCGACACCGCGACCACGGCCGCACCGCCGCGCGTGGACGAGCTCGCGCCGGTGCGGCTGCCCAGCGGCCGGTAGCCCTTTCGGCCAGGTCGCAGTTTTTCAGAAATCGTGGTTCGTGACACATTCGCCGGATTCTGAATCTCTGCTCCAACCGAATACGCCGAAACGCGCCAAGCATTCCTCCTGCAACGGTTTGCCCCTCTCGTCCGCGCGCTGCCCGAAGACGCATTTTGTCCGACGGGGGCGACGCCCACTTCCGTTGGAAACATATGTAGAATACCGTTCTGCGCGATGCACGCAGGTTGCGGTTGCGTGCGTTCGCAATCCGCCAATTTTCCCACCTTCGATTCATCCCACCATGAGACGAGCAGGTAAGACGGCCGCCGTGGCGCTGGCCGTGTTCGCGGCCGCGTGCAGCGGCGACGGCACGGGCAGCAGCAAGGTGGGGCCGCCCGCCACCGTGGCCGCCAGCGGCGGCACCAGCCAGACCGCCACCGTGGGCGTGGCGCTCCCCACGCAGCTCACCATCCACGTGGCCGACGCCAAGGGCCGTGCCGTGGCGGGCGTGCCGGTGACCTGGGCGGTCACCTCGGGCGGCGGCAGCATCGTGGCCACCGGCGCCGCCACCGACGCCAGCGGCAACGCCTCGGCCAGCTGGACGCTGGGCACCATCGCCGGCACGCAGGGCGCCACCGCCACGGTGTCGGGGCTTACGGCCGTGGCCTTCACCGCCACCGCCACCGCCGGCCCCGTGGCCGCGGTCACGCTGGTGAGCGGCGGCAACCAGCTGGCGGTGCGGCTGGAGCAGCAGGCGCAGCCCCTGGTCTTCCGCGCGGTGGACCAGTACAACAACCCGGCGGCCGGCCAGACGCTGCAGTTCAGCGTGACGGGCGGCAGCACGGCCACGGTGGTGTCGCCCGTATCGGCGGCCACGGGGGCCGACGGCACCGCGGCCACGTACCTGCGGCTGGGCGACGAGCTGACGGCGCGGCAGGTGCGTGTGACGGCGGCGGCGGCCGGCGCCACCGCGCAGGTCACCGGGAGCGCCACCTTCTACTCGCGCAGCCCGGTGTTGACCTACACCCGGGCGAACACCACCAGCGGCGCGGTGTCGATCTATGCGTTGGAGTGGAAGGACGGCCAGGTCGGCGGCCGCGTGCTCCAGCTCACCCCCAGCAGCGAAGACGCCGACTACGGCACCATGTCGCCCGACGGCTCGCTGCTGGCGTACTCGCGCTTCAACAGCACCACCGGCCACTACGACCTGGTCACCCGCGGGCAGTTCGACGGCGTGGCCAGCACCGTCTACTCGTCCCCCACCTCCGACGCCGTGTGGGCGCGCTTCTCGGCGGGCGGCGACTCGATCTTCTTCACCGTCTTCGGCAGCACCACGGCCAAGGTCGCGATGTACGTGCGCCACAACGGCGCGCTGGTGGCCGACGTGCTCGGCAGCAGCACCGCCGTGTTCGCCGTGCCCGCGCCGAGCGGCGGGCTGCTCTACTCGCAGCTGCTGAACCCGGGGCAGTACGACCTGGCGTACCGCGCCATCGGCGCCGGGGCCACGGCCGTGACCAGCAGCACCACGGTGGACGAGTACGGGCCGTCGTTCCTGTCCGCCACGCGCATGGTGTACACCTGCGACCCGCTCGACGCGCAGGGCGGCTTCGTGCGCGACGAGCTGTGCGCCATCAACGTGGACGGCACCGGCTACCAGTCGCTCCTCTCCGAGGCCGGCTGGAACAACGGTGGGCCCACCATCTCGCGTAACGGGCAGTGGATCGCGTTCTACAGCTACCCCGACGACGGGAGCGTCGACGCCGACATCTACTTCGCCCGCACCAGCGGCGGTACCGTCGACATCATCGACTCGTCCACCTTCGACGACGAGTGGGAGCCGATGTTCGGCCTGCGCGGCTGGAACCCGCCGGGCACCGCGCCCGTGCGCGCCGCCGTCCGCGCGGTGGGCCCGTCGGGCCGTGCCACGCCCGAGGCCCGCGCGCGCCTGGCCCGCTACAACCGCATCTACAGCCGCCTGATGGCGCCCCGCGCCGCGGGCGACAAGGCCGCCGGCCGCCCCCGCTCGCTGCGCCGGATGTTCTGACGCGGCATCGGGATCGATGAACGCGAGGGGGCGCGGCCACTGCTGGCCGCGCCCCCTCGCGCGTTCGCTCCGGCATCGACTCGGTCGTCCGGAAACGCGTTGGGCGATCCAGGATGATGCCGGGTCCGCGTCGTTGGCACCGGCGCGGTGCCGTACGCGGCCTGAGAGATTTCCGGGGGCTACCGGGCGGCTGAAGCCGCGGTCTGCAACCACTGGAAGCCTCGCAAACTGCGCGAGGCTGTTCGGTGTGGCAGCAGGATTCGGCCCCCGGCGCGCGGCATCCCTTCATCCGCCGTGGTCGCGCAGGGCGGTGGGCGACTCAGGCAGGACGTGGTTGGGCATCCGCGGAATCCGGCAGGCGATCGGACGAAGCGGGAGTCACCCCTTCAACGCCTCCCTCGCGATCACCAGGCGCTGGATCTCGCTGGTGCCCTCGTAGATGCGCATCACCCGCACGTCGCGGTAGATGTGCTGCACGGGGCCTTCCTCCATCACCCCCTGCCCGCCGAAGAGCTGCACGGCGCGGTCGGCCACGCGGCCCACGGCCTCGGTGGCGAAGAGCTTGGCCATCGCCGCCTCGCGGGTGACGCGCTCGCCCTGGTCCAGCCGCCACGCCGCGTCGTACGTCACCTGGCGCGCGGCGTAGAGGTCGGTCTCGCTGTCGGCGATCATCCACTGCACGCCCTGGAACTGGGCGATCGGGCCGCCGAACTGCTCGCGCGTCTTCGCCCGCGCCACCATCAGGTCGATCAAACGACCCATCGGCCCCAGCGCGCCCGCCGCCACCGCGATGCGGCCGTGGTCCAGCGCGCTCATCGCCAGCCGGAAGCCGTCGCCCTCGCGCCCCAGCACGTGCGACGCGGGGACGCGCACGCCCTCGAAGCGCAGCCGCGCCTGCGCGTACGGCGGCGTCCCCATCGTCCGCTGCACCTCGTCCACCACCACCCCGGGCATCTCGCGGCGGTCCACCAGGAACGCGGTCACGCCGCCGCGCGTCCCCTTCTCCGGGTCCGTCACCGCCACCACCGTCACCAGCTCGGCCTCGGCGCCGTTGGTGATGTAGTGCTTCACCCCGTCGATCACCCAATCGTCGCCGTCGCGGACGGCGCGGGTGCGGATGCGGCCGGCGTCGCTCCCCGCCTCGGGCTCGGTGAGCGCGAACGCCGTGGTCAGCTCGCCGCTCGCCACCGCGGGGACGTAGCGCCGCTTCAATTCGTCGGACCCCGAGGTCAGCAGCGCCGAGACGCC
>DASSME010000493.1:0-7862 GCA_035689035.1 Longimicrobium sp. | reverse complement strand
TAGATTGATCCAGGTACAAACGGAGTCCAGACTGCCGACATGGCAAAGAGGATTCGATGAAGAGGAGAAAGTTCACGGCGACGCAGATCGTGGGGATGCTGCGCGAAGCGGAGGCGCTGCTGAGCACGGGGAAGACGGTCTCGGAGGTGTGCCGGCACCTGAGCATCGCTGAATCGTCGTACTACCAGTGGCGGGCGCAGTACACGGGCGTGGAGCCGGACCAGGCGAAGCGGCTGAAGGATCTGGAGGAGGAGAATCGTCGGTTGAAGAAGCTGGTGGCGGAGCAGGCGCTGGACATCAGCGTTCTGCGGGAGACGGCGCGGGGAAACTACTGAGCCCGGAGCGGAGGCGTGCCGCGGTGATGCACGTTCAGCAGGTGTTGGGAGTCTCCGAACGCCGGGCGTGCAAAGCGTTGGGACAGGCGAGATCGAGCCAGCGGCTGGTGAGCCGCAGGGCGGAGCGCGACCAGGAGCTGCTCGAGCGGATGCGGCAGCTGGCCCAGGAGAACCCGGAGTACGGCTACCGGATGATCTGGGGGGCGCTGCGCCTGGAAGGTGTCGAGGTAAACGTCAAGCGCGTGCACCGGCTCTGGAAGCAGGCGGGGCTGAAGGTGGTGCGCCCCCGGCCGAAGCGCGAGCGGGAGGGGACGGGCGAGAACGCCTGCTCGGTGACGCGGGCGGAGTACCCGAACCACGTGTGGACGTACGACTTCATGTTCGACGAGACGAGCGACGGCCGGAAGCTGAAGTTCCTGAACGTGATCGACGAGTACACGCGGCTGTGCCTGCGGATCGAGGTGGCGCGGAGCATGACGGCGAAGACGGTGGTGCGGGTGCTCGCGGAGCTGGTGCGGATCCATGGCGAGCCCGGTGCGCTGCGCAGCGACAACGGCTCGGAGTTCACGGCAGAGGTGGTGAAGGAGTGGCTGGCGGCGGCCGGGATCGCGACGCTGTACATCGAGCCAGGCAGCCCGTGGGAGAACGGGTACGCGGAGAGCTTCAACAGCCGGTTCCGGCCGGACTTCCTGGACCGGGAGATCTTCCGGACGCTCGCGGAGGCGCAGGTGCTGTCGGAGCAGCGCCGGCTGAAGCACAACCACAAGCGGCCGCATAGCTCGCTGGGGTACAAGACGCCGGCGCAGTTCGCGGCCGAGTGGAGTGGTGAGGCCTCCGCGCCTACGGCGCTCCGGCCTCACCACTCCACCAACTCTAACCAAACGCAAGCAGTTCCAGCCCTTAACGCACTCCGGTAGAACCTGGTACAGCAAACGGGGGCATTGCACGAATCCTGATTCCGCTGAAAATGGTCTCACGGAGGAACGGAGGGACGGAAACAGCGATGAAGTTTCCGTCCCTCCGTTCCTCCGTGAGATCCCATCAGCGGAGCCGGCACGACCACGGAAACTCCGGACAGGGCATCAGGGTGAGGCACCGCGCGCAGTTCTCCGCTGCTCCGTTGCCCTCCGCTGCTCCGTGTGACCCGCCGTTGCCGTTTGCAGTCGAAAGGGCCCGGGATGCGCTCCCGGGCCCCTCTTCCGCGAACCAGCCAGCCGGCGAGGAAAGATCAGCGGCCGTAGATGCCGATCCCGTAGCGGCAGGGCTGGTTGCTGCAGGCGGTCATGATCGCCCGCACGGTGTAGCGGCCGCTGCGGCGCGGCGTCACGCTCACGATCGGCGTGTCGTCGTCCAGCACGTCGTTGTCGACCTCGTTGCCGCTGGGGTCGTACAGGCGCAGGTCCAGGTCGCTGCAGTCGTTGTCGCACACCCCGATCATCGAGTACGTGGTGCCCGCGTTGAGCTGCACCGTGTGCGTCTCGGCCGCGCTGTTGCGCAGCGCGCCGATGTACGGCTCGTGCGTGGCGCGCATCCCCCGGCTGGTGACCATCTCCGAGGCGCGGTCCAGCAGGGCGGCCACCTGCCCCGCCCACTGGTCGCCGCCGCGGTTGCCGTTGCCGCTGCTGGACACCGCCCCGCCGCCGCGCGACCCGTACACGCCGATGCCGTAGCGGCACGGCTCGCTGCTGCACGAGGTCATGATCGCCCGCACCGTGTAGGTGCCGGTGGAGCTTGGCGTCACGCTCAGCACGGGCGTGTCGTCGTTCAGCACGTCCTCGTCCACCATCCGGCCGCGCGGGTCGTACAGGCGCAGGTCGAAGTCACTGCAGTCGTTGTCGCACACACCCACGATCTGGTAGGTGGTGCCGGCGTTCAGCTCCAGGGTCTGCCCCCGGTTGGCGCCCTGGTCCAGCGAGCCGATGAACGGTTGATGGGTGAGCCGAAGCCCGCGGCTGGTGGCGGTCTGGGCGGCGGCGTTCAGCAGCCGGGTCACCTGCTGCGTCCATTCGTCCTGCGCGCGGAGGGCGGTGGTGCCGGCGACGGTACAAACCCCGGCAAGGAGAAGCGTGGCGGTGCGGCGCATCGAGAGCTCCGTAAAAGGAGGGAGGTGGGCGGAATGCCGAGAGCTGCGACGGACCAAGGTAGCAAGTCATGTGACACGGCGCGCCCCCCGCGGCACGACTCCCTCCTCGCGGCCGTTTTCCACCCCGCCGGCCACGGCCCGCAGTGGAGAGTGTAACCACCTTGCGGGATGGGGGTTTGCGCGGCGCGGCGCTCCCCCGTTCCGGCCCGCGCGCACCGCATGAAAACGCCGAGGGGCCCGGGAGCGATCCCGGGCCCCGCGGCGCGGCGGAGGCAGCAGATTGTCCACGCGCCTCCGCCCTCCGCTGTCCTCTGCGTGGGTCAGCGCACGAACTCGCCCACGTCCTTCACCTGCACCGGGGCCAGGTTCAGCGCGCGGATCCCGGCCTCGATCTGCGAGCGGTCGCCGACCACCACGACGACGGAGTTGCCGGGGCGCACGTACTGGTTGGCCACGCGCTTCACGTCGTCGCCCGTGACCGCCATGATGCGCGACACGTAGCTGCCGAAGAAGTTGGGGTCGATCCCGTAGGTCACCAGCTCGCTGAGCCGGCCGGCCACGTCCTGCGTGGTCTCGAAGTCCTGCGGGAAGCCCAGCGCCACGTAGCGCTTGGCCTTCTCCAGCTCGTCCGCGGGGATCGGCTCGCTGCGGATGCGGTTCAGCTCGCTGAAGAACTCGACCAGGGCGCTATCCGTCTTCGCCGTCACCACGCCGGCCTGCGCGGTGAACGGCCCGGCCGCCTGGCGCATGCTGAAGCCGCTGCGCGCGCCGTACGTCCAGCCGTGCGTCTCGCGCAGGTTCAGGTTCAGCCGGCTGGTGAAGGCGCCGCCCAGCAGCGTGTTCAGCACCTGCAGCGCGAAGTAGTCGGGGGTGTTGCGTGCCACGCCGGGGTGGCCGATGCGGATCTCGCTCTGCGCCGCGCCGGGCTTGTCCACCAGGTAGATGGTGGTGGCGCCGATCTGCGGGGCGGTGAGCGCGCCCTCCATCGCCGGCGCCGCGCCCATCGCCCGCCAGCCGCCGAACGCCTGCTCCACCTGCGCGTTCATGGCGGCCGCGTCCACGTCGCCCACCAGGATCAGCGTGGCGTTCTCGGGGCGGTAGGCGGCATGGTGGAAGGCGGTCACCCGGTCGCGGTCCAGGGTGCGGGTGGCCTCCACCGTGGCGAAGCGGCCGTACGGGTGCTGCGCGCCGTAGACCAGCGCCTGGAAGGCGTTCCCGGCGATCGCGCCCGGCTCGTCACGCGCGCGGGTGAGGTTGGTGACGCGCTCGTCGCGCACGCGCTGCACCTCGTTGGCCGGGAAGTCGGGGCGCAGCACCACGTCGCTCATGATGCCGAGCGCCGCGGGGAAGTTCTTCTTCAGCACGTACAGGCTCACCTGCGCCGCGTCCCACCCCGCGGAGGTGGAGAGGTTGGCGCCCAGCAGGTCCAGCGCGTCGGCGATCTGCAGCGAGCTCTTCCCCGCCGCGCCCTCGTCCAGCATCGACGCGGTGAAGCTGGCCAGCCCGGGGAGCGCGGCCGGGTCCTCGGTGGTCCCGGCGCCGCGGATCACCAGCACGGCGCTGACCACGGGGAGCTCGGGCTGGCGGACGTAGAGGACCTTCATCCCGTTGGCCAGGGTGCGCTGCACCGGCACGGGCGGGTTCACGGCCGGCGCGGCGCCCAGCTGCGGCGGCGTGGTGGGAAACTGGTTCTGCGCGGCGCCGGCCGCGGGGAGCGCGGCGATCAGGGCGCCCAGCGCTACGGCTCGGGTGCGGTTCATCAGCGGTTCTCCGTGGCTGCGAGCTCCGGCTTGCCCTGCGGCACGAAGCTGAGGACGAGGTGGTTCTTCCCCTGCAGGTACTCGCGCGCCACGCGCTGGACGTCGGCGGGGGTGAGCGCCCGGTAGCGGGCCAGGTCGCGGCCCACGAAGCCGGGGTCGCCGGCGAAGTACTCGTAGTCGTTCAGCTGGTCGGCCTTGTTCTGCACCGTCTCCAGGCTGGCCACGAACTGCGTCTCGATCCCGTTCACCACGCGGCGCAGCTCGTCGGCGGTGGGCGGGGTGGCGGCCACCTTCTGGATCTCCTCCAGAACGGCGGTCTCCATGCTGTCGAGCTGGGTGCCCGGCTTGCCGCGGATGATCACCCAGAAGTCGCCCGACAGGCGGTTGGCGTCGTTGAAGGCGCTGGTGCTCTGCGCCACCTGCCGCTCGTACACCAGCCGCTTGTACAGGCGGCTGCTCTTGCCGCCGGTCAGGATCTGCGCCAGGGCGGTCAGCGCCGCCTCGTCGCGGCTGAAGCGCGGGCCGGTGCGCCATACCATGGTCAGCTGCGGGAGCGTGACCCGGTCTTCCTTGGTGATGTAGCGCGTGGCGGGGATCGGCGGCACGTTCACCGTGGGCCGCGTGACCTCGGGCCCGCGCGGGATCCAGGAGAAGTACTGCTCGGCCCAGCGGCGCACGTCGGCCGCGTTCACGTCGCCGGCCACGGTGAGGACGGCGTTGTTGGGCGTGTAGTAGTTGCGGAAGAAGCCCTTCACGTCGTCCAGGCTGGCGGCGTTCAGGTCGGCCATGGAGCCGATGGTGGTCCAGTGGTACGGGTGGCCGGCGGGGTAGAGCGCGTCGTACGCGATCTCCCACATGAGCCCGTACGGCTGGTTCTCGTAGCGCTGGCGGCGCTCGTTCTGCACCACGCCGCGCTGCAGGTCGAGCTTGCTCTGCGTCAGCGAGTCGAGCAGGGTGCCCATGCGGTCGGCCTCGAGCCAGAGCGCCAGGGGCACGGCGTTGCTGGGGAGGATCTCGTAGTAGTTGGTGCGGTCGGTGGTGGTGCTGCCGTTGTTGCTGGCGCCGGCGCCCTCGAGCAGCTGGTCGAACACGCCGGTGCCGACGTGCCCGCTCCCCATGAACATCACGTGCTCGAAGAGGTGGGCGAAGCCGGTGCGGCCGGGGCGCTCGTACCCCGAGCCCACCTTGTACCAGATGTTCACCGCCGCCACGGGGGTGGAGTGGTCTTCCGCCACGATCACCTTCAGCCCGTTGTTCAGGGTGAAGGTGGTGTGGGGGATGCTCACCTCCTGGGCCGCCAGCGGCGCGGCCAGCAGCAGGAGCGGCACGACGAGGCGTTTCATGTGCTAGGCGCCTTTCGGGTGTGATGTGTTGCCGAGAGAGATAAGCTAAGAGATTAGCACCGGCCCGCTGGGCCCGCCAGCCCGCACGGTGAACCCCGTTCACCCCGTGGAGTTCCGCCCCCATACGCCGTGCAAGCGGCGATCGATCGGCGAGGGGATGAATGGCGGAAAGGGGGCGAATCAACCGCCGGGCCCCGCGTAGCAGGGCGAATGAAGTCGCTGCAACGACGACACGAAGTCCGCCTTCGCGACGCCTTCGCGGACTACCGGGTTCGGCGCAGCCGAGGTGCCCGGGCGCGAAAGGGAGTCCCCACGCGCGGCCGTGGTATGTCGTGAGGGTGGAGACCTGATCGCAGGGACCGGCGGCGGGGGACCTGCTCGATCCCGCAGTTCTCCGCTGCTCCGTTGCCCTCCGCTGCTCCGTGTGACCCGGTTCAGCAGAGCTCGTGCGGCAACCGGACTCGCGGAACTGGCACGACGTCGCCCTGGCGGATCTCGGTCCACCGGGGCGATATCGTGCACTCACGAGAGCCGTAGAACTCAGGGAGTGAGCGTCCCCTGCTCGATCATCCACGCCCGCACGTCGCCGACGTCGAAGCGGCCGTTGCGGTTGCCGGCGGCGTCCAGGTAGCGCTGCTGGGCGGTGTCCAGGGTGCCGCCGGAAAGGAGGGCGCCGAGCACCGCCGCCTGCGCCACCTGCGGCGCGGTGACGTCGATGCGCACCTGCTTCGCGCCGAAACCGTTGGCGTCGGTCACGCGCACGGCGAAGCGGTAGGTGCCGGCCTGCGCCGGCACGCCCGTGAACTGGCCGTTGGGCTGCAGGGTGACGCCCGGGGGCGCGTCGGCGGTGGCGAGCGCCCAGGTGGCGCCGGCCGACACGCCCGTGGCCGTGAGCGAGGCGGTGTAGTCCGCGCCCACCACGCCCGCGGGGAGCACCGAGTCACCCGCGATGGAGATGTTGCCGACCGTGCTGATCTCCACGCGGAAGCCGTCGACGGTGGCGCTCAGCACGCGGACGGCGACTCCGATGGCCAGGTTGGTGTAGGTCTCGCCCGGCAGCCACTGGGCGCCCGCGTCGTTGGGGTCCTGGTTGTTGTCCACGTCCACCACGCGCGCGAGCGAGCCGATGTCGTCGTCCAGGTTCACGAAGTGCAGGATCACCGCTTCGCCGGGGAGGCGCCCCTGCGCGTCGTAGTAGCCGGCGAAGCGCCGCGCCTCCACGGTCAGGAAGGTACGCCCCGTGGCGCCGACGGGGACCACCGCGATCTGGTACCCCGCCGCCCCGGGGAGCGCGTCGCGCACCAGGTCGATGGCCGCCGTGGCGCCGGGGCGGGCGACGTACTTCCGCTGCGCGGGGATCCACCCCAGCAGGTCCTTGTGGAAGGCGATGGTGTGCGGCGCCACGCGCGTGCCCACCGACGGGTCGGTGGTCCCGCCGCCGCTCATCACGTCCCACCGGCTGTCGTACACCGCGCTGTACGGCCCCGACGAGTGCGGCAGCCCCAGCGAGTGCCCGGTCTCGTGCGCGTAGGTGGCCTGCGTGGCCCAGCTCGCCATCCAGGTGGTGGCCCAGCTGTGCGTCTGCCCGTCGAGCGTCAGCGTCCATCCACCACCCCAGCTGTAGCCCCAGAGGGTGGAGTTGAACTGCATGTTGATGCCGGCGTACTTCGAGAAGTCGATGTCCGCGTCGGCGGCGTGCGTGCAGTCCTGCGCCAGCTTCCCCAGCTCGGTCTTGTCGCCCGTCCGATACGCCGACGAGGGCGAGGGCATCAGGTACGGCCCCGAGAACGCCGCGTCGATGCTCACGCGGTTCTCGCTGTTCTCGCGCCAGTAGTGGTCCAGCCCCGGGTAGGCGGCGCCCATCCACTTCTGCAGCGTGGCGATCCCGTTCGGCTCGCTCCCCAGGTCGGGGAAGCGGCAGACCAGGGTGACGTACGCCCGCGGCCCCTCCTGCGCGGCGGCGAGCGCGGCGCGCGGGCCCTGCCGCGGTGTGAGGGTGCGCACCCGCAGCGTGGGGAGCGAGCGCCCGTCCAGCGCCGTGGTGAGGTCGCCGGTGACGGTCACGCGGCGGCCGGTGACCTTGAGCAGGCCGCCGAGGGGGGCCAGGTCCTCGGGAGTCGCGCGCAGCTCGGTGGCGGCGCCGCTCTCGTCGACCAGGTACAGCCCCACGTGCGCCAGCTGGTTCTGCGTGCCGCGCGTCTGCCAGACCACGTTCAGCCAGCCCGTGCGCGTTTCGCCCGGCACCCGGGTGGGCGCGGCGGCCCAGGCGGCCAGCCCGGCGGCGGCCAGCGCGAGCGCGGCGCGCGAGACGGGGCGGCGGAAGATTCGCTTCATCGCATCC
>DASSME010000492.1:0-18742 GCA_035689035.1 Longimicrobium sp. | reverse complement strand
GAGGACCGCGAAAAGCTCCTGGCCGCCCGGGTGGAGATCGAGTACGAGACCGAGACGCCCAACTTCGACCCGCTGCACGCCGCCGAGACCTTCAAGCACATCCTGATCGAGAAGGGCGACGTGGAGGCCGCGCTGGCGGGGGCGGACCGCGTGATCGAGGGCGAGTACCGCACCGGCGCGCAGGAGCACGTCTACATCGAGCCCAACGGGGTGATCGCCGTCCCCGAGGCGGACGGCGGGATCACCCTGCACGGCTCGCTGCAGTGCCCGTACTACGTGCACAAGGCGCTCAAGGTGCTGCTCACGCTCTCCGACGAGAAGGTGCGCGTGGTGCAGAGCGAGACCGGCGGCGGCTTCGGCGGCAAGGAAGAGTACCCGTCGCTGCTGGCCGGCCACGCGGCGCTGCTGGCGCGCAAGAGCGGCCGCCCGGTCAAGATCGTGTACGACCGCACCGAAGACATGGTGGCCACCACCAAGCGCCACCCGTCGATCGTCAAGCACCGCACGGGGGTGATGAACGACGGGCGGATCGTGGCGATGGACATCGACGTGCTGATGGACGGCGGCGCGTACTGCACGCTCAGCCCCGTGGTCCTCTCGCGCGGCTGCATCCACGCGGGCGGGCCGTACCGCTGCGACCACGTGCGCATCGACGGCCGCGCGGTGATGACCAACGCGCCCCCCAACGGCGCCTTCCGCGGCTTCGGCGCCCCGCAGACGCAGTTCGCCACCGAGGTGCACGTCGAGCGCATCGCCGAGGCGCTGGGGATGGACCCCGTGCGCCTGCGCGAGATCAACGCCATCCGCCCCGGCGACACCACGGCCACCGGCCAGCTGATCGAAGAAGACTGCTCGGCGCTGGAAACGCTGCGTGAGGCGGTGGAGCGGTCGGACTTCCACCGCAAGCGCCAGGAGTACACGGGGACCCACCGCGGGATCGGCCTTTCGCTCTTCTTCCACGGCAGCGGCTTCACCGGCAGCGGCGAGGTGATGCTCAAGAGCCGCGCGGCGCTGGAGACCACCGAGCGCGGCGTGCGCATCCTGGTCGCCAGCACCGAGATCGGGCAGGGGACGCGGACGATGCACGCGCAGATCGTGGCCGACGCGCTGGGCGTCCCCTTCGACGACGTGGAGCCCGCGCAGCCCGACACCGCCGTGGTCCCCGACAGCGGCCCGACCGTCGCGTCGCGGACCTGCATGATCGTGGGCGGCATCCTGCTGCGCGCCGCGTACGAGCTGCGCGAACAGCTCGGCGACGTGCATCCCGCCGAGCACTTCCGCCGGCACGGGCGGACGATGGTGATCCGCGAGTACGAGAAGCCGGCCGACGTGAACTGGGACGACGCCACCTACCGCGGCGACGCCTACGCCACCTACGGCTGGGGGTGCGACGTGGTGGAGGTGGAGCTCGACCCCGACACGCTGGAGGTCCGGGCGACGGACGTGTGGGCGGTGCAGGACGTCGGCCGGGCCATCAACCCGATGCTGGTGGTGAACCAGATCGAGGGCGGCACGGCGCAGGCCGTCGGCTGGGCCCTGAACGAGCGCGTGGTGACCCGCGACGGCGCCATGCTGAACGCGACGCTGACCAACTACACGATCCCCACCACGCTCGACACGCCGCGGATGGCGGTGACGGTGATGGAGAACCCGTCGCGCCACGGTCCCTTCGGCGCCAAGGGCGTGGGCGAGATGCCGATGGACGGCCCCGCCGCCGCCGTGGTCAACGCCATCCGCCACCTGGGCTGGGACGTGCGCGAGATCCCCGCCGTCCCCGAGCTGATGCTGGGCGCGCCGCGGATCGACGCGGCGGCCGAGCCGGTGGGGGCATGATGGATCGCACCGGCGGCTGAAGCCGCAGCAACCACCACGAAAAGCCTCGCAAACCCCGCGAGGCTTCACATCCATCCATCACCCCGAATTCCCATGCCTCAGAACGATTCCGCGCGAAACGCCGCCGCCCCGAATCTCCCGCGGGCGAGCGCGGCCGACAGCGGTGCCTCGGTCGGCAGCGGCGGCATGGGCTCCGGGCATGGCCCCACGCCCGCAGCCGGGGGAGGGACGTTCGGGTCCGGCGCCGCACCCCTGTCCGTGGCGGGCATCGGGACGGCTGGCTCGGGCACCGCGCCGGCCTCGGCGGATGGATTCGGAATGGGTTCTGGCAACGCACCCCTCGCCGCTGGTGGGCTCGGCCTGGGCTCGGGGAACGCACCGGTGTCGGCGGGCGGTTTCACGATGGGTTCAGGCAATGCGCCGGTGTCCGTGGCGGGCAGCGGGTGGGTCGGCTCGGGCAATTCGCCGCGCGAGATGGCGATGGATGGCTACGGTATGCGCTCGGGCAATGCCCCCGTCTTCGCGGCAGGCATCGGCTTCGGTTCCGGCGGCGCGCCCAAATGGATTGCTTCGTCTGGCCACACGTTCGGCTCCGGCAACGCACCCGCGGAAACAGTAGCCGGACATTTCGGTGGAGCGGGCACGGCACCGATCGAGATGAAGGGTGGCGGACTCGTCGGCGCCGGCAACGCTCCGATCCAGATGCAGGGTCCGGGCACGATGGGCTCCGGCAACGCGCCCATCCTGGTCGGCTCCGGCCACGGATTCGGCTCCGGCAACGCGCCGGAAGAGATGTCCCTCGCCGGTACCGGATGGATCGGTTCGGGGAATGCGCCGTCGGAGGTCTCCACGGCGGGCGGCGGCATGGTCGGCTCCGCCAATGCACCGCGCGGGATTACGCTCGCCGGTATCGGATGGACCGACTCGGGGAACGCGCCGTATGAACTCTCCGCGGCGGGCGGGTGGACGATCGGCTCCGGCTTTGTATCCGCGGGAGCCGCTGGCTGATGCAATTCACGCTGAACGGCGCGCAGGCCGACGTCCAGTCGCACCCGATGGCGCGGCTGCTGGACGTGCTGCGCGAAGAGTGCGGGCTTACCGGTACCAAGGAAGGCTGCGGCGAGGGCGAGTGCGGCGCCTGCACCGTGCTGGTGGACGGCGAGGCGGTGTGCTCGTGCCTGGTCCCCCTCGCGCAGGTGGAGGGCGCCCAGGTGATGACGATCGAGGGCCTGGGCGGCGACCACCCGCTTCAACGCGCGTTCTGCGACCTGGGCGGCGCGCAGTGCGGCATCTGCACGCCGGGGATGATCATGACCGCGATGACGCTGGGGCCCGAGCCGACGATCGACGAAGTGCGCACGCGGCTGGCCGGCAACCTGTGCCGCTGCACCGGCTACGAGGCCATCTACCGCGCCGTCCTGCAGGCCACTCACGCGGAGCCCATTTCGTGAGGACCGCCGTCAGCACGCTGGACCTGCGCAAGGCGGCGTCGGTCGATGAAGCGCTGGCGATCCTGCGCGACGACGCGCCGCGCATCCCGCTGGCCGGCTGCACCGACGTGTACGTATCGCTGAACTTCGGCACCCTTCCCGCCGCGCGCTTCCTGGACATCTGGGGGCTGGACAAGCTGCGTGGGATCGAGGCCGTGGACGGCGGGATGCGCATCGGCGCGCTCACCACGCACACCGAGCTGGCGCGCTCGCCGATCGTCGCCGAGCGCCTGCCGATCCTGGCCGCGGCCTGCCGCGAGGTGGGTGGCGTGCAGATCCAGAACCGCGGCACGCTGGCGGGCAACGTGGCCAACGGCTCCCCCGCGGGCGACACCCTCCCCGTGCTCGCCGTCGCCGACGCCGTCATCGTCCTTCGCAGCGCGGACGGCGAGCGGCGGGTGCCCTTCAACGGATTCTACACCGGCTACCGCGCCACCGTGATGCGGCCGGACGAGCTGATCGTGGCGATCGAGATCCCACCCGTCCCCGCCGGACAGTGGTTCCGCAAGGTGGGCACGCGCGCCGCGCAGGCGATCAGCAAGGTCGTCCTGGCCGCCGTGCGAGGGGAGCAGCCCCGCATCGCCTTCGGCAGCGTCGCGGCGACGGTGGTCCGTCTGCCGAGAACAGAAGCCGCGCTCGCCGGCGGCGCGAGCATCGACGAGGCGCAGCGCATGCTGATGGACGAGATCACCCCGATCGACGACATCCGCTCCACCGCCGACTACCGCCGCTGCGTCTGCGCCAACCTGCTGGCGCGCTGGTGGAACGCGACGGCTGCGAGCTGACCCGAGAGGTACGCTGATGAAACGCATCCTCTCCTTCGTCCGTCGCTGGTGGAAGCGCCACCCGATGCTGCATCCGCTGGTCGCCGGCGCGCTGGTGCTGGCGGTGCAGCCGGCCACCCGCGGACGCGCCACGCGCTTCGCCGAGCTTGCGCCAGGGGAGCACGTGGTGGTGCACTACACGTTGCACAACTGCGGGGGCCTTACCCGCGCGCGGATCACCTTCACCGGAACGCGGGCGGGCGTGCGCTACACCGCGACCGCGCGCGGGGCGGGCTTTCGCACCCACACGCGCTCGGGCGAGCTCTCGCGCGGCGATGCGGCACGCCTGGACCGGGGGATCGACCGCTTTCGCGCCACCCGCCGCGAGCGCTGCAGCGTGGAGCAGCGCGTGGAGGTGACGCGCACGTGATTCGGCGTGCCGGTGAGCCGTGAGCTGCACGGGAGCCGTTCCTGCTCGCTGGACCCCGCCGAGATGCACTTTTCCGCGCTGCTCCCAGACCGCGGCTGACCGCGGCGTCAGAATCCCGCCGCGCCCGTCGTTCCGCACATCCCGCCATTCATCCCGCCGGCCCGCTGACCTGACCCGGGCCGGCACCCCAGGCCACCGGCACACCGAGGACGCATCCCCATGTCGACCGTTGCCGTTCCGCTCCACACGCGCGAGCCCATCGCGGTGCGCCGCATCGTGACCGCGGGCGCCGTGATGGCGTTCCTGGACATCCTGTACGCGTGGCTGAACTGGGTGGTGGTGCAGAAGGTGATCACCACCGAGCAGCTCTTCCACTCTGTCGCCGCGGGGCTGATCGGTCCGCAGGCGGCGCGCGCGGGCGGGATGCGGACGGCCGTGCTCGGCGCCTTCCTGCACGTGGTGGTCGCCTTCCTGTGGACGATCGGGTTCTACGTGGCCGTGCGCGTCTCTCCCACGCTGCGGCGGTGGGTGAGCACCACGGGGGGCGCGGTGATCGTGGGGCTGCTGTACGGCGTGGTGGTGTACCTGGGGATGAACTACGTGGTGGTGCCGTTCAGCGCGACCGGACGCGGCTTCCCCACCATCAACGTGAAGTTCTTCATCAACCTGGTGCAGCACATGCTGATGGTGGGCCTCCCCGTCGTCCTGATCATCCGCGACGGACGCGGGCGCTGACGGCGCGGACGCGCGGGCATCTCGACGCAGAACGGCAGCCCGCCCGGGCTGCCGTTCTGCGTTGGACCCGCCGGAGCGTTGACCGGCGACGCGCGCCTGCCGATGTTTCGTCGTCCCCACCCACTCGCCGCCGTCCCCACCCGGCATGCCGTCCCTCCGATCCCCAGAAGGCCGCATGAAGATCGTCTGCCCCAGCTGCCGCGTGCCCGTTGCCGCCGACGACGTGAACCTGTCCACGGGCCTGGCCAAGTGCCGCACCTGCAACAACGTCTTCCGCTTCGACACGTCGCCCGAGCTGGCGGCGGCGCCGGCCCACGCCCGGCCGCTGGCGGGGAAGCCCGACAAGGTGGTGTTGAGCGAGAGCAACGGCGAGCTGACCATCGCCTATCGCTGGTTCGGCCCCAAGTTCATCTTCCTGACCTTCTTCTGCCTGTTCTGGGACGGGTTCCTGGTGTTCTGGTACGGGATGGCGCTGGCGAGCGGAAACCTGATCATGGCCGTGTTCCCCGTGCTGCACGTGGCGGTGGGCGTCGGGCTCACCTACTGGGTGGTCTGCGGCTACCTGAACACTACCACCATCACGCTCGACGGCAGCCGGATGCGCGTGCGGCATGGGCCGCTCCCCTGGCCGGGAAGCCGCGACTACGCCATCGCCGAGGTGCGGCAGCTGTACTGCGAGGAGAAGGTGTCGCGCGGCCGCAACGGCGTGTCGTGCACCTACAATCTGGGCGCGCTGCTGCACGACGGCCGCCGCAAGACCGTGATCAGCGGCGCCGATTCGCCCGACCTGCCGCTCTTCCTGGAGCAGCACGCCGAGGCGTGGATGCGGATCACCGACGTCCCCGTCGCCGGTGAGTTCGCACGGCAATGAAGTGCCAGGTGCCAGGTGCTACGTGCTGGATGCCTGAACTTCCATACTTGTCCCGGCATCCCGCACGACCCCAGAAATGTCATCCTGAGTCGTCCACCGCGTTGCGCGTGACCACGGAGGATGAAAGTGGTCACACGAGTCCAGGCTGTTGAAGCCTCGCGCAGTTTGCGAGGCTTTTCGTGGTTGTTGCTGCGGCTTCAGCCGCCGGTGAGCGAGGCTGGCCGGACTTTCGATTAAGGTCGCCGCCGCACCGCACTCGCGTCCACGCCACGGCCGGGCGGCGGCCGAAGGATCTATCCTCGACGTCCGAGCGTCAGGCCGCCTCCCGCGCCGGAGCAGGCCACAGATCCTTCGTCGCCGCCATGGTCCGGTGCGGACGCAATTCAAGCGCGGCGGCTCCTCAGGATGACATCTAACGCCTTGGGATATCTAAATTTACAACCATCTGGAACCAAAAGCCGGGCACTGACGCCGCGCCCACAACGAAGAAGCCTCCCGCAGTTTTGGGAGGCTTCCTGTCGTTGTAGCCGTGGCTTCAGCCGCCCCCTCCCCGACAGATCGGGCCGGCGCGCGCGCTCAGACGTGCTCCGCGATCTCGCGCTTGAGCTCGGCGATGCGCTCCTCGTTGCGCCGGTAGAAGGTCCACTGCTTGATGCGCCGGGCGCGCACCAGGCCGGCGGTGGTCAGCACACGCATGTGCTCGCTGAGCGTGGGCTGGCTCACCCCCAGCTTCTCGGCGATCCACACCGCGCACACACCGTCTTCCACCAGGTCGCCGTCCACCTGCGGCGGAAAGTTGGCCACCGGGTCCTTCAGCCACTCCAGGATCTGCAGCCGCTTCTCGTTGGCCAGCGCCCGCAGCGCACTTGCGATAGACATATTGCCAATTAGCTAATTGACGAGTATCCTTCCACGAAGATGATGGATTCGGGGCCGCGCGACAAGGGTGGCGGGCGGCGGACACGCTCAGAACGGGGTGGATGACGATGGAACTGGGGCTGCGGGGAAAGGTGGCGCTGGTGACCGGCGCCTCGAGCGGGCTGGGGCTGGCGATCGCGCGCGAGCTGGCCGCCGAGGGAGCCCGCGTGGCGATGGCCGCCCGCCGCGAAGACGTGCTGCGCCGCGAGGCCGAGGCGATCGCCGCGGAGACCGGAACGCCGCCGCACGTGATCGCCGGCGACGTCACCGTGCCGGGCGACGCCGAGCGCTTCGTCCGCGAGGCCGAGGCGGCGCTGGGGCCGGTCGACATCCTGGTCGCCAACGCAGGCGGGCCGCCCTCCACCACCTTCGAGACGACGAGCGAGGAGCAGTACCGCGCCGCGCTGGAGATGAACCTGCTCGGCAGCATCCGCCTGGCGCAGGCGGCGGTGCCGGGGATGCGCGCGCGGCGCTGGGGCCGGGTGATCTTCCTGACCTCGATGAGCGCCAAGCAGCCGATCCCCGGACTGATCCTGTCCAACACGGCGCGCGCGGGGATGCTGGGCTTCGCGAAGACGCTGGCCACCGAGGCGGCGCCCGACAACGTGCTGGTGAACAGCGTGCTCCCCGGCCACTTCGACACCGCCCGCGCCGCCGAGCTCGCCCGCATGCGCGCCGCGCGCGAGGGGCGAGGCGTGGACGAGCTGCTGGCCAGCCGCGCCGCCGGCATCCCCCTGGGCCGCAGCGGCGACCCGCGCGAGATGGCGGCGGTGGTGGCGTTCCTGGCCAGCGAGCGCGCCAGCTTCCTCACCGGCACCGCCATCCAGGTGGACGGCGGCCAGCTGCAGGGGCTGTTCTGACGGCGAGGCTGCGGCCATTCAGCCGACCTCGCACCGGCGGCTGAAGCCGCAGCAACCACGACGAAAAGCCTCGCAAACCGCGCGAGGCTCCAACAGCGGGATCGTGCGGCGGTTAGCGTGGTTCCAACCTCCCCAGGCTGGTTTTGGGGAGGTCGAAAATCGCGAACAGCCGTATCGTTCGCGGATTTTCGGGAGGGGCCCAAGCCGCTTCCGCTCACCGCCGCCGCGTCCGCACCGGAGCCGGTAGTCCGCGAAGGCGTCGCGAAGGCGGACTTCGTGTTGTCGTTGCAGCGAATTCATTCGCTCTGCCCCCCGGCGGCGGGGCCGGCCTTCACCTCTCCACGAGGAGACCACCATGCCCCGCGACGCCATCACCAGCGACAAGCTCCCGCCCTCCCCCGGGCCGTTCTCGGTCGGCGTCCGCGCGGGAGAGCTGATCTTCCTGAGCGGGCAGGTGGGGACGGACCCGCACACCGACGCGCTGGTGCACGGCGGGGTGGCCGAGCAGACCGAGCAGGCCATCCACAACCTGGCCGCCGTGCTCGAGGCCGCCGGCCGCACGCTCGACGACGTGGTGCGCGTCGGCGTCTACCTCACCGACATCGGCAACTTCGCCGCGATGAACGAGGTGTACGCGCACCACTTCTCCGCGCCGTACCCGGCGCGGACCACCATCGGCGTGGCGGCGCTGCCGCTGGGCGCGCTGGTGGAGATCGACCTGGTGGCGCGCTGATCCGCATCCCCCCCCGACCTCACTCACCCCGACCGGAGCCCCCGATGCCGCACCGCTTCATCATCGCCGACGTGTTCACCGAGCAGGCGTTCGGCGGCAACCAGCTGGCCGTGCTCCCCGACGCGCGCGGGCTGTCGGACCGCGCCATGCAGACGCTGGCGCGCGAGTTCAACTTTTCCGAGACCACCTTCGTGCTCCCGGCGAGCGACCCCGCGCACGCCTTCCGCGTCCGCATCTTCACCCCCGCCAACGAGCTACCCTTCGCGGGCCATCCCACCGTCGGGACGGCCGCGGTGCTCGCGCGCGAGGGGCTGATCCCGCGCACCGGCACCGTGGTCTTCGAAGAGGGCGTCGGCCCCGTCTCGGTGGACGTGGAGGTGAGCGACGCGCGGGCGTTCGCCCGGCTGAACCTGGAGACCGAGGTGAAGAGCCCGTACGCGCATCCGTCGCGCGAGACCGCCGCGGCGGCGCTGTCGCTCGGGGTGGATGCGGTGCGCGAGGCGTGGTTCGCCAGCGTAGGCGTCCCCTTCGCCTTCATCCACCTGGCCGATCGCGAGGCGGTGGACCGGGCGACCCTCGACATCCCCGCCTGGAACACCGGCTTCTCGCACGAGTTCGGGCGCAGCCTGTACCTGTTCGCGGGCGAGCTGGCGGCCGGGAGCTCGCTCTACGCCCGCATGTTCGCGCAGGACATGGGGATCGCCGAAGACCCCGCCACCGGCTCGGCCGCCGCCACCCTGGCCGGCTCCCTCGCCGGGCGCCTGGCCGACGACGAGGGCACCTTCGGCTGGACGATCGACCAGGGAGTGAAGATGGGCCGCCCCAGCCGCATCGAGGCCGGCGCCGTGAAGCGCGGCGGCCGCACCGTGCGGGTGATGGCCGGCGGCGCCGCCGTGGCCGTGGCCGAGGGCACGATCACCGTCCCGGATGGCCTCTGAGCGGGGGCCCGGGTGTATCTGCGGCCCCGCCAAGCACTTGCGCGAAACCCTCAGCGCTGATAGATTCGTCGCAGCGTTTTACGGGCCGCCCGCGTACCCGCGCGGGCGGACGTGCGGAGCCGCAAGGCTCCGGTGTCCACGCCCGATGTTCAACCCGAAAAAAGGAGGTGATCCCTTGTCCATTACGACTCCTGCTCGCAACCTGGCACGGGCAAGCGATCGCCGCGTCGGCTAACGCCGAGGCAACAAGGCGAACCTCTCCGCGCGAGCGGCGGGATGCTTTAGCGGCATCGCGCCGGGAAGCGGCAGAACAAAAGCACCACCGGTCCAAGCGGCCGGTGGTGCTTTTTTCGTGTGGGATCCGCCGGGACGCGCGTTTACATTGAAACGCCGCCGTAACCCGCGCACGGAGCCATCCGCATGACGGTCCCTAGCACCCTGGCCGCACTCCTCGCGCTGGCCGTGGCCGCCTGCGCCGAGCCGGTGGCCAGCCGAACGGCCGACCTCGCGCCGCCGGGCCGCGCCTCTCGCTCGCGCGACGCGGTACCGTACGATGCGCCCGCGGTCGCGCTGGGGTTGCGTCCGCTGCGCGACGTGACCCTTGGGCCGGGCGAGCGGGAGATCCGCCTCTGGCCTTACGGCCTGGGGATCCCCCACCGGCTCATCCGCGTGGCCGACCGGCGCGGCGTGGCCACGACCGACGTGTACGCCTGGTGGATCGACGGCCCGATCCACCAGAATCCAGTGTTCGCCGATTTCGAGCCCCGCCTGCAAAGGGAGTCGCGCTGCGGGCCGATCCAGCACAAGGACGGGTTCGGCTTCTGCCTGCTCGCCTCCGCGCCGCCGAGGAAGGCGCGCGCGATCGTGCGGCAGCTGGAATCGTTCGGTGGATGGGAGGCGGCGGCGAACGATCCCGCCGCCGGTGAGACCGAGCAGTGGATCCAGATCGACGGTTCGAGCATGACGGTCGAAACGCGGCGCGGCGCGCGGTACGATGCCAGCCACTACTGGGGGCGCCACCTCGTGCCGGGCTCCACTGGCCGCCGGCTCCTCGACCTTCCCTCGCGGTTCTGACCGGTCGCCGCCTTCGCGTGGACTACGTCATCATCGACCACCCCGACCGCACGGCTTACTACCTGGCCGCCATCGCGATCTGCGCGGTGGCGGCGATCGTGGCCACCGTGCGCGGTTGGCGGCGCGGCGTGTACGTGCTCAAGCCGCTCACCACGCTGCTGATCCTGCTGCTGGCGTGGCATCGTCCGTCCGCGCAGCCGTTCTACGAGCCGCTGGTGATGGCGGGGCTGCTGTTCTCGCTCTTCGGCGACGTGTTCCTGATGCTGCCGAAGGACCGGTTCGTGGCGGGCCTGGTTGCGTTCCTGGTCGCGCACCTGCTGTACACCGGCGCATTCACGGACGGGTGGACCGCGTTGCCGGCGACGTGGTGGGTGATCGTGCCGTCCGTGGCGTACGCGGCGGTGCTGCTGCGCATCCTGCTCCCGCACGTGCCGCGCGCGCTGAAGGCGGCGGTGATCGTCTACGCCGCGGCGCTGCTGGTGATGGCGTGGCAGGCGGCCGAGCGGGGCGCCGCGGGTCTGCCCGGCGGGGTGCTCGCGGCGGCCGGCGGGGTCCTGTTCGTGGCCAGCGACTCGGCGCTCGCGCTGGACCGCTTCCGCCGCCCCTTCCCAGGCGCGCAGCCGCTGGTGCTCGCCACCTACTGGGCCGCGCAGACGCTGATCGCGCTGTCGATCCGGTGATGGTGGCAGAGCGGCAGACTTGATCGGCCGTGGACGGCGGGTTGAAACCCGCCGCTGGAACTTCGGGAAGTCCGCCTTCGCGGACTGCGGCGTCCACATCGATGTGTAGCAGCGGAGTCTTTCCGCGCCTGTTGTGGGATGATGGCGCGGCGTCGCAACGATAGGATGGCTCACGAGCACGACAGGGGTGCAGGGTGAAATGCGTCCCCTACGCCCCTGTCGTGGTCTAGACCATGTAGGCTGCGCGGATGCGAACGGTCGGCGCGAATCTCACCCCGCAGTCCGCGAAGGCGGACTTTCCGATGTTTCAGCGGCGGGTTTCAACCCGCCGGGCCTCGCGAACCTGCCGTTAGTTCAACGACACGCCGATCGCCCCTACCGCCGCAGGATCCCCTCCGTCGCCTCCAGCCTCCCATCGATCCCCT
This sequence comes from Longimicrobium sp., assembly GCA_035689035.1. GTDB lineage: Bacteria > Gemmatimonadota > Gemmatimonadetes > Longimicrobiales > Longimicrobiaceae > Longimicrobium. The sequence continues at coordinate 6,991 of DASSME010000492.1, read as the reverse complement.
CCGCCGGGCGCAGGCGCAGCAAGTGGGCGATGAACGGGTAGATGTTCACGTTCTCGATCGGGCCCAGGGTGGACCCCGGCCGCACCCCGTAGCCCGCCGCGAAGAAGATCCCCTGCATGTCAGGGAGCGCCGGATCGTAGCCGTGGTTGCCGCGCGAGGGCCGCCAGCCGGCGGGAAGGCCGCGGCGCGTGCGGCCGATCGTCCACGGCGGGTCCATCAGCACGAAAACGTCGCCGGCGCGCGGGTTGCCGCTCAGGTGGTAGCGCTCGGGGATCTCGGCGTTGCGCCAGACGTGCGCGTGCGGCATCCGCCGCAGCGACGCCCACGCGCGCTCCGTCCGGCCCACGTCGCCGCCGAAGAAGAGCTGCGCGTAGGTGACCGCCGTCACCACCGCCGTGGTGTCGTCGAGCGACGCGTAATCAGCCAGGAACGCGGCGCTGTCGGTGTCGGTCAGGCCGTGGTCCGAGACCACGATCACGGTCACGCTGTCGCCGTGCGGCAGCCGGGCGATGCCTTCGCGCAGGCGGGCCAGCATGCGGTCCACCGTCTCGGCGGCGGCGCGCGACTCGGGCGACTCGGGGCCGTGGGTGTGCGCCGCCTCGTCCACGTCGCTGAAGTAGCCCAGCACCAGGTGGGGGCGGCGCTCCGCCGGAAGCCGCAGCCACGCCAGCAGCGTGTCCACGCGCGCGGTGTCGGGCACCGACTCGTCGTACTCCTTCCAGTAGGTGGGCCGCACGCCGCCGATCGCCGCGTTCGACGCGGGCCAGAAGAACGACGCGGACTTCACCCCCTGCCGCTCGGCCGTCACCCACACCGGCTCGCCGCCGTACCAGCTCGCGTCGCCCGTCAGCTCGGCGCGGCCGGTCTGGTAGCGCCGGCGCCGCGCCGGGTCCCACATCTCGTTCCCCACCAGGCCGTGGTGCCCCGCGTACATCCCGGTGACGATGGCGTAGTGGTTGGGGAAGGTCTTGCTCGGGAACGTCGGCACCAGCCCGCGTGCCCGTGCCCCGTCGCGCTCCATCCGCGCCAGCGCGGGGAGCGGCCACTGGTCCGGATAGTCGTGCCGGAACCCGTCGAACGACACCATCACCACGTACGGACGCCCGGACTGGGCTGGCACCGGGGCCGGCGGGGCGCTGGCGCAGGCCACAACCATCGCGACGGCCGCGGCGATCAAAACGGGTGCGCAAGTGCGGGAGTGCGCGAGTGCGCTGGACCTGCTCGTGACACGAGATCTTCTGCGGATCATCAGCCGTCCGTGCGGTGCGTGATCGGTGGGGGAGCCGCCAATCCTCGCCCCCGGATCGCCCCGCGGCAAGGTCACCCACAGATCCTTTGCTCGAGCATTGCAGTTCTCCCCTTGGTCCCGCGCAGCGGCAGGACGGGTCGGAAAGGGTCCAGCCGCGGCCACGCCGCCCCTCGTCACGCCGCACCGTTGCCTGCCCCGCAGTCCGCGCAGGCGGACTTCCCGAAGTTCCAGCCTCCGGTTTCAACCGGCGGTCGGCCCGCGCGTCACACCCCGGCTTGCCTGTCGCGACAAAGCCGCTCCCGCAGTCCGCGCAGGCGGACTTGGTGCCGTTGTTGCCGCGGAGCCCCGGATTCATCCGCCCCGATCCGGACCCGGATTGGGGTTGGGACTGAGATCGAGGTTGGACTGGGCACCGTAACGGATTCCGTCCCCACCGGCGGCGGTTCCGGAGCGGCGCCTTGCCATCGCCCCGCGCGCACGGCAGTTTCGCGGGCCTGGCGCGCAGGTCCCGCTGCACGAATCCCCTCGCCCGCACCGCCGTGAGCGACACGCCCGAACCGCTCGTCCTCCGCTCCGCGCACGTGGTGACGCCCGACGGCACGCGCGACGCCGCCGTGTGGGTCAGGGACGGCGTGATCGCCGCCGTCCGCCCGTTCGCCGACGTGCCGGCGGGGGTCGCGGTGGTGGAGTGCGGCGACGAGTGGATCATCCCCGGGCTGGTGGACACGCACGTCCACGTGAACGACCCCGGCCGCGCCGACTGGGAGGGGTGGGAGTCCGCCACGCGCGCCGCCGCCGCCGGGGGCGTCACCACCCTGGTCGACATGCCGCTCAACAGCATCCCCGCCGTCACCGACGAGGCGGCGCTGTGGGCCAAGGCGAAGGCGGCCGCGGGGCGGACCTTCGTCGATGCGGGCCTCTGGGGCGGCGTGGTGCCGGGCAACGCGGGCGAGCTGCGGGCGATGTGGGAGGCGGGGGTGCTGGGCTTCAAGTGCTTCCTCTCCCCCAGCGGCGTGGACGAGTTCACCCACGTCTCCGAGGCCGACCTGCGGCGGGCGATGCCGGTGCTGCGCGAGCTGGGCGCGCCGCTGCTGGTGCACGCCGAATCGCCGCGGGTGCTGGACGAAGTCGCCGCCGCCACCCTACCCGGCGCCGACCCGCGCAGCTACGCCACCTGGCTGGCATCCCGCCCGCCCGCGGCGGAGGTCGAGGCGGTGGAGATGCTGGTCCGCCTCGTCCGCGAGCTCGGCACGCACGTCCACGTGGTGCACGTCAGCGCGGCGGAGGCGCTGGAGCCGCTCCACCAGGCGCGGCAGGAGGGGCTCCCCATCACCGTGGAGACCTGCCCGCACTACCTGCACTTCGCCGCCGAAGACGTGCCCGACGGCGCCACCGAGATGAAGTGCGCGCCGCCGATCCGTTCGGCCGGGAACCGCGAGGACCTGTGGACGGCGCTCGGCGCGGGGTGGATCGACCTGGTGGCCACCGACCACTCCCCCTGCCCGCCCGAGATGAAGCTGCGCGACGAGGGCGACTTCGTGCGCGCGTGGGGCGGCATCGCATCGGTGCAGCTGGGGCTGGGCGCCGTCTGGCGCGACGCGCGCGAGCGGGGCTACACTCCCGCGCACCTGGCGCAGTGGATGAGCGCCGCGCCCGCGCGCCTGGCCGGGCTGGACCGCCGCAAGGGCGCCATTGCCCCCGGCCGCGACGCCGACCTGGTGGTGCTGGACCCCGACGCCGAGTACCTGGTGGAGCCCGGGATGCTGCTGCACCGCCACAAGCTTTCGCCGTACGTGGGCTCGGTGCTCCCCGGCGTGGTGGAGCAGACCTGGCTCCGCGGCGAAAAGATCTACGACCGCGGCGCGATCACCGGCGGCCCGCGCGGCCGCGTGCTGCTGCGCACCGCGCTCTGACCGGGAGGGTGAAGATGGACGGCGTGCGGAACATCCCCGCCGAGTTCGGCGGCATCACCGAGCACTGGTCGCCGCGCGTGATCGCCGCGGCCAACGGGCAGTACGTCAAGCTCGCGAAGGTGCAGGGCGAGTTCGTCTGGCACGCCCACGCGGACGAAGACGAGATCTTCATCGTCCACCGCGGCCGCCTGACGCTGCGCTTCCGCGACCGCGCGGACGTGACGCTGGGCGAGGGCGACCTCTACGTGGTGCCCAAAGGCGTGGAGCACTGCCCCGTGTCCGAGGAAGAAACCTGGGTGATGCTGCTGGAGCCCGCGGCGACCAGGCACACCGGCGACGTGGAGACGCCGATGACGAAGTCGGTCGACGAACAGCTCGCCGCGGGCGGCGTGCACGGCTGATCTTGAGGAGGCTGCGGCACGCCGCACCTTCACCGAACGATGTCATCCGGAAGGAGCCGCCGCGCTGAAATCGCGTTCGCGCGGGGCCCGGGGCGGCAACGAAGGATCCATACTCTTCCGAACCTGTTGCGGATGAACGACTTTACCGACCTGGTGGATCTTGCGGCCGAGCGGCTGGGCGGCGCGGTGATCGCGGCGAACGACGAGTTCTTCGCGCCCAAGGAGGCGCTGCTTAAGGCGTCGGAAGCCGAGTGGCGCGAAGACGCCTACACCGAGCGCGGCAAGTGGATGGACGGGTGGGAAACGCGCCGCCGCCGCGAGCCGGGGCACGACTGGGCCATCATCCGCCTGGGCGTGCCGGGCATCGTCCGCGGCGTGGTGGTGGACACGCGCTGGTTCCGCGGCAACTATCCGCAGGCGTGCTCGCTGGAGGCGTGCGAGGTGCCCGGCGTCCCCTCGCTCGAACGGCTCGAGGCGGCGGAGTGGAGCGAGATCCTTCCCGTCTCGGAATTGCAGGGCGACTCGGACAACCGCTTCGAGATCGGCGATGGACAGCGGTGGACGCACCTGCGGCTGCGCATCTACCCGGACGGCGGCGTGGCGCGGCTGCGCGTGCACGGCGAGGCGCGGCCCCACTACCCGGCGTTCGTGCGGCGCGGCGGCGAGATCGACCTGGCGGCGATGGAGAACGGCGGGTGGGTGATGGTGTGCAGCGACATGTTCTTCGGGCACCGGCAGAACCTGATCCTCCCCGGCCGCTCGCGGTTCATGGGCGACGGGTGGGAAACGAAGCGCCGCCGCGGCCCGGGCCATGACTGGACGATCGTGCGCCTGGCCGCGCCGGGCGTGATCCACCGCGTGGAGATCGACACCGACCACTTCAAGGGGAACGCGCCCGGGCGCTGCTCGGTCGAAGCGATCCACGCCCCCGGCGCAACCTCGCAGGCGCTCGCCGCGTCCAACGAGTGGCGGCCGCTGGTGCGCGACACGGCGCTGCAGCCGCACGCGCGCTTCCGCTGGGAAGACGAGGTGGAAGACACCGGCCCCGTCACCCACGTGCGGCTCAACATCCACCCCGACGGCGGCGTGGCGCGGATGCGCGTGTACGGTACCCTGGCCAACCCGGAGCGATGAGCGGACTGGAGCGGCTGAACCAGATGAACGACGAGGACGCCACCGTGGCGCTCCTCACCTGCTGCGGCTCGCCCGTGTGGGCGCGGCAGATGAACCGCCTGCGCCCGTTCATCAGCGAGGCCGAGCTGCTCGAGGCGGCCGACCGCCTGTGGTGGTCGCTGAACGCCGAAGACTGGCTCGAGGCCTTTCGCGCGCACCCGCGCATCGGCGAGCGCAAGGCCGAACGGCCGCAGGACGAGCGCGCCGCCGCCTGGAGCGCGCAGGAACAGTCCGGCACCGTCGGCGCCGCGGCGGACGTGCAGACCGCGCTGGCCGAGGGCAACCGCGCGTACGAGCAGCGTTTCGGCTACATCTACATCGTGAGCGCCGCCGGCAAGACCGCGGACGAGATGCTGTCGATCCTGCGCGGGCGCCTGGCCAACGACCCGGACAGCGAGCTCCCCGTCGCCGCCGGCGAACAGGCCCGGATCACCCGCCTGCGCCTGGAAAAGCTGCTCGCGGACGATTCGGGCGCCCCGACGGCGTAGACCCCGGGGGCACGCGATCGCGCGGACGCGGCCTCTGCGCCCCCTCCGGCCGGCCTAGGCCGTCCACCTCCCCCGTTCCGGGAGAGGTTGGTGGGCGCGGCGCCTGCTCGCAGCCGCACGGGCCCGGCCCATCCGCGGCGATCTCTGCGCCGGAGTCCGCGAAGGCGGCGCGAAGGCGGACTTTGGGCCGTTGTTGCCTCGGATTTCAATCCGGGGGAGATGGGCCGCCCAACCGACAGAGGTCGGGCCCGCCGTGGACCCAGTGCTTTTCCCTCCATCCCAACGAGCCAGATGAGCGCCATCACCACGCACGTGCTCGACACCGCGCGCGGCCTGCCGGCCATGGGCATCGCCGTGCTGCTGGAGAAGGCCGACGCCGCCGCGCAGATGCAGACGGTGGCGCGCGGCGTCACCGACAGCGACGGGCGCGTGCGAGGCCTCCTCCCCGAGGGCCAGGCGCTGGAGCCCGGCACCTACCGCTTGAGCTTCGACACCGGCGCGTACTTCACCGCCACCGCGGTGGAGGGCTTCTACCCCGAGGTGTCGGTGGTCTTCACCGCGCGCGAGGGAGAGACCCACTACCACGTACCGCTGCTGTTGAGCCCGTACGGCTACTCCACCTACCGCGGGAGCTGACCCCATGCCTGCCCGGCTCACGGCCAACAACTACGGCAAGTCGCGCGTGCGCCTGTTCCGCGTCACGCGCCACGGCGCCCGCCACGACGTGGCCGACCTGACGGTGGACGTGGCGCTGGAGGGCGCGTACCAGGCCGTGCACCTGCAGGGCGACAACGCCGCCGTGCTCCCGACCGACACCATGCGCAACACCGTCTACGCCATGGCGAAGGAGCACCCCGTCACCCCGATCGAGGAGTTCGGCCGCACGCTGGTCCGCCACTTCCTTGCCGCCACCGAGCACGCCGACGGCGCGCGCGTCCGCATCGCCGCGCACGGGTGGGAGCGCATCCCGGTGGGTGGCACGCCACACGACCACAGCTTCGTGCGCGGCCCGGCCGAGCGGCGGATGGCGTACGTCAGCGGCACGCGCGGCGGCGAGCGCTTCGAGGCGGGGATCGAGGACCTGGAGGTGCTCAAGACCACGCGCTCCGCCTTCGAGGGCTACATCAAGGACCGCTTCACCACCCTTCCCGAGACGACGGACCGCATCTTCGCCACCGTGGTCTCCGCGCGCTGGACCTACTCGGCCGAGCCCGCCGACTTCGACGCGGCGTTCGACAGCGTGCGCGCCGCGATGCTGGAGACGTTCGCGCAGCACGACTCGAAGTCGGTGCAGCAGACGCTGTTCGCGATGGGCGAAGCCGCCATCGGCGCCGCCGCCGAGGTGAGCGAGATCCGCCTCTCCCTTCCCAACCGCCACCACCTCCTCTTCGACCTGGCCCGCTTCGGGATGGAGAACGCCAACGAGGTGTTCGTCCCCACCACCGAGCCGTACGGGCTGATCGAGGCGACGGTGGTGCGGGAGTAGGGATGAGTGCTGGGTGCTGGGTGCTGGGTGCTGGGTGCCGGGGGAGGATATCGACTCTCCATACCCGCGATGCGAAACGAAGCCCCTCTCCGGCAAGCCGGGGAGGGGCTTCATCGCGTGCGGCGGCGTGCCCGTGCACGGGTCCACCGGGACCGGAGCGCAGCGGAGGGACATGCCCGCACCCCGCGGTCCGTCCTCACTCGACGGCGGACGCTGGCGGGTCAGTAGATCAGCTTGAGCAGCGTCTGGCCGGTGCCGTGGGCGACGCGGAGAACGGAATC
>DASSME010000491.1:0-9914 GCA_035689035.1 Longimicrobium sp. | reverse complement strand
CCGGCCGCGGCGTGTACCGGTCCACCGACGCGGGGCGGACGTGGACGCACATGGGCCTGCGCGAGACGGGGCAGATCGGCGCCATCCGCGTCCACCCGTCCAACCCGCAGGTCGTCTTCGTGGCCGCGGTGGGGAACGCCTTCCGGCCGAACCCGGAGCGCGGCATCTACCGCACCCGTGACGGCGGCCGGACGTGGGAGAAGGTGCTGTTCGTGAGCGACAGCACCGGCGCGGTGGACCTCGAGTTCCAGCCCGGGAACCCGGACGTGGTCTACGCCTCGATGTGGCGGGCCGAGCGGAAGCCGTGGACCATCATCTCCGGCGCGCGCGAGGGCGGCGTCTACCGCAGCACGGACGGCGGATCGACCTGGCGCAGGCTGGAGGGCGGGCTGCCGGACGGGCTGGTGGGGAAGAGCAACGTGGCGGTGTCGGCCGCCGACCCGCGGCGGGTGTACGCGCTGATCGAGGCCGAGCCGGGGGGCGGGCTCTATCGCTCCGACGACGGCGGCGAGCACTGGACGCTGGCCAGCGACCGCCGCGAGCTGATCAGCCGGCCGTTCTACTATACCAACGTCACCGCCGATCCGGGCGACGCCGACGTCGTTTTCGTGGGCTCGGAGCCGTTCCTGCGCAGCGACGACGGCGGGCGGACGTGGCGGACACTCCCCACGCCGCACGGCGACAACCACGACCTGTGGATCAACCCCGCCAACCCCCAGGTCTGGATCCAGAGCAACGACGGCGGGGCGAACGTTACGCTCACCGGCGGGCGCACCTGGAGCACGCAGATGAACCAGCCCACGGCCGAGATCTACCAGGTCTACGTGGACAACCGGTTCCCCTACCACGTCTACGGCGCGCAGCAGGACAACACCACGCTGATCGTGAACAGCCTCCCCGCGCAGGCCGGCGGGGTGGACGACCCCGCGCAGACGTGGCGGCAGGGGCCGGGGTGCGAGACGGGGCCGATCATCCCCCATCCCACGCACCCCGACACCGTCTACGGCGCGTGCAAGGGGCTGTTCTCGCGGATGTCGCTGCGCACCGGCGTGGAGCAGCAGTACCCGATCGGCGCGCAGAGCCTGTACGGCAACCCGGGCCGCGGCCTGGTCTACCGCTTCCAGCGGGTGTCGCCGATGGAGGTGAGCCCGCACGACCCGCGGGTGCTGTACATGGGCAGCCAGTACGTCCACCGGACGACGGACGGCGGGGTGACGTGGACGCGCATCTCGCCCGACCTGACGGCGCACGACCCCCGCTACCAGTCGCGCGTCTCGGGCGAGCCGATCACCATCGACGTCACCGGCGAGGAGTACTACAGCACGCTCTACGCGATCCGCGAGTCGCCGCTGGAGCCGGGGGTGATCTGGACGGGCGCGAACGACGGGCCGGTGCACGTCACGCGCGACGGCGGGCGCACGTGGGCCGACGTCACCCCGCGCGGGCTGCCGCCGGGCGGGCGCGTGCAGACGGTGGAGGCGTCGCCGCACCGCCGCGGCGGCGCCTACGTGGCCGTGCTGCGCTACCTGCTGGGCGACTTCGATCCGTACGTCTACCGCACCAGCGACTACGGGCGCACCTGGACGCGGATCGCGGACGGACGCAACGGCATCCCCGCGGGCGAGCCGGTGCGCGTGGTGCGCGAGGACCCGGGCCGCGCCGGGCTGCTGTACGCGGGGACGGAGTTCGGGATGTACGTGAGCTTCGACGACGGCGCGCACTGGCAGCCCTTCCAGCTCAACCTGCCGCACACCCCGGTCACCGACCTCGAGGTGCACCGGAACGACCTGGTGCTGAGCACGCAGGGGCGCTCGTTCTGGATCCTGGACGACCTGACGCCGCTGCACCAGCTGGCGACCCTGGCGGCGCGGCCCCGCGCGTACCTCTTCCGCCCGCGCGACGCGGTGCGCTTCCGCTACTCGCGAGCCTTCGGCGGGCCCGAGAGCGGGGCCGCGCGGCCCGATGCGCCGCAGTACCCGCCGTACGGCGCGATGATCGACTACTACCTGGCCCAGGAGCCCGCGGGCGAGCTGCGGCTGGAGGTGCTCGACGCCGCGGGCCGCGTGGTGCGCAGCTTCGGCAGCGACAGCGCGCGCGGGCCGGTGGCGCCGGCGCGCGCGGGGACGCCGCTGCTTCCCCGGACGCCGGGGATGCACCGCTTCACCTGGGACCTGGCCTGGCCCGGGCCGTGGGAGGCGGGGCGGGGGAACGGGCGCAACGGGCCGCTGGCGGCGCCGGGGCGCTACACCGTGCGCCTGTCGGCGGGGACGACCACGCTCACCCAGCCGCTGGTGGTGCGCGCGGACCCGCGCGTGGCGGCGGACGGAGTGACGCAGGCGGACCTGGAGGCGCTCCTCGCGCACAACCTGCGGGCGCGCGACCTGGCCAGCGAGGTGAACCGGCTGGTGACGCGGGTGCAGGCGGCCCAGCGCCGGCTCCGCGGCGCCACCGGCCCCGCCGCCGACACGCTGGCGCGGGTGAACGCCCTGGCGGCGCGGCTGGTCACCCCGCCGGTGCGCTACAGCCGCCCCGGCCTGCAGGCGCACATCGCCTACCTCTACCAGCTCACGCCCACCACCGACCAGCGCGTGGGGCGAGACGTGGTGGAGCGCTTCGCCACCCTGCGCCGCGAGCTCGACGCCGCGCAGGCCGAGGCGCGCGCGATCCTCGGCCCGCCGCCACCCGGCGACCCCGACGCGCGGAACGACCCGGCGGCGGACGACGAGGACGAGGAGTCGGAAGAATCGTAGGGATGGATCGACGAACGCGGAGGACCGGAGACAGAGATCGTCTCCGGTCCTCCGCGTTTTCGCCCGAGTCGAATGAAAGCCGCTGGATCGGTCAGCGGTTGGTGGCGCGTGACCTCCGATTCATACCAGACCCGGCTGAACTGCTGCCTCACGCAGGGTCCGCAGGGTTCGCAGAAAGACCAGCAGTTTTCTGCGATCCCTGCGTGAGGTCATGGTGAGCCTGCAGGTAAACGAATCACGCGGATCCGGTATCAGCCTTCCAGGCAGGCCCGGATCCGCGAATCGCCGCAGGTGAAGGTGATGCACATGTCCGGCAGCGTCGAGCCGCCGGCCGCCCAGACGGTTCCGCGCGAGCGCTGCGGATCCGCCGTCGGGAAGCTCTCCACCTCCAGCGAGTCCATGTCGAGCGCCAGCTTCTTCATCGTCCCCTCCGCGGTCACGTCGTTCCCACCGTCGCCGTCATCCTGGCGAAATGAGCACGTAACTCGTTGCAGGAATTGGACCTAAGCGTAGCTGCGGGGTGCGCCGATACCGCGTTGCGAGCGGATCAGCCTCGCGCAGTTTGCGAGGCTTCCTGTCGTTGTAGGCCGCGGCTTCAGCCGCCCGGCAGGCGCAGCGGTCGGTCATGGATCCTTCGCGCTGCGGTCATCGTCGCGGCGGCTCAGGTGTGGTCGCTGAGGATGACGAGCCTTGGTACCACTCGGAATGCACAGCCGATCGTAAGAACCGGTATCACGGAGGAACGGAGGAACGGAGGAACGGAGGAACGGAGGAACAGAGGAACGGAGGAACGGAGGAACGGAGGAACGGAGGAACGGAGGAACGGAGGAACGGAGGAACGGAGGAACGGAGGAACGGAGGAACGGAGGAACGGAGGAACGGAGGAACGGCGATTGAATCCTCTTCCTCCGCTCCTCCGTGAGACTGCGGTTGCCGTTCAGCGCACCCGCAGCGTGACGGCGACGGTGCCGCCGTCGGGGGAGGGGAGCTCGATCTCGCGGACGCGGCGCCAGGGCTGGCGAAGGTAGCCCTTCACCGCCATCGACGCGGTCATCACCCGCTCGTCGCGGGGAAGGGCGCGCAGCACCTCGTCGCTCATCAGCAGCACCAGCTTGGCGCGCGGGCGGGTGATGGCCACGTTGAAACGGTTGGGGTCGAGCAGGAATTCCGCCTCGGCCTCGGCGTACTCGCGGTCGGCCACGGCGTAGCTGACGATGATCATCTCGCGCTCGTTCCCCTGCATCCGCTCCACCGTGTCCACCACCGGCAGCTCGCCGTAGGCCCAGCCGGCGCGCGCCAGCTCGTGCAGGATGGCGCTGTTCTGCGCGCGGTGCGGCGACAGGATCGCCAGCGCCTGCTCGCGGAAGCGGTCCGGCGTGTACGGCGCGCCCGTGGCCGGGTCCACCAGCTCCCCGCGCGCGAGGGTGGCGAGCCGCGCCGCCAGCCGGGCCTCGAACGGGTTGCGCGCGGTGGCCGTGAAACCGGCGTAGGTGGCGAAGACGACGGAGTCTTCCGGCCGCAGGAAGGCGTCGCGGAGGATGGCGTCCATCGGGTCCGTCGCGTCCGCGGGCGGGGCGACGGCCAGGCGGCGGGCGGGGTCGACCGAGACCAGCCCCGGGTAGAAGGCGCGGCGGGGATACGCCACCAGCGGCGCGTTCATCCGCCGGCTCTCGCGCAGCGTCACGCGGCCGAACTTCTCGGCGAAGTGGCCGAAGGCCGAGCCGAAGAGGGTGTCGCCGGCCTCGTAGCTGCCGCGGACCACGGGGGCCAGCTGCCGGTCGTCGCCGCACAGCAGCACCCGGCCGCCGCGGCGGATGGACGAGAGCGCGATCAGCGAGTCGGCCACCTTCATCTGGCTGGCCTCGTCGATCACCACCACGTCGAAGATCGGGGCGATGGGGACGTCGCCCGCCTCGCCCTCTTCATCGCCCGCCGCCTTCATCCGCTTCCACAGCGACCAGACGGTGGAGCCGACCACCACCGGGAGCCCCGCCTGGTCCGACTCGGCCAGGACGGATTCCAGCCGCTCGTCCCTGACCAGCTCCACGCCGGCGCCTTCCAGCTCCTGGTCGGCCTCGGTCCCGCGCGAAGCCAGCTTCACCAGCCGCAGGGGCGGCGCGATCCCCGCCGCCGCGAGCTCGCGCGCGACGCGGACCAGCACGTTGGCGATGGCGCGGTGCGTGGCGGCGCTCACCAGGATGCGCAGCGGGCGCCCGGCGGCCCGCGCGGCGGCGGCCAGCCCCAGCAGCGTCCAGGCGAGCAGGTACGTCTTCCCCGTTCCCGGCGGGCCCCAGATCACCGTCACCGCGCGCTGGAACGCGGCGCGCCAGGCGTCCACCTGCTCGGGGTTGAGGACCGGGCGGGGCGCGGCGGCCACGGTGGCGCGCCAGCCAGCGTCGGCGTCCAGCGGTGCCAGCAGCCACTCCGGATCGACTACCCCGTCCAGCAGCCCGCGGACGAAGCGCGCCTCGCCGTGCCCCTGCGCGATGCGGCGCAGGGTGTCGACCACGCGGCGGGTGTTGAAGTCGGCCTCGGCGCGGTCCAGCACGCACTGCCGGTCGAAGCGGAGCACCCCCTCGGCCTCGAGCTTGGCGAAGCCGTGGTCCGACGCGAGGGTGACGCGCGGCCGGTCGTGCGCCAGGTCGTAGCGGACGAGCTCCACCATCAGCTTGCGGCGCAGCCACGGCTTGGCGTCGCTCTCCAGCAGCATCTCGCCGTTGTCGTTGGTCAGCACCAGCGCGAACTCGCCGGGGCGGAACTTGGCCTCGCGGCAGTCGGGGTCGAACTCGAAGGTCCACTCGCGCTCCGAGGTGCGCGCCACCGGCTCCAGCCCGGTGATGGCCTCCCAGCGCCGCGCCCGGTCGCGCGAGGGGAGCGCGTGCAGGGCGCGGATGGAGAGCGACTCGGCCGCGGCTTCCAACTCGGTGAAGATGCGCAGCGTCTCCAGCATCGGGTCGGCGATCGGGTCGGCGGAGACGGAGGCGCCCGCGCCGCCGCCTTCCAGCCGCAGCCGCGGCGCGCGCGTCTTCGCCGCCTGCTCGCGCACGCCGCGGATCACCGAGTCGATCGCCTCGAGCTTGCCGCGGACGGTGTGCTCGATCGCGGCGCGCACCTCGTCCGCGCCCTCGTTGGCCAGGCGGTGCGGCCGGCGGCGCCAGACGTTGTGGATGCGCTCGAACGCCACCTGCGACGAGAGCGGCCACCCGTAGTCCGCGCGCGGGCTCCAGGTGGCGCCGCCCTCGCGCGGCTGCAGCGCGGCGCTCACGGCGGCCAGGTCCAGCGCGTACGGCACCGGCAGCGCGAACAGCTCCGACACCGCGTCGACGACGACCGTCCCCGGCGCGGCGGCCGCGGCGCGCAGCCCGGCCGCGCCGGCGCCGCCGCCGGGGAAGAGGAGCTTCGCCAGCGCCGCGATCCCCGGCTGCGACTCGGCGCTCGCCATGTGGCGGTGGAGGAGCCCGCGGAGAAGGTCCAGCTCCGCGCGGTCGTAGACGAAGGCGTGCAGCGGCTTGGGCCCGCGCCGGCCTTCGGGCGCGCCGCCGGCGGCGGCCAGCATCCGGGTGGCCGTCTCGTCCAGGCGCGCCAGGAAGGCGCGCAGCATCTCCCCCTCGCCCGCGGGCGTGCCGGCGGGCGAGATCACGACCTCGGCCGCCGGCCGCGTCCCGGAGCGCTCGGCGCGGAAGCCCAGGGCGAACACGGTGCCGCTCACGGGGTCGCCCTCGGCGGTGAGGACGATGCGCACGCGCTCGGCGTCGCCCAGCAGGTGCGTGTGCTTCTCCTGCTCCACCATGCGGCGGTAGCTGAGCGCCATCGCCCGCTTCTTCAGCGCGCTTTCGCCGCTCTCCAGCGCGTGGCAGCCGGTGTAGGTGCCGGCCTTGATCCCGCGCTTGTTGAGGTCGGCCACGGTGTGGATGCCGCGCGTGGCCAGCACCGTCTTGGCCAGCGGGGTGAGGCCGGGGACGCGCGCCAGGTCGTCCGCCCGGTCCGCCTGGGCGCGGCAGTGCGCGAAGAAGCCGCACCCGGCGCAGGCGGGCGACAGGTGCCAGGGCGCCGCGGCGGGCTCGAGCGCGGCCACGCGCGGCAGGTCCTCGCGCAGGAAGCGCTCGACGTGGTGGCGGTACGCGGCCAGCGCGAACCGGCGCGGCGCGCGGCTGCCCCGGTTCCACACCCACCCCCAGCGCGCGTCGACCTCGGCGTCGATCCCGTGGGCGCGGATCACTTCCTCGAGCAGCAGCACGTAGAAGGCGACCTGCGCGAAGTGGTGAACCGCGCGCTCGCGGCTCCACTTCACGTCGATCACCCCCAGCCTCACCCGCCCGTCCGCCCCGCGCCCGATGCGCACCAGGTCCGGGTGCGCGGGGGCGAAGGCCAGCATGGAGACGTGGATGCCGTAGCGCGCCGCGAAGGCCTCGGGGTCCGGCAGCTCCAGGCGGGGCTGGACCAGGAAGCGGACCTCGCCGGGGTCGCGCAGGGCTTCGATCACCCGCCCGGCGTCCAGCGCGCGCGCGTCGCCCGCGTCCGTCACGCCGCCGGTGAGCACGGCGTGGGCGCCAAAGCGCTGGACCAGCGTGGCGATCTTGCGGCGCTCGAAGCGGCGGCCGGCGGCGGCGAGCAGGCCCATCCCCGGCCGCACCTCGGCGCGCGGCACGCCCTCGGCGCCGGGCTCCAGCTCCCAGCGCAGCTTGCGGTCGCAGCGAAAGCGGAAATACTGCGCGAGCTGCGAGCCCGTCACGCGCAGAAGGGGTGTGGCCGTACCGCTCATCGGTTGTGGTCAGAAGCCGCCGGGAGGGCGCGCGGCGAGGGTGCCGCGCGCCGACACGTTAACGGTGTACACCGTTGCGGGACAAGGGTTTGGATATGGACGCGCCGAACCGGCCAGCGGGAGCACGACCGTGTGGTGCGGAGGTGCGGAGGTGCGGAGGTGCCGCCGTTCGCGCCTTCGATCCCTCTCCCGCTCCTCCCATTCCGCGAATCCCATCGTCGACCCGCGCGCACGCGCGCACACCTCCCCGGAGTTCACCTGGCACCGCATCGTCGGCTAAGCGACCGGCCGGCCGTAGATCCATCTTCCCACGACAAACAATGTCCCCTACACCGCTATGCACTACTAACACGGAGCCATCACCGCAGTGCAGAAGATAATGATTTGCAAGATGCTTCTGTTGACGATTGAAGAAGTACATGGTTTCCCTTGAATATGATTAATCGTCTTATAATATCATGCGCGCCGGGAAGATGTGCCCGGACGCACCTGCCGCGACTGCCGGCGCTCGCAACCGGCACACTCCCCCATGAGGTGCGTCCCGCCGCCCGCGGCCGGCCATGGCCGCACCGGAAAGATGTGTATCCACATGCGTTTCACACGCCTCGCCGTGCTGGTGTGTGCCGCCGCCACGCTGGCCGCCTGCCAGGACACCCCCACCGCCCAGAAGGAAGCCGCTCCGCGCATCTACACCGCCGCGCAGCTGGCCGCCCGGGGGATCACCCTGCCCGCCGCGCCCGCGCACGTGGGGCAGCGCCCGCGCGCGTACGTCGGCTGCATCGAGTACCCGGACCAGCCGCCGTGCGAGCCGCAGCCGCGCCCCATGGCCGACTTCGACTACGGCTCCAGCGCCGAGCCGTTCTACTCCGCGCCCAACTGGGGCATCCACCAGCACGCCTGGTCGGCGGCGTATTCGCACGTGGCGTCGATGACGCTGGACGCGAACTACTGGCTCCGCAGCCCCGGGTGCAACGGGCCGGTGGCGATCAGCGTGGACGACCACCTGACGGCCACGGGGAGCCCCAACTCGCTGCAGGGCGACCGCTACTCGTACAGCGGCACCAACTGGAGCGCGGGCGTCACCGCCTACCACTACTTCCAGGCCAGCGGGCTGTACACCGTGGACGGGTATCTGAACGCCGACACCTTCGAGTCCGGCGCCAGCTACTGCATCCCGTGACGCGGCGACCCGTCATCCGCGTCTTCGCCGCCCCGGCCGCCGCGCTCCTCGCGGCGGCCGGGTGCGGCCGCGCCGCGCCCGAAGCGGCCCGCGCGGCGGAGCCGGCCGCCGCCTGGTCCGCGCCCGTGGCAGCGCCCGCGCTGACGGACGCCTTGGGCCGCGGCGCCCGCCACGAGGCCGCCGCGCTCGCCGCCACGCCCGACGGGGTGGTCCACGCCGTGTTCGCGGCCGACCAGGACGGCGACGGCTGGGCCGACGCGCTCCGCTACGCCCGGCTCCAGGACGGCCGCTGGTCCGCACCCGAGACGGTGAAGGACGGAGCCGGGCTGGCCGAAGACGCGCGCCTGGCCGTGGACGGCGACGGCGTGGCGCACGTGCTCTGGCTGGCGAACCTGGGCGGCGGCGTGGCGGCGCAGTGGCCCACGGCGGTGATGGAGCGCCGCCGCGGACCGCGCGGCTGGGAGGCCGCCCGCACGCTGTACCGCGAGCCCGGCACGCACGGAATGCCCGCGCGCTCGCTGGGCGCCGCCACGGGGCCCGACGGCGTGGTGGAGGTGCTCTTCCCCGCCAACGGCAAAGGGGTGGCGCGGGTGCGGCTGCGCGGCGCCGCCCGCTCGCCCGCCGCGTTCATCGCCGAAGACGGCCGCTCGCTGGCGCTTTCCCAGGGCCCGGCCCGCGCCCCGCTGGCGCTGGCGTTCGTGGCCGAGCGCGTGTCTCCCGCGCACCCGCGCGCGGAGAGCGACGTGTTCGCGCGGACGCTGCGCGGCGGGGGCTGGAGCGGCGCGGCGCAGGTGCACGCGGCCGACCGGCGCTACTCGCACCATCCGCAGGCCGCGGTCGACGCGCGCGGCACGCTCCACCTGGTCTGGCTGGAGGACACGGACGGCTCCGTCTTTCCCGAGGCCGTCTTCCACGCCACCTCGGCCGGCGGCGCGCACTGGTCCGCCGCGCGCGACGTGACGCCGGCCGCGCTGCGCGGCGGCGTGCCGCTGCGCGCCGCCGCCGTGGCCGACGGCGCGGGAACCGTCCACGTGCTCCTGCGCGCCACCCGCGCGGGCGACCGGCGGCCGGGGCTGTACCACTTCGCGCTGCGCGGCGGCGTCCCCGGGACGATGGCGACGCTCGCGGCTCCCGGCGACATGGGCCCCGGGAGCGCCCAGGCGGTGTACGACGTGCGCCGCCGCACCGTGGTGGCGCTCTGGCGGGGGATGGACGGCGTCTA
>DASSME010000490.1:0-21887 GCA_035689035.1 Longimicrobium sp. | reverse complement strand
GAGACCACCACCACCAGCTCGTGCCCGCGGCGCCGCGCGCCGGCCACCCGCCTGGCCACCGCGCGGATGCGCTCCGGAGAGCCGACCGAGGTGCCGCCGTACTTCTGGACGAGCCGCATCGCTCAGAACACCTGGAGCTGGCCGATGTACTTGGCCGGGTTCTGCTGGATGTCGGCCAGCAGCCGGCGCAGGGTGACGATGGCGCGCTGCGTTTCTTCGTACAGCGCGGGGTCGGAGATCAGGCGGCCCAGGGTGCCGTTGCCCTCGTTGATCTTCTGCATCGCCTGGTTCAGCGTGCTCATGGCCTGCTGCGCCTGCTGCATGGTCACCGGCAGCTGCTGCAGCCCCGGCTGCAGCCCCTGCACCGTGGTGTTCAGCGTGTTGGCCGTGCGCCCGAACGCCGCGATCGTCGTATCCGTACGCGCCACCAGGCCGGGGACGCCGCTGGCCGCGCTGTTCAGCTGGTTGCTGAAGGCGGCCAGGTTCTCGCTGGCCCGCCGCGCGTTGGTGAGCACCGCCTGCACGTCGCCGGTGGTGAACTGGCCGCGCAGCTGGCGCGCGGTGAGGCTCGCCTCGGCGGTGGCGCTGCGGATGTTGGCGGTCGATTCCAGCACGTTGGTGCCCACCTGCCCGTACAGGCGCGTCTGCTGGTCGATGAAGCCCTTCATCTGGCCCGAGATGTCTTCCACGTTCTCCACCGTGCGGCGGATGTCGAGCGCCGTCTGCTCGGTGAAGGCCAGGCCGATGCGGTCGGAGAGCACCTGCAGGTTGCCGGCGATGTCGGCGGCCACCGCGGTGAGCTGGGTGATGTCGGGCATCGTCGCCCCCGGCAGCGCGCGGACGCCGGGCATCTGCACGAACTCCAGCGTCTTCCAGGTGGCGCGCGAGACGATCGCCGCCTGCCAGTCGCCGAAGAAGCTCTCGGGCATCACCACCACGCCGGGGTCGCCGGGAAGCACCACGTCGTCTTCCACGTTCAGCGTCACCAGCACGCCGTCGCCGCGCGGCGCCAGCTCGATCTTGGTGACCTTGCCCACCTTCACGCCGCGGTACTTGACCGGGCTTCCCTCGGCCAGCACGCCCACCTCGCTGAACACCGCCGTGAGCGTGCGGTGCGGCGAGCCGAAGGTGGCGCCGCTCAGCCAGATGGAGCCCACCAGGGCCACCAGGATCCCGGCCAGCACCACCATCCCCACCAGGGCCTCGTTCTTCAGTTTCATCGCGAACTCCCTCCGTGCGGCCCCTCAGGGCAGCGGGGTCTCGGCATCGTGCGCCAGGTCCGGCCGCCCCTCCACGAAGCTGCGGACCACCGCGTTGCTGCTGGCGCGGATCTCGTCGGGCGTGCCCACCTCCACCACCCGCCCCTCGTAGAGCATGGCGATGCGGTCGCTGATCGAGTAGGCACTCTTCATGTCGTGGGTGATCACCAGGCTGGTGACCCCCAGCTCCTCCTTCATCCGCATGATCAGCCGGTCGATCACCGTGGTGGTCACCGGGTCCAGCCCGCTGGTGGGCTCGTCGTACAGCAGGTACTTGGGGCGGTAGGCGATCGCCCGCGCCAGCCCCGCGCGCTTGCGCTGCCCGCCGCTGAGCTCCGCCGGAAAGCGGTTCTCGAAACCCGTCAGGTCCACCAGCGCCAGGCTCTCGGCGATGCGCTCGCCCATCTGCCCCTGGCTGAGCCCCCCCTTCTTCACCAGCCCCATGGCGATGTTCTCGGCCACGGTCATGCTGTCGAACAGCGCCGCGAACTGGAACACGTAGCCGATGTTCAGCCGCAGCCCGAAGAGCTTTTCGCGGTCCAGCCGCGGCACCTCGAGGCCGTCGACGAACACCGTGCCCTGGTCGGGGCGCAGCAGCCCGTTGATGTGCTTGAGCGTCACGCTCTTGCCGGCGCCCGAGAACCCCACCAGCGACACCGTCTCGCCCTCGTCCACGTCGAGCGAGAGCCCCCGCAGGATCTTCTTGGGGCCGAACGCCTTGTGGACGTCGCGGATCTGGATGCTCACTGTTTCAGGATCGTTGCGGCCCAGAAGGCATCCAGCACCAGGATCAGCATCCCCGCGATCACCACCGCGCGGGTGGTGGCGATCCCCACGCCCTCGGCCCCGCCGCGGGTGTTGAACCCCTGGTAGCAGCCGATCACCGTGATCACGAAGCCGAACGAGAAGCCCTTGATGATCGAGTAGATCAGGTCGAAGTGGCGGTAGAAGAGGCGCGCGCCCCGCAGGAAGGTCTGCGGGCTCATGTGCAGCAGGAGCACGCTGGTGACCAGGCCGAAGAAGATCGCCACCACGTTGGCGAAGATCACGATGACCGGGAACATCAGGAACCCGGCCAGCACCCGCGGCACCACCAGGTAGGCCACCGGGTCGTACGCCATGGTCTCCAGCGCGTCGATCTGCTCGGAGACGCGCATCGTACCCAGCTCGGCCGCGATGTTGGCGCCGATGCGGCCCGAGAGCGCCAGCCCCGTCAGCACCGGCCCCAGCTCCAGGACCATCGTCTTCTCCACCAGCGTGCCCACGAAGTAGAGCGGGATGGCGCCGGTGAAGGTGTAGCTGGCCTGCAGCGCCAGCACGATGCCGGTGAACGCGGCCAGGAAGAGCGCGATCGGGAGCGAGTCCACCCCCAGGCGCCGCATCTGCCCCACCAGCAGCGGCGCCCAGGTGCGCACGTCGGCCCCCGCCTTGAAGCTGTCGGCGGTGAAGCGGCTGAAGCCGCCCAGCCCGCCGAACATGCGCAGGGTGGCCGCGCCGAGGGAGGAAACGCTCCGGTTCAGGTCCATTCGGGCAAGATACGAGGCAACTTCGAGCCAACGCCAGCATGCGGGCGGCTCGATGGACATGTGCCTCCCCCAGCGTGCTGGGGCGAGGCCGGATCCGGGTGGAGATCAGGGCCCGCAGAAACGCCCGGACCCCGCCGGGCCCGGGCGTGCTGGCAAAGCCGGCCGGGAACAACGCCCAGGACGAACGGTTCAGCCCGTTCCGACCTGGGCCCCCCACTCCCGGGGAGCAAATCGGATGCCGGTGAAGAAGCGGCCGAACTCGCCGTAGACCGCGCTGGCCTCGTCGTAGCGCATCTCGGTGACGATGCGCTTGAACTCCAGCGGGTCGCGCGCGAAGAGGGTGACGCCCCACTCCCAGTCGTCCAGCCCCACGCTGCCGGTGATCACCTGGAAGACGCGGCCTGCGTAGCGGCGCCCGGTCATCCCGTGCTCGCGCATCAGGCGGCTGCGCTCGCGCACGTCCAGCGCGTACCAGTTCTGCCCCTCGGCGCGCCGCTTGGTCATGGGATAGAACGACACGTAGCGCATCCCCTCGGGCACCTGCGGGTAGAGCCGGCTCCGCACGTGCGCCGACGCCGCCTCGGCCGCCGACGCCTCGGCGATCTTCTGCCGGAACTCCTCGCTCCCCGGCTCCGCGTCCTTCGCCGCGTCGGCGGTGGCGTGGTACAGCCCCGCCTCGGTCACCGACAGGTACTCGTAGTCGAGCTTCAGATAGCCGGCCAGGGGCGACGCCGAGACCTGGCGCTGCACGGCGGCCAGCTCGTCGAGCGTGGTGCGGAAGTGGACGAACATGAAGTCCGCCCCGCCGGCGCCGACCAGCCGCACGGGCTCGCTCCACCCCTCGCCCGCCTGCGCGGAGAGGTCGTCGAAGAGCCGCTCGGCCGCGGCGGCGAAGAGGCCGTGGGCCTGGTCGGCGCGGAGCCGGCCCCAGTCCACGACGAACATCTGGTGCAGCGCGTACCACCCCTCCAGGGTAGCCGGCGCGATCTGCGATGGCATGTCTCGATTGCTCCGATTACGAACCGAAGGTCAGGCGCGGGGCAGCCGCACGAAGCCGGCCTGCTCGAAGTGGGTGTCGAAGGTGAGTGCCTCCATGATACCGAGCCGGTTCATCACGACGAAGGAAATGCAGTCCGTGAGAGAGTATCGCTTGTCACCGCGCCTGCGGAGATACTCGAACCCGGCCCTGACCAGTTCCTCATCGGCCCATACCACCTCGACGCCGCCGCTGGAGAGCAACAGATCGCCTGCTTGGATCGCACGTTGATGATGCCCGCGCGATACGAAGAAATTCACGACCTCGTCGATGACGAAGCTCGTGGTGACCAGGCTCTTCGGGCCCAGGCGAAGGCCGGCCCAATGGGCCATCGCTTCCGAATGCCACTGGTCGTCCTTCCATTCGAGCGCGATGAGGTAACTCGCGTCGAGAAACCACCTCCTCACAGCCGGCTGCGATCGTAGAGGTACCGGTCCAGCTCCGAGGTTCCCTCCAGGTCGCTTCCGCTGACCGGGTCCTTGCCGAGCTGGTAGATGGGATCGCTCGGGTCGAGGAGCGGCCCGGGCTCATCGGCCGCGAGAAGGCGCTTGGCGAGGAGGATCCGTTCCGCCGGCGAAAGCTTCAGGGCCTCGGCTTCGACTTCCTTGAGCGTTGACATGGTCGTCTCCTCTGCATGGGTCACCCGGAAATCTAACACCTGTCCAGCCGTGCAGCGACACGCGGAAATGAGCGTGCCGCACCCTCGCGCGTGCCCTGTTCCGCACCGCCGCACCCCCGCGCCTCCGCACACTCCGCGCACCCCGAGGGGAACTCTGGCACCCCGTGTGCGGTACCGTACAGGCACTGAACGGCGCTCACCACCGGGGCGCCGTTTTGCTAAGTGCTTGCCAGATCGGGACTTTGGGAGTAGATTTCGAAATCTGCGTCCCTCTTTGTCCGGTAACCCGTTACCCCGCAACAGCATGACTGCATTCGGGATCGAGCACCCGCTCATCATCCAGGGCGGTATGGGCGTGGGAGTTTCCAACTGGGTGCTCGCGAAGGCGGTGTCCCTCACGGGGCAGCTGGGCGTGGTGTCGGGGACGTGCGTGGACACGCTGCTGGTGCGCCGTCTCCAGGACGGCGACCTGGGCGGCCACATCCGCCGCGCCATGGGGCACTTTCCCATGCCCGAGGTGGTGGAGGACGTGCTGAAGAAGTACTTCCGCCCCGACGGCCGGCCCGAGGGCGAGCCGTACACCGCCATCCCCATGTACCGGCAGGTGGTGAGCAGGGTGCGCGAGCAGCTCACCATGCTGGCCTCCTTCGTGGAGGTGTGGCTGGCCAAGGAGGGGCACGACGGCGTGGTGGGCGTGAACCTGCTCACCAAGGTGCAGATGCCCAACCTGGCCACCCTGTACGGCGCCATGCTGGCGCGGGTGGACTACGTGCTGATGGGCGCCGGGATCCCCAAGGAGATCCCCGGCGCGCTGGACCGCTTCGCCGCGCACGAGGCCGCGTCCATCAAGTTCGACGTGGAAGGCGCCGGGCGCGACGACAACGACCTGCTGACCTTCGACCCGCGCGCCCACTTCGAGCGGCAGCCCGAGGGCATCAAGCGCCCGTACTTCCTCCCCATCATCGCCTCCAACTCGCTGGCCACCATGCTGGCGCGCAAGGCCAGCGGGCGGATCGACGGCTTCATCATCGAGGCGCCCACGGCCGGCGGGCACAACGCCCCGCCGCGAGTGGGCGGCGTGATCAACGAGCGCGGCGAGCCGCAGTACGGCGAGCGCGACATCGTCGACCTCGAGAAGATGAAGGAGCACGGGCTCCCCTTCTGGCTGGCGGGGAGCGCGGGGACCCCCGAGAAGCTGGCCGAGGCGCTGGACGCGGGCGCCGCCGGCGTGCAGGTGGGCACCCTGTTCGCCTACAGCGACGAGAGCGGGATCAGCCCCGAGCTGAAGCGCGACGTCCTTCGCCAGGCGCAGGACGACAGCATCGACGTGCTGACCGACGGGCGCGCCAGCCCCACCGGCTTCCCCTTCAAGGTGGTGCAGCTGGAGGGGACGGTGTCGAGCCTCCCCGTCTACCAGCAGCGCGAGCGGGTGTGCGACCTGGGCTACCTGCGCCAGGCGTACAAGCGCCCCGACGGCCGCATCGACTACCGCTGCGCCGCCGAGCCGGTGGAGACGTACGTCAAGAAGGGCGGCGAGCGCGAAGACACGGTGGGCCGCAAGTGCCTGTGCAACGCGCTGTTCAGCACCATCGGCCACGCGCAGGCGCGCGACGGCGGCTACGAAGAGGCCCCGCTGATCACCAGCGGCGACGAGCTGAAGAACATCCGCCGCTTCATCGGCAGCGACCGCGCCGGCTACAGCGCGCGCGAGGTGATCGAGTGGCTGATGAGCGGGCTGGACCTGCTCTGCCCCCAGACGCGCCACAAGCTGGGGGCCAGCATCCCCGCCGCCGCGCAGGCCGTTTCGCGCTGAACGCCACGCCCCGGCGTGCCGACCCGAGGGGCCCCGCGGATCGCCGCGGGGCCCCTTCGCCGTGTGAGGGTTTTCCCTATGGCGTGCGCACCCGCGGGCCGGTAGCGTTACGCCTCCGCGAACCGGCCGAACGGCGGTCGCCGCCGGGCGATGGGGATCGCGTGGGCTGGACGGCGCCGCGAGCGCGCGGACGTGCCGCTGCACATCTGAAGACCGAGGACCTGGACGCCGGGCGGGGAACGCCCGGATGACCTTTCGACACGACGGTAGATGCAAGCTCAATCGCTGGGGCTGTTCGTGGCGTTTTCGGCGGGGCTGCTCAGCTTCCTGTCGCCGTGCGTGCTGCCGCTGGTGCCCAGCTACGCCTCGTTCATCACCGGGATGAGCCTGGAAGAGCTGGAGCGCAGCGACACCGCGCGCACGCGCCGCACCGTGCTGGTGCACGGCGCGCTGTTCGTGCTGGGCTTCACCTGCGTGTTCGTGGCGCTGGGCGCGTCGGCCACCTTCATCGGCGCGCTGCTGAAGTACGCCAGCCGTGGGGTGCAGGCGGTGGGCGGCGTGCTGCTGATCCTCTTCGGCCTCTACCTGATCGGGTTGTTCCGCCTTCCCGGCGCAGGGCGCGAGTGGCGGATGCACCTGGCGGAAAAGCCGGTCGGCTTCCTGGGCACCTTCCTGGTGGGCGTCACCTTCGGCGCGGGGTGGACGCCGTGCATCGGCCCGGTGCTGGGCGGGATCCTCACCATGGCGGCGGCGCGCGGCAGCATGGGCCAGGGGATGGGGCTGCTCGCCGTGTATTCGGCCGGGCTGGCGATCCCCTTCCTGCTCAGCACCGTGCTGATCGAGTGGTTCCTCACCGGGTTCCGGCGCTTCCGGCCGCTGCTGCCCTGGGTGAACCGCGTCAGCGGCGCGCTCCTCCTGCTCGTGGGGTTCCTGATGCTGACCGGCTCGTTCACGCAGATGTCCGCCTGGATGAACGGCCTGACCCCGGAATGGCTGAAGGGACGGCTGTAGCCGGGCCCACCAGGGGAAAGCGACGGGGGGACGGTCCGCCGCGGGTGGCGGGCCGTCCCCTTTTTCTGCTTCCGCCGCGGGCTGGCCGAGGCGAGCCGGCGTTCGTCCCCTCGGCAGTCGCTACGCGCGCGAAGCGGTCACGGCTGGAGCCAGGGCTGGATGTAGGGGCCGCTGTAGCCGAACTGGGCGCGCTCGTCCTGCCAGGCGGCCAGCAGCGGCGCGTTGGCCTTCACCACGCCGGGAGCGTCGATCGCCACCACGTGCAGCGCGGGGATCTGCGCCGGGTCCGCCTGCCACAGGTTCCACAGGTCCGAGTTGTCGAACACCTCGCCCGTGTCGGGGACGTAGCACATCGAATCGGGGCCCATCACCAGCGGCTCGGCCTGGTCGCTGCGCTGGCAGTAGATGTTCTCGTTCTGGTTGTAGATCCACAGGTCGACCTCGGCGCCGGACCCGGGCGCCTGGCCGCGCACCCGGATGTAGCCGATGTCGGTGCCGCCCTGCGCCTGCGTCATCGCCACCACCCGCCCGCCGAACACGATGCGCGCCGTCCGCGGCCCGCCGGGCCGGACCGAGAGGTAGCGGACCACGGCCTGGGCGCGCGCGACGCCCGTCAGCCGGTTCACCAGCCGGCCGATCTGCAGCGCGTCGTAGAGGGTGCCGGCCACCGGGGGCGCCTTGGCCAGGTCCTGCCCCTGCAGCGCGTAGATCGCCAGCCCCGCGATCCCCCCGAAGGGCGGGGTCATCACCAGCCCGATGATCGCCTCCTCGGCCTCGGTCTCGGTGGGCACGTCCACCTGCCCGGTGTTGAACGGCTGCCCCGGCTGCGACTCGCTGGCCACGAAGTTGGGGTACAGCGGGATGTTGCGCGCGTACTGGGTCAGCGGGAGGGTGGGGATGGAGCGCCCGGCGCCGTCGGCATTCACCACCGGCAGCGTCAGCTGCGCGGCCGCCGCCAGCGGGCTGGCCGTGTTGATGGCCCCCACCTCCACCGGCACCACCGCGGCGAAGCCGGTGAACCCCGCGAAGCGCGAGCCGGCCGGCTGCCCGGCGCACCACGCCTGCAGCGCTGTGAAGGCGTTGGTGGGGGCGTGCGGGTTGGCCGTCTTGAAGAGCGCCCCGGGCGAGCCCATGTTGGCCGACACGGCGGCCCAGGTGTCGGCGGCGAGCGACGAGAGCGGGACCATGGTCACCACCGCGTCGTCCGGCACCCCCTGCTCGATGATCTGCTTGGACACCTGGTACGACCCGCCGCCCCCCGAGGCCAGCACGCAGGCGCCCACGCACGCCGCGCGCATGTCGGCCTTGTCCATCCGCACCGCGACGTCGGCGCCCACCAGCTGCTCGACTCGCACCGTCTCCGCGACCATCGTTTCGACCTCGCTCATGAACGCCTCCTGCTGCCGGGGGAATGAAGGGTAGGGAACGAAACCAGCGCGCCGGCCGGGCGCCCGCTCACCCCGCCGCGGCGGGCGCGGCGGGGGGCGGCGGCGCCGGCGGGATGTCGACGCGGTTGCCGATCGGCGCGGGCGCGGCGAAGATCTTCCACCGGGCCAGATCCGCCTCGGGGGGCGGCTCGCACCCCCACTGTCGGCTGGGGGACCAGGCGAAGCTCCGCTTGAGGCGGGCGGCGTGCTCGGCCGCCTTGAAGGCGTTCAGCGTGCAGTCGATCACCGGCACGCCCAGCTCGTCCTGCATCCGCTCGTAGAAGCCGAACTCGATGGTGCACCCCAGCACCAGCGCCTCGGCGTGGTCCTGCTCGATCGCCTTGCGGCCCTCTTCCAGCATCAGCCGGGCGGTGCGGTCGGGGTCCTTCTGGAACTCCTCCACCGAGAGCCCCACCGCGCGGAACGAGGCCAGGTAGCCGCCGTAGCCGTAGTCCAGCACGTTGCGCCGCATCTGGTCGACCCACTTCTCGCGCCCCACGATCACCGAGAAGCGGTTGGCCAGGTTCACCACGGTCTGGCACGCCGCCTGGCACGGCGCCACCACCACCGTGCTCCCCGAGATCTCGCGGGCGGCGTCGAGCCCCACGTCGTAGAAGCACCCGACCACCGCCGCGTCCCACCCCTCGCGGGCGGTGTCGCGCACCACGCGCACCAGGTCGGCCGTGACCAGCGCCTCGTAGGTCAGGTACTCCAGGTCGTGCGGCGAGTCGTCCATCCGGAAGCTCACCACCTGGGCGGCGGTGAGCGGGTCCTTGATCTGGCCCAGCAGCGCGGCGATCGGCGCGTCGTAGTCGGGGATGCCGATCGGGTTGATCCAGCGCACCCGCAGCGGGCCCGCGTCGCGCGAGGGCGGAAGGGTGGCGTCCGGGGGCCGGTTCATGGCAGGGCCTCGGCCAGCTGAGGGTGAACGGCGAGCGGCGCCGCGCCGGCACCGGGGGCGGGCGCCGCGGGGTGGGCGGCCAGGAGGGCGTGGGCCTCGGCCACGTCGGCGAAGGCGGGGCCGCCCTCCACCCGTTCGAGCGCGCCGGCCACGTCTTCGAGCGCGCGGGCGCCGGGGTCGTGGCGGGCCAGGCTCACCGCGGCGCGGAGCTCGAACAGGGGCAGCCCCTGCCCGCGCGCCCGCTCCAGCGCCGCGCGGAAGGCGGCGCCGGCCTCGCCGCCGCGGCCGAGCGCGGCCAGCGCGGCGCCGCGCATCCGCTCCAGCTCGGCCACGCACGCCAGCTCGCGGGCCCCGTGCGCCACCTCGAGCCCCATCTCCAGCGTGGCCAGCGCGCCGGCGGGGTCGCCGTCGGCCAGCTGCGCCTCGGCGAGCATCATCACGTACACCGAGTGGTTGATCCGCCCGCCGAACCCCGCCCAGGCGCGGAACCCCTCGCGCACCTGCTCGACCCCCTCGGCCGGCGCGCCCTGCACCGCCGCCGCCCACCCGCGGCAGGTGGCGCCCAGCCCGCCGTAGAAGGGGAAGCCGTGCTGCGCGCAGAGGTCGATCAGCGCCTCGGCGTGCGCGCGGGCGCCGGCCGCGTCGCGCAGCAGGTGGCACACGGCGGCGGCGGTCTGCAGCGCGAAGGCGAGCGAGAACGGGTGCGCCAGCCCGCCCGCGGCGTCCAGCGCGGCACGGGCGTGCTCCAGCGCCCGCGCCGGGCGGCCCAGCAGCGCGCCGCACATCCCCCGGAACATCAGCGGGATCATGCGCGCGTCCTGTCCGTACAGCGCCAGGTGGGCGTCGTGGATCTCGGGGTGGTAGAGGTCGAGCGCGGCCTGGGCGTACTCGTCGGCCTGGGCCACGTCGCCCAGCCAGAAGAGGGTGTTGGCCATCACCGCGTGCGCCTGCAGGATCACGTCGCGCTCGGCCAGCTCGTCGGCCAGGGTGAAGAAGTCGCGGGCCAGCCCCAGCGCCTGCTCCAGGTCCATCTTCACCAGGTGGTAGGTCCACAGGCCGAACAGCACCCGCGAGAGCCGGCTCTTCTCGTCCAGCTGCTGGCACAGCTCGCGGCTGCGGCGGTACAGCTCCACCAGGGCGGGCGAGTCCCACCCTTCCACCGCGTTGATCACGTTGCACAGGCGGGTGAGCACCTGGAGCTCGGCGCGCGCGGTGTCGGGGCCCGGGCGCAGCTCCGAGAGCAGCGCCCGGCCGCGGTCGAGCTGCGCGCGCGCCTCGACGTAGGCGCTCACGCCCAGCGCGCGGTCGGCGGCGACGAGGAGGTGGGCGATCGCCTTCTCGGGCTCGCCGGCCAGGTCGTAGTGGCGGGCCAGCTGCACGGCGACGCGGGCCGGGTCGGCGGCGTAGAGCTCTTCGAGGAGCTCGGCCACCTCGCCGTGCAGCAGCATGCGCTCGCGCCCCGACAGGTCGTTGTACAGGTACTGCTGGAAGAGCACGTTGGAGAAGTTGTACTGGGCCACCCAGCGCGCCCCCACCTTCTCGGTGGCGCCCTCCACCACCAGCCGGTGGCGCTTCTCCAGCTCGCCCGAAAGGACCTTGAGCAGCTCGCGCTCGCGCATCTCGCGCAGCCGCGCCACCACCTCGGTGGTGAACGACGCGCCCTCCACGCTGGCCACGGTCAGGATCTCGCGCACGTCGCCCTCGAGCCGGCCGATGCGCTCCTCGATCACCCCCTCCACGCGGGTGGGGAGCACCCCCCAGTCCAGGTCGTCGGCCACCGTCCAGCGCCCCTCGGCGTCGTGGGCCAGCCCGCCGCGCTCCTGCAGCGTGCGCAGCAGCTCCACCACGAAGAGCGGGTGCCCGCCGGTATGCCGCAGCAGCGCGGCGCGGAACGGCTCGCCCAGCCGGTTGGGCTCGGTGTCGAGGAGCGCGTCCACCAGCGCGCGCCGCTCTTCGGGGCCGGCGCGCTCCAGGTCCACCCACACGTCGCCGTGGTAGCGCTTCAGCTCGTTGAGCGGCGCCTCGAGCGGGTGCCGCTGGCCGCCGCGGCCGATGGCCACGTCGTTGGCGCGGTACGCGGCGACGATCAGCACGCGCTCGGAGGCGAGCGAGCGGGTGAGGTGGAAGAAGAGGTCGATGGAGGCGCTGTCGGCCCAGTGCACGTCGTCGAGCACCAGCACCAGGGGCGAGTGGGCCGAGATGCGCTTGATCAGCTCGGTGTACTGGTGGCAGATGCGCTCCTGGTCCAGCGCCACGGCCCCCCCGCCCGAGCGGGTGGAGAGCCGCTCTTCGACCTTGGCCAGCAGCCCCACCTCGGTGGCGGCGTAGCGGGCGGCCGACACCGCCAGGCTCCCGCCGGGGACCAGCGAGCCGATCAGGTCGGGGGCGTGCTCCACCAGCGTCTTCAGCGACACGCGCACCAGGTCCTTGAGGCGGCGCGCGTTCTCGCTGCCGCCCGGGCCGCGCGCGGCCTGGTTCTGCTGGTCGCCGGTGAACAGCTCCAGGATCTCGAGGAAGGGGAGGTAGGCGTCGCTCTGGCCGGTCTGCGCGTCGCACTTCCCCAGCGCCACCACCACGCCGGGGTCGGCGGCCTGGGCGCGGGCCACGAAGGCGCCCACCAGCGAGCTCTTCCCCGCGCCCGCCTCGCCGGTGACCAGGCACACGCGGGGGCGGCCGCCGAGCGCGTCGGCCCAGAACGCCTCCAGGCGCGCCATCTCGGCCCGCCGGCCGACGAAGGGCATTTCCTGCATGGTACGAACGGAGAAGTTCGGAAGGAAACGGAAGTCCGCCCGAAAGGGACAAATTCCGAAAAACCTCATTAAAGGGGCGCGGGGCGCGCAATTCGCCCAAACGCAACGCCACCATGCCTAGGGTACGCCGCGGCGGAGTGGGGCGCAAGGATCTTGTTCGTGTGTTTTCGGACACGACGAGTGCCCGCCGCGGAAAGGGAACGGCGAGTCCGCGGCCGCCCCGCCGGTAGCCACGCGGCGCTCCGTCCGCCCCGCTGGGGCGGCGGTGGGCGGGCGGGTGACGGCGCGGTGCGGAGGCGGCCGCAGCTTCATGGCGTGGCCCCGCTCTCGTCCCCCCCTGACGCCGGTGACCGCGCCATGACCGTGAGCCAGATCCCCAACCGCCGCCCGCTGCGCCGGGCGATCCTCGCGGCCGGGTGCGCGCTGCCGCTGGCGGCGTGCGGCACCTGGCGCGAGCAGCCGCGGCCGCTTCCCGCCCCCCGGCGGAGCATCCCCGGCCTGGTGCGGATCACGCGCGGCGACGGGTCCGCCATCGAGCTGAACGAGGCCGAGGTGCGGGGCGACAGCCTGGTCGGCCTGTCCAGCACCACCTACCGCCGCGTGGCGATGCCGCTGGGCCAGGTGAAGACGGTCGAGCGGCGCCGCACGGACCTGGTGGGCAGCATCGCGGTCGCCGCGGTGGTGATCGCCGCCGCTTTCGGCACCTACGCCTACGCCATCCTGAGCGTGATCGATGACTGACCCCGCGCGTGCCGGCCGGGTGCGGCCTCCCTCCCGGCACCCCGATCCTGCCCGCCACCGGCTCCCCGCGACGACGGGCGGAGACCGTCGCTTCACCCGCCGCTTCGCGATGGTGCTCGGCTGCGCGCTGCTGCTGGGCGGGTGCGTCACCTGGCGCGAACAGCCCGCTCCGCTGCCCACGGTGCGGCGAACCCTCGACGGCCCGGTGCGGATCACGCGCCACGACGGGTCTTCCGTGCTGCTGGACGGCGCCGACGAGCGCGGCGACAGCATCATCGGCCACCTGAAGGCCAACGACCGGCGCGTAGCGATCCCCGTGGACGAGGTGGCCCGGGTGCAGCAGCACCGCGCGAACGTGCTAGGCACGCTGGCGCTGGTCACGCTCGCCGCCGCCGCGGCGTTCGCGGCCTACGCCTACAGCGTGTTCAACGATCCCAACTACTGACCGCGCACGCTGCCGTCCGCTTCGCCCGGCGGGAGAGATCAGCCGCGGTCCCCGGCCGTGCGGGCCGAATCCGCGGGGCGTTGCGCGCCGGGTGACGCCGGGGTGCGGGGCGGGTGGCATCTTTCGATCAGATGTTTACCCCCGCGATCCAACCTGGGCCAACGATGTTCAGATCCAACCGAATCACACGCGGCGTCCGCCGCCCGATGGTGGCATTGGGGTGCGCGCTCCTGCTGGCCGCGTGCACCACGTGGGAGGAGCAATCGTCGCCGGCGCCCGGAAACCGGCCCGTGAAGATGATGCGCCTGATGCGAACCGATTACACCACCCTGGTGCTGGAGAACGCGTCCGTCCAGGTCGACAGCGTCGTGGGCGCTCGTCCGAAGACGGGGTGGCGAGCCGCGGTCGCGCTGGCCGACGTGAAGAAGATCGAGATCCAGCGCGACGACCCCGCCGCCACCTTCTGGATGGCGGCTCTCGGCGTGGCCGCGGGTTTCTTCGGGTTCATGTACCTGGCGGTCGCCGGCGATGCGAGCTGAGGCAGCGCTCCCCGGGGTGGCGGGCGGATGGCCGCCGGCGCTGGTCCGCCGCGCGGCCGTGGCGATCCTGGGGGCGGTCTCCCTCGCGGCGTGCACGGGCTACCGCGCGCGGCGCGCGCCCGAGCCGAGCGCGAACACGCTGGTGGCGCGGCGGGCGCGCGTCGCGTCCGCGGACGGCGCATCGGTCCGGCTGATCAACGCCATCGTTCGCGGCGACACCCTGCACGGCACGCTGGGGCGGCCCGGCGGCGCGCCCGTGGCCATCGCGCTGGCGGACGTGCGGCGCTTCGAGGTGCGCCAGCCGAGGCACGCCGCCACCACCGCGCTGGTGCTGCTCGGCACCGCGTTCGTCACCGCCTTCGGGCTGGTGATCGCCTTCGACGTGCACGACACCTGAACCGCGCACCGCATCCCGCCCGGATGCGGTGCGTACTTCGTTTTCTCCACCGACATCCCCGGCTGAACCACCGATGCACGGATCCAACCGACTCACCCGCGCCGTCCATCGTTCGATCGCCGCGCTCGGCTGCGCGCTCCTGCTGGGCGCGTGCACCACGTGGTCCGAACAGTCCTCGCCCACGCCCGCCATGAGCCGGCCCGTCAAGCACGTCCGGCTGACGCGAACGGACGGCACCGTGGTGATGCTCGAAGAGGCGAGCGTGCAGGGAGACAGCATCGTGGGCACGCCCCCGCTGACCACCGGGCGGGCCGCCGTGGCGCTGGCCGACGTGAAGAAGGCCGAAATCCGGCGCATCGACCCTTCCGCCACGGTGTGGACCGTGGGCATCGTCGCGGGCCTTCTCTACTACCTGCTGCCGGGCTTGGTCTACCTGGGCGAAGCCACCTGAACGCGGAACGCGCCCCGGAACGGCCCGGCGCAGCGGCGAGCTTCCCCGTTCCGCGCGCCGTGCCGATCCGCGGGCCGCTTGCGGTGTAACATCTTTCCGCGCTTGACGATGCTTGCGCGGCCGGGCGCTCCGGGCCAGATTCGGCCACGCCCCGGCCGCGCGTCCGTTCATCTTCCCCCAGGCTTTGCGCTGATGGCGAAACAGATCCGCATCCTGCTGGTGGACGACCACGCGGTGCTCCGCGCCGGCCTGCGGGCGCTCCTCGAGGCCGAGCCCGGGTTCCTGGTCGTGGGCGAGGCGGCCACGGGCGAGGAGGGGGTGATGAAGGCCCGCCAGCTCCTTCCCGACGTGGTGCTGATGGACCTGTCGATGCCGGGCGCGGGCGGGCTGGCCGCCGTGAAGGAGATCAGCGCGCTGGGGAAGGAGATCCGCACGCTCGTGCTGACCATGCACGGCGAGGAGGAGCACCTCCTCCCCGTGCTGGAGGCCGGCGGCAGCGGCTACGTGAACAAGCGCAGCGCCGACGAGGAGCTGATCGAGGCGATCCGGACGGTGGCCAGCGGCGACGTCTTCCTTTACCCCAGCGGCGCCAAGCTGCTGCTGCGCGGGCTGAAGCAGAAGGCCGAGCCGGGGCAGGAAGACCCGCTGGAAAAGCTCACCGAGCGGGAGCGCGAGGTGCTGGGGTTCACGGTGGAGGGGTTCAGCAGCAGCGAGATCGGGAAGAAGCTGTTCATCAGCCCCAAGACGGTGGACACCTACCGCGCCCGCATCATGGAGAAGCTGAACCTGCACCACCGCAGCGAGCTGGTGCGCTTCGCCCTGCAGACGGGGCTGTTGAAAGCAGACTGACAGGGGACAGGGAACAGGGGACAGGGGACGGCCAGCAACGGCAATGGTTGGCTGTCCCCTGTCCCCTGTACCCTGTACCCTCCGAACCTGGAGATAATCCCACATGGCTCGAAGGGTGGTCGTAACCGGCGTCGGGATGGTGACGCCGCTGGGGAACAACGCCGATGACACCTGGCGGAACCTCCTGGCCGGACGGTCGGGGACGGGCCCGCTCACCAAGTTCCACCTCGAGGGGCTGGACCCGCAGGTGTGCATCGCCGCCGAGGTGAAGGGTTTCGAGCCCGAGCCGGTGATCGACCGGCGCGAGGCCAAGCGCATGGACACCTTCATCCAGTACGCGCTGGTCGCCACCGACGAGGCGATGCGCATGGCCGGGCTGGGCGGCCTGGGCCCCGTCCCCGACCCCGAGAACACGGGGACGATCATCGGGAGCGGGATGGGCGGGATCGACAACATCATGCAGACCCGCACCCTGATGGACGCCAAGGGGCCCGGGCGCGTGTCGCCGTTCTTCATCCCCGCCAGCATCATCAACCTGGCGCCGGGGCAGGTGGCGATGCGCACGGGGGCGACGGGGCCCAGCTACTCGCCGGTCTCCGCCTGCGCCAGCAGCAACCACGCGATCGGCGAGGCCTTCCACGCCATCCAGCGCGGCGACGCCGACATGATGATCGCCGGCGGCACCGAGGCGTGCGTCACCGCCATCTCGTTCGCCGGTTTCGCCGCGGCGCGCGCGCTGGCCAACGTGTGGGACACGCCCGAGACCGCCAGCAAGCCCTTCGACAGGAACCGCAGCGGCTTCGTGCACGCCGAGGGCGCGGCGATCCTGATCCTGGAGGAGCTCGAGTCCGCCCGGCGCCGCGGCGCGCCGATCCTGGCCGAGGTGCTGGGCTTCGGGATGAGCGCCGACGCCTATCACATCACCGCGCCGCCCGAGAACGGCGAGGGCGCCGCGCGGGCCATGCAGCGCGCGCTGAAGAGCGCCGGCATCGCCCCCGAGCGGGTGGACTACATCAACGCGCACGGCACCGCGACCCCCGTGGGCGACGTGGCCGAGACGCGCGCCATCCGCTCGGTCTTCGGCGGCCACGCCGAGAAGCTGGCCGTGTCTTCCACGAAGTCGATGCTGGGGCACGCGCTGGGCGGGAGCGCGGCGATCGAGGCCGGCGTCGGCGTCTTCGCGCTGCGCGAGGGGGTGATGCCGCCCACCATCAACCTCCGCGACCCGGACCCCGACTGCGACCTCGACTACGTGCCCGAAGGCGCACGGAAGAAGGAGCTGGACGTGGTGATCTCCAACTCCTTCGGCTTCGGCGGGGCCAACACCACGCTGGTGCTGAAGCGCTTCGAGGGGTGACGCCCGCGCCCCATGCGGCGAGACGAACGGAGCCGCGGGGACCTCGGTCTCCGCGGCTCCGTCGGCCACCAGGGTACGACGAGCCGTGGCGACACTTCGTCTAACTCGTTGCGGCTGAATGGACTCGGTACGGATGATGCGTCCGCCGTGACGCCGATCTACGGACACCCACCGGTCCGGAAGAGAGTGCCGGCGACAGGGCCGGCCCGCGCACGCGAAAGGTCTCGCGTGTGTCTTCTTCAACCGGAGAGGTCGTCATGGAGAAGCTGAAGCTGCCGGTCGACGGATTGAGGGTGGAGACGTTCGAGACGGGCGAAGCACCCGGCGGGGAGGGCACGGTGAACGCGCGCATGATGTCGGGCGCGGGAGGCACGTGCTGCACGCGCATCAACACCGGGTGCAACCCCGACATCACCCAGGCGCTCACCGGCGCCTGCGCCTGCTGACCTTTCGACTCGCCGAACGGGCCGGGCCGCGTCACGCGCGGGCCGGCCCCGTCCGTTTGCCCCGGGCTCCCACCAGTCCGTGTCCGGACAGGCCGGCCGGGGAGGCGGGCCATCGCGCCGCGAACGGGTCGCGGCGCCCGACTCCAGTCGAGGAGAGCGTGATGGACAAGCTGAAGATGCCGGTGGAATCGCTGGACGTGGAGACCTTCGACGTGGGCGGCGCCCCGAAGGACGGGGGCACGGTTCACGCCCACATGACGCCCGCGGGCGGCGCGTGCTGCACGCGCGAGGGCACCGGGTGCCACACCGTCGATTTCACCACGCCGTGCAACAACTGCTGACCGCGGCGGAGCCGGCGCCGGTCCGCGGGTAACGCGCCCGCGCCGGCCCGGCGATCGTCTCACGCAGAGGCGCGGAGGAACGGAGAGGACGCAGGGAGCGGTGATCCCTTGCGTCCTCTCGATTTCTCCGCTGGAATCAGCGTCCTCGCCCTTCGCGGCGCGCGGTGGCAGGTCTTCAGGCTCTCCTGACCCCGTTTTACGTGTCTAGCTTTGCGGCGCTCAGCAAAGGGAAAGGCTTCATCCTGGTCTTTCCACCTCGCTTTGCTGAGCTGGTCATGGCGGCCGGGGCGTGCCTGGCCTTGTTTCCGTCGTCGCTGTGCTCAAAGCCCGTTCCTCTCAAGATGCCGCCTGACCCCTCCGCCGGGCGGACGTTGCGCCGCTGCAACCACCGTCCAAGTTTACAAGCGAACCGTGGGGGTGGAGGAGCGATGCAACCCCGTTGCGAATTCTTCACGTATGGCCAAGCTCCAGTGTGCGCTCGCCATCGCCGGCGCGCTCGCCTGCGCCCGGGCGAAGCCCGACCCCGTGGATGCCGCCTCGGCGACGCAAGCGGCCGTTGCGCCGCGCGCGCCGGCCGCGGTCTCCGCCGCGCCCGCGGGGGCGGGCGTGGTCCGGGAGGAGACCGTGGTCCGGATGGGCGCCACGCCCGAGCGCTGGGCCCTGGTGTGGCGGCGGCCGCCGCGCCCGGCCTGCGGCCCGGAGGAACCCGAGATGGCGCTCACCTGCCCCTGCACGGGGTTCGCCTACGGCGAGGCGGGCGAGCTCGACCTGGTGCGCCGCCGGCCCGGGCAGGCGGAGGAGCGCCTCGCGCTCACCCCGCTCTTCCGCGAGGCGGGCGGCGACGGCCCGGGCGACATCGACTCGCTCGCGGTGCTGCAGCGCTGGCCAGTGCGCGAGCCTGACGTCGAGGCGATGGACGGCGAGGGCCTGCCCCGGGCGATCCGGGCGCGCCGGGCGGTGCGGGTGATGGCGCTCGGCGACTACGACCACGACGGGCGGGCGACGGAGTTCCTGCTGCAGGTGGGCACGCTCCCGTGCGGGAAACGGCAGGCCGTGCTCGTGGGGGTGTCCCGTGCAAACTCGTCGATGCACGTCTTCCGCAGCCAGGGCCACCCCGGGCAGCCGCTGGTGTTGCCGACGTACGTCTGGGAACGGCTGCGTCGGTCCGGTGGGCGCGCGACGATCGTCGAGTGGCCGTGCGGCGACCACGGGGCCGAGACGGAGACGGACGTGAGCCTGTGGGCGGGGCCGGCGGGCATCGACGGCACGCGCGCGGAGTACGAATGCACGGCCGGCACCTCACGCGGGCGGCTCCTCTCGACCTCGCGCATGTGACGCCGCGGCCGCCCGGCCGCGGCGCCCTGCTGCCTGACGAACCGTTGCAGCGGACGGTGCCGCGCAGCGCTCCACGCCGCAGCCTGGCTCCAACCCTGCGGCTCCGCGGCCGAGCTGCAAGGGATGCACGGCCGTCCACGATGGGGCGGACGGTGGACGGCGTCGACCCGTCCCGTACAATCGACCCTGTGTCGTTCGACAACCGAGGAGCGCGGATGCAGCAGGTGTGGCGGCGTATCGAAGCGTGGCTGGCGGCGAACGCCGCTCCGGCCGCCGCCGGGCTCAACCCTGGGCGGTCTTGCACGAAGGAGTGTTGATGGGAAAGGTGAGACTTGACATCAGCATGTCGCTCGACGGGTTCACCGCCGGGGCCAACGTCCGTACCGACAACCCGCTCGGCGACGGCGGCGAGCGGCTGCACGACTGGATGTTCTCGCAAGCGACCGAGACCGGGCGCGGGATCCAGCGCGAGGTCTTCGACGGCGCCGGCGCCGTGCTCATGGGCCGGCGGGTGTTCGACCTCGGCAAGCCACACTGGGGCCCGGAAACCTTCCGCCGCCTCCCGGTCTTCGTGATCACCCACCGCCCGCACGAGTCGGTCGCGGATCCGGGTGGAAGCGCCGTAACGTTCGTCTCCGAAGGCATCGAGCACGCGGTCGCCCGGGCACGATCGGCGGCTGGCGAACGCGACGTCGTGGTGATCGGCGGCGCGGTCGCCGGCCGCCAGCTCGTGGCCGGCGGATTCGTCGACGAGCTGCGCCTGCATCTGGTTCACCTCCTGCTCGGGTCGGGCACACCCCTGTTCGAGCCCCCCGGCGCCGGCTTCCGGCAGCTCCCGGTGACGCGGCTGGTCGAGGACACCGGCGTCACGCACTTCACCTTCGATGCGAGCGGCCCGCGGGCGCGATCGTGAACTTCGCCCCACGGTGGATGCCGGTCGGCCAATCGATTGACCAGCAAGGCAGCACCCGGTAGCTTCAAACATGAAATTTCATGAACGAACGGAGATCACATGATCAACCTGAACGACATCCACTCGCTTTCCGATTTCCAGCGGAACGCGCGGGCGTACGTGGAGCGTCTGAAGGAGACGGGCCGTCCCCAGGTCCTGACCGTACACGGGCAGGCCGAGCTGGTGGTGCAGCACGCGGACGCGTACCAGAAGCTCCTGGACCTGGCGGCCAACGCCGCGGCCATCGTGGGCATCCAGCGGGGTTTGCAGGGGATGTACGACGGAACCGGCGAGGGTGCCGAGGATGCCTTCGCCTCTCTGGAACGTGAGCTCGGGATCGCGGAGCAGGCGTAGTGTTCCGCGTCCGGATCGAGGGCGAGGCCAAGAACAATCTCCGGAAGCACTACCAGAACCTGCGCTCGCGCAACCCCGGCTCGGAGTACCCCGGGCAGTGGTACTACGGGATTCGAGCCGCCATCCGGGATCTTGCGACGTCGGCCGAGCAGTGCGGGCTGGCGTACGAAGACCGATTCTTCGCCGAAACCATCCACCAGCGGCTCTTCGATTCGTACAAGATCCTCTTCGCGATCCGGGGGGATACCGTTCACGTGCTCCACATCCGGCACCAGGCCCAGGACCCGGAGGACCTGATCGCCTGATACCGTTTGTGGGAAATGACTGTGCATTCCGCACCCAACCCGCCGCCTCGTCATCCTGAGGCTGACCACGCAGTCGCCGCCGCATGAGCAAGCGGTCGCAAGCCGAAGGATCTGT
This sequence comes from Longimicrobium sp., assembly GCA_035689035.1. GTDB lineage: Bacteria > Gemmatimonadota > Gemmatimonadetes > Longimicrobiales > Longimicrobiaceae > Longimicrobium. The sequence continues at coordinate 918 of DASSME010000490.1, read as the reverse complement.
GGCCGGCCGGCGCGGAAAAACGAGCGGTAGCGCGCCGTCGGTCACAGATCCTTCGCGCTGCGGCCATCGCGACATCCGCGGCGGAGGCGTGGTCGCGCTCAGGATGACGAGCCACGGGGGACCGGCTCGAATGCGCAGTCGATCCTGCAAGCCGGTATCAGAAGCCGCCGGGCCGTACCTGTCCCACCATCGTTTTCCGGACTCGGTACAAGATGGCGGATGAAACGCTGGAGACCGGCCTGATCGGCGGTCCGGAGAAACGCGAGATCGCGATCGCCGGCTACGATCCGGAGTGGCCGAAGAAGTTCGAGAGGCACGCCGCGGTGATCGCCGGCGCGCTCGGCGCCGGCGCGCTTCGAGTGGAGCACATCGGCTCTACCTCCGTCCCCGGGCTGGCCGCCAAGCCCATCATCGACATCCTGGTCGTGGTGCGGGATTCGGCGGACGAGTCCGCGTATCTGCCCCAATTGGAAGCGGCGGGGTACCTACTGCGGGTGCGGGAGCCGCACTGGAACGAGCACCGGATGCTCCGAACCCCTGAACGGGACGTGCACGTCCACGTCCTCTCCGAGGGGTGCCCCGAGATCCAGCGGTACCTGACCTTCCGCGACCGCCTGCGCCGCGACGACGACGACCGGCGCCGCTACGAGCAGACCAAGCGCGAGCTGGCCACCCGGACGTGGGGCGACATGAACGACTACGCGAACGCCAAGACCGACGTGGTGGAAAGCATCCTCGCCGCGTCCGCGGCCGCGGACACGTGAAGCCATCGTCAGGGATACGGGAGGGAGTCGTGGAAACCGTGGATGCAACGCGCCTGAATGTATGGCGAGCGCTTTCGGACTTGTTCCTGGACACCGAGCCCGACGAGGTCACCTTCAAATACATTGCTCGCATCGTGCTTGAATCCGGATTCTC
>DASSME010000489.1:0-18388 GCA_035689035.1 Longimicrobium sp. | reverse complement strand
CGTACACGCCGCCGCGGGTGAAGCCGCCGCCCGTCTTCTCCACCTTCACGTCGGCCAGCCACCCGCTGAGCGAGGTGCGCGTGGGGTCGAAGTCCACCTCGCCGGCGCCGGGGCGCTGGAAGTAGTGGCCGGGCGACAGCTGGATGCGCGAGATGGCGTCGGTGCTGCCGTGCACCGTGCTCCCCAGCACCGCCGCGCGCAGCTCGTAGTTGCCGCCGCCGAAGCGGTGGCGCCCGTCGAGCCCCGCCACCACCGCGTTGCGGGTGAGCAGCGACAGCCGCGGGTCTCCGCCGTCCAGGTCGCGCACGGTGGCGGTCACGATCCCGCCGATGGCGCTCTTCCCGCCGCGGAAGTCCTTGATGGCGCGCCCCACCAGGTAGTTGGTGAGCGGCTCCACCGTGGCCGTGCGGTCGGTGCCGCCGGGGTCCACGTAGCTGGTCTGCTCGCGCGCGGTCAGCGCGTTCAGCACCCCGATCGACCAGCCGGTGGGCGTCTTCCCGCTCACCTTGGCGGCGCCCAGGATGGTGGTGGCGTCGGGGCGCTCGGCATAGGTGTTGTCGGGGTCCGAGGCCTGCGGCGGGCGGCCCAGCCGGCGCGAGTAGAACGGCTGGTCGTTGCGGAAGCCGCCGCTGCGCACGAAGTAGGGGAAGTTGGCGTCGAAGCGGAAGATGTCGCTCCCCTCGGTGAAGAACGGACGCCGCTCGCTGAAGAAGGTCTCGAAGGCGGTGAGGTTCACCTGGCTGGGGTCGGCCTCCACCTGCCCGAAGTCGGGGTTGATGGTGGCGGTGAGCGTCAGGTTGCTGGTGAGCCCGTACTTGAGGTCGGCGCCGGCGCCGCCCACCGTCTGGTTCTGCGAGTAGAAGGGGTCGCCCGGCCGGTCGGGGGCGCGGGTCAGCCGCGCCGAGGTGTAGGGGAGCAGCTCCAGCCGCCGCCCCGGCTTCAGCCCGATCACCCCCCGCAGCTCGCCGAACTGGCTCACGAACCCGTTCACGTCGCCGCGCTCCACCGCCCAGTCGCTGATCTCGCTGCGCCGGGCGATCTCGCGCGACACCTGGTACCCCCAGGTCTGCGCGCCGTCGCTGCCGCCGCTGGCGAAGCGCAGCTGCGACAGCGGGATGCGGTACTCGGCCACCCACCCCGCCGAGTCGACCTTCACGGCCGCCTGCCAGACCGCGTCCCACCCCAGGTCCTCGCTGGTGTCGTTGGAATGGAAGGCGTCTTTCTGCACCCCGGCGGCGTTGACCGAAAAGCGGAAGGCGGTGCGCTTGTCGTTGTAGCTGTCGAGCATCACGTGCACCCAGTCGCTGCTCACCCCGCTCAGGTCGCGCCGGCCCACGGGCGCCACGATCGAATCGGGGTGCGGGTCGTAGGCGCGCACCGCCACGTACACGGCCTGGTCGTCGTACAGCAGCCGCGCCTCGGTGCGCAGCGTGGCCGGCGCGCCGGGGTTGGGCGCGCGCTGCACGAACTCGCCCACCGGCTGCGCCGCGGCCCACGCGGCGTCGTCCAGCACGCCGTCCAGCCTGGGCGCGGGGCCGGCGAGGCGCACGGCCTGGGCCTGCCGGCGCGCCGTGGCCGCGGGCGAGGGCGTGGCGGACTGCCGGGACTGCGCGGCGGCCGGGGCAGGGTGCGCCACCAGGAGGGCGGCCGCGATGGCGGGGAGGAGGAGGGTGCACCGCATGGTGGGGGTCTCCACGCTGGGATGGGTGCGGCGCCGCGGCACGGATCACGCGGGCGGCGGCGGAATGAACGGGGCGCGTGTCACACTGAGATACCTGGCGCGTTCACAAGGTTGGATTGGTGGACGCTCCACGTCCGACGTATGGTAATTTCTTAGCACCTCCGACGCCATTAGCCCGGCGTTAGATTTACCAAACCTGTACACCGTCAGGCTCTGGCGATGATGGGCCTGTCCATCCAACCGGTTGAGCGCCAATGACTTTGCCAGGGATGAGCGGACCGCGGGCCGCCGTGGCGGCGGCGTGGCTGGGGGCGGCGGCGATCGTGCTGCAGCCCGCCTGCAAGTTCCCGCAGCCCCCCAAGCCGGTGGTGACCGCCGAGGCCGACGTGTACAGCGGCCGCGTGAACCCGTTCTGGTCGGTGAGTGGGCGCGACAGCGTGACGCTGCGGCAAATGGTGACGGCGCTGCAGCCCGGTAGCGCCGCGCCCGAGCCGCCGGGGCTGGGCTATCGCGGGATCGTGGTGCACAACGCGGGTCAGCTGCTGGCGCGCTGCTACGACCTGCGCGTCTACCGCGGCGCCGTGGCGGCGCAGTGCGAGACCGGCGCGCGCACCCTGGCCGACCCCGGGCGCCAGGTGGAGCGCTTTCTGGCCGAGACCGGGCTCAAGCGTGCCGACCCGGCCGCGTACGACCTCGCGCAGCAGGATTTCGCCGCCGCACCTTAGCTTCGGCGCGCGTGACGAGGCTCTGAAACCGCGGGGCACACGGAGCAGCGGAGGGCAACGGAGGAACGGAGAACTGCAGCGCGGTTCTCCCTTTCTCCGTTCTTCTCCACTGCTCCGTAGCCGTGCGATCCGCCGGGTGTGATGTCCAGCCGGGGAAACTGGACGACGTCATCCCGAGGCCGGTCACGCCATAACCGGCGGCATTGTATCGCCTTGCAGGCCGAAGGATCTATAGGCGAGGCTCGGAACCGAACATTCGAAGCGCGAGTCTTCGCTCGGATTGGGTATCAGCTCGCGAGGCGAACGATCACTCCCTCGTCACCCTTCAGCTCCACGCTGCCACGGACGGGCCCGGGGCGTCGATCCGAATCCGTGGACATCACCCGCTCGCCGGCCCCGTCCCACGGGAGCGAGGCGGGGGACGGGCCCAGGTTCAGCGCGACCAGGAAGCGGCTTCCCTCGTGCTCGCGCAGGTAGGCCAGAACGTCGCCTTCCGCGGCCACGGGCGCCCAGGAGCCGATGGAGAGCGCGGGCTCGGCGCGGCGCAGGGCGATCAGGCGCTGGTGCAGGGCGAGCATCGACGCGGGGTCGCAGCGCTGCGTCTCCACGTTGGTCTCGCGGTAGTCCGCGGCCACGGGGAGCCAGGGGGTGCCGGTGGTGAAGCCGGCGTGGGGGGCGGCGCTCCACTGCATCGGGGTGCGCTCGGGGTCGCGCCCCAGCCCCCTCCCCGGAAGGTTCAGCTCCCACGGGTCCTTCACCCGCTCGGGGGGGATCGGCACGTCCTGCATCCCGATCTCGTCACCGTAGTAGACGGTGGGCGTGCCGCGCAGGGTGAGCAGGAGCATGGCCGCCACCGGCGCCTGCGCCCGCCCCGCGCGCGTGGCGATGCGGTGCCGGTCGTGGTTCCCCAGCACCCAGTTGGGCCACGCGCCGCTCGGCAGCAGCCCCTCGTACCGCCGCACCGCCGCGTCGATCTCGCGCGCGTTCCAGCGCAGCACGATCAGCTGGAAGTTGTAGGGAAAGTGGCACCCCGCCCCGTCCGCCCCGTAGTACGGCATCATCCGCTCGACGGCGTTGTAGATCTCGCCGATCAGCACGCGCTCGCCCGGGTAGCCGTCCACCAGCCGGCGCATCCCGGCGATCACGTCGTGCACCTCTGGGCGGTCGCCGCTGTGCACGCGCAGCAGCGCGTCGTATGGATCGTCGCCGGGGCGCCAGGCGGGGTTGGGCGGGTCGTCGCGGAAGCCCTGGTCCTTGATCACCTTCTGCACCGCGTCCACCCGCAGCCCATCCACGCCGCGATCCAGCCAGAAGCGCATCACGCCGTGCATGGCGTCGCGCACCTGGGGGTTGCGCCAGTCCAGGTCCGGCTGCTGGCGCAGGAAGGAGTGCAGGTAGTACTGCCCGGTCGCGGGGTCGAGCGTCCACGCGCTGCCGCCGAAGGCGCTGAGCCAGTTGTTGGGCGGCCCCCCGCCCGGCGCCGGGTCGCGCCAGACGTACCAGCCGCGCCGCGGGTTGTCGCGCGACGCGCGCGACTCGGCGAACCACGGGTGCTGGTCGGAGGTGTGGTTGGGGATGTAGTCCAGGATCACGCGGATGCCGCGCGCGTGGGCTTCTTCGATCAGCCGGTCCACGTCGGCCAGCGTGCCGAAGACGGGGTCGACGCCGCAGTGGTCCCTCACGTCATACCCGAAGTCGACCATGGGCGACGGGTAGAAGGGCGAGATCCAGACGGCGTCCACCCCCAGCCCGTGCAGGTGGCCGAGCTTGCGGGTGATCCCCGGCAGGTCGCCCACGCCGTCGCCGTCGGTGTCCAGGAACGAGCGGGGGTAGACCTGGTAGATCACACCCGCCTTCAGCCATTGGGGGATCGGTCGCGGCATCGTGGATCGGTCGTGGGTCGATGGTGGACGTCGATGTCGAATCGCGCGGGTCGCGGCGGCACGAAGGCCGCGGGGGCCCGCAAGTTTGCGACTGAAGTCGCGGCTACAACGGCACGCAGTCCGCCTTCGCGGACTTCAACTGCGCGGGGGCTGCAGCACGCGAATCTTTTGCGCGCGGGCCCCGTAAAGGCTCGTCATCGGCGCGCCGGGCCAACGCACTGGCGCACTCGCGCACTCGCGCACCCGTTCGCGGTTCCATCCCCAGCCCCGGAGCAACCTCCATGGACGGTCCGCCGCCTCCCTGGTTCTTTCTCGCGCTCTTCCCCACGATCGCCCTGAGCGTGGGGATCGTGGTGCGCAGCATCGGCAACGCGATCGGGCGGATCCGCGCGGCGCGGCAGCCGGCGGTGCTCGCCGCGCCCGGCCCCGACGCCGCGCACGTCGCGCAGATGCAGGCCGAGCTCGACGAGCTGCGCACGCAGGTGGAGCGCCTGACCGCGGCCCAGGCGTTCTACGCGCAGCTGCAGCCCGTGGCCGTCCCAGCGCGCGCCGCTCTCCCCGGCGAGGCGGGCGCGCCGCTATCTTGAGGCTTGGCCGCGGCACCTGAGCGCCCGCGCCATCCGCCTTCCGCATCCCGGAGACCGGCCGTGTTTGGAGGAATCGACTTCATGTTCATCGGCATCGGCGTGGCCATCGCCGCGCGCGCGGTCGGGTCGGCGCGCGCGATGCGGTACCGCCGCATGCCCCTCGACGCGCAACCCACGCCGATCGCGGACCCGCGCGTGCCCATGCTGCAGGCCGAGGTCGAGGAGCTGCGCACGCAAGTGGAGCGCCTTTCCGCCGCCGAGCACTTCTACGCGCAGCTGAACGCCCCCGCCGCCTCGCCGCCCGGCGCGAGCGCATCGCCCGCCCCGCGCGAGACGCCGTCGAGCTGAGCGGCGAACCCTCCTCCCCCCGGCCCCCTTCTCCCGAACCGCAGGAGAAGGGGGTGAACTGCGTGAAGACGCGATCCCACGCGTTCTCGCGGCCGCGGCGGGCCCCTCTCGCGCTCCGCGGGGGAAAGGGAGAACGAATTCCGGGGTGAGTTCCCGCGCGGATCCCTCTCCGTGAAGGCGGACTTCATGCCCTTCCAGCGGCGGGTTTCGACCCGCCGCTGGAACGGCGGCCTCTCGTGGTCTTCCGACGATCAGCCCTCCAACGAAAAGAGCCCCGCCCGACGGCGAGGCTCTCTTCATCTGCACCCGGCACTCCCGTCCTACTGCCTGCACGGCTGATTCGGGTCTTGCCGGGGCCCATCCACCACCAGGCGCTGCGGGCGGTTCGCCACCGCCAGCGCGATGTCGCGCACCCAGGCGCCCACGCGGGCCATGTGCTCGTAGTCGATGTACTGCGGCTCGTCGCTGGGCATGTGGTAGTCCACGCTGTAGCCGGTGGAGAAGTAGGTGATGGGGATGCCGTAGCGCGCATACATGAAGTGGTCGCTGCGGCAGTAGCGGTTCAACGGGTGGCCCGGCGCGTCGAAGCTCCAGTCGATCGCCATGGGGTTGGTCCGGTGCGCGTTCAGCGAGTCGATCACCCCGCGCAGCTGCGTGGACAGGCGGCTGGAGCCGATCATCTGGATGCTCCAGGGGCCGCCGTGGGCCACGTCCTCGGCCCGGCCGCGCCCCACCATGTCCATGTTCAGGTCGGTGACGATCGAGTCGCGCGGAACCGTGGGATGGTCGGTGAACCACTCGCTCCCGTACAGGCCCTTCTCCTCGCCCGTGTGCGACATGAAGAGGATCGACCGGCGCGGGCGGGGCCCGGCCGCGATCGACTGCGCGATCTCGAGCAGCGTGACGGTGCCGCTGCCGTCGTCGTCGGCGCCGTTCATGATGCTGTCGCGCCGCACGCCGCCGTGCACCCGCCGCAGCGAGTCGCGCAGCGCCGCGATGCGCGCCGCCTGCTCGGGCGTGGGCGTGCGGACGGGGTCGTTGGCGCCCTGCGGCCGGATCACCCGGTTGTAGGCGCGCACCGAGTCGTGGTCCACCGCGGCGGAAAGGATCCCCTCGTGGTCGTTGTGGGCGCTGATCACCACGTACTGCCCGCGCAGCGCCGGGTCGCTGCCGGGTAGCACGCCGATCACGTTGCGCGCGGGCGCCGCCACCGGCGTGGCTGCGTAGCGGTAGTCTCCGCCCACCGTCTTCCCCGCGTCGCCCACGGCCGCGGACGCCAGCGGCTTCCCCAGCATCCGCTCGGCCGCGGCGCGGGTGACGATCACCGCCGGCGCGGCGGTGGTGGGCTGCTCATCCTCCGACGCGATCTCGACCTGCGGCTCGAGCAGCCTGTCCAGCAGCCCCGCGGGCGTCACGTCCAGCGACGCCACCGCGATCCCCACGGCGCCCGGGTACGTCTGCACGGCCACGCTGCGCCACCAGCGCCAGTCGTCCGCCCCGTCTTGGCCCGTGGGGGGCAGGACGACGACGAACTTGCCACGCGCCTGCTCCGCCGGCAGCATCTGTCCGCCGATGCGGCCGCCGAAGACGACGGGCGCGTTCTGCGCGGCGAGCATGGGAGAGAAGGTGTACTGGCCCAGCCCCGTCACCGGCAGGTAGTCACGGCCGATCTGCAGCGCGGTGCCGTCCACGGAGATCCGCGCGCCGGGGTGCAAGCCGCGGCTCACCAGCGGCACCGTCTGGAAGAAGGTGCCGTTGTCGCCCATGGGCCGCAGGCCGATGGCGCGGAACTGGGCGGCCACGTAGCGGGTGCCCTTCACGTTGCCGGGGGTGCCCGCCTCGCGCCCCATCATGCTGTCGTCGGCCAGCACGTACAGGCGCGTCATCAGGTCGGCCGCGGAGATGGCGGCGGTGGTGGGGCGCGGCGCGTGGGTGCGCGGCAGCTCCTGCGCGGCGGCGCCGGCCACGCTCGCCACGGCCAGCGCGGCGGCCAGGGTGGTGGATCGGGTCAAGGGACTGCTCCAGTCACTGCGGGTGAAACGGACGGCCACGGGCGGCTGAAGATGAGCCGCCGCGCGCGAACCGGCAATCGCATGGGTGCGGAAGAGACTTCGGGAGAGGGCGTACCCGCGCGGCACAGCGGAGGTTTCGCGCCGGCAACGACCGTCGACGCAGGTTCGTGGCGACCGAGAGAGTTCGTCGCGGCCGCGGCTGGCCCCCTCCCCCCAGCCCACCCCCCAGCCCGCCCCCCAGCCCCCCCCGCTGCGCGGGGGAGGGGGAGCACATCATTCTGTTCCAATCGTCTGCTCCGTGGACGTTGCAGTCGAAGTTGCAGTTGCAGTGCTCCCCTCCCCCCGCGCAGCGGGGGGAGGGGCCGGGGGGAGGGGGGCCGCCCGCGGCCGCGGCGATGACTGTCGCCGAGCGATATCGTGGAGGTCGCGAAAACGGAAACCGCCCCGGGGCCGAAGCCCCGGGGCGGTCCGTTGCGCCATGGTGAGCCGAGCCGGGCGGCGGCCGGTGCGCGCGGCCGTCCGCCCCGGTCCGTCAGATCCCGCCGGGGCGCCCGTCCAGGCCGCCGCCGCGGCCGTCCAGGTCGCGGTTCAGCTCCTTGGCGCGCTGCGCCTCCAGGCGGCGGGCGTTGGCGTCCATCATGGCGTCCTCGGCGCGCGCGGCGTCCTGCTCGGCGGCGCCTTCCATCTGGTCCAGCCGCCCCTCGCGCTCGATGCTGCGGTCGCCCAGGAGCTCGCCGAGGCCCTCCTTGATCTTCCCGCCCAGGTGGGTCACCTTGCCCATCATGTCGTCGGCCATGTTCATCTCCTGCTTGGGTTTAGGTCGTCCGTCCCACGCCCGTCCAGGGGGCAAGAGCCATGCCCGCCGCCGCCGCCCGCCGTGGAGCTATGTTGGCCCTCCGTTTGCAGTTATGCAGAAGGTTCGTAGAGGGAACCCGGCGGGCGGGGCGGAGGCACATGGCGGAGCGCGGGGGCGAGCAGGGCGGCGTGGAGGAGTGGGAGCGGCTGTCCACCCGGTACGTGGCCGAGTACGAGATGTTCAAGGTGCGCGAGGACCGCTCGCGCTCCCCGGCCGACGGGAAGGAGCGGACCTTCCACATGGCCGACTCGCCCGGCGGCGTCACCGTCGTGGCGCTGACGGAAGACGGACGGCTGGTGATGGTGGAGCAGTTCCGCCACGGCACGCGGCGCATCTCGCTCGAGCTTCCCAGCGGCGTGGTGGACGAGGGCGAGGAGCCCGCGAAGGCCGCCGCCCGCGAGCTGCGCGAGGAGACCGGCTACCAGGGCGACGACCCCGAGATCGTCGGGCGCATCGACCTGAACCCGAGCTGGCAGCACACGCTGGTGCGCGTGGCCGTGGTCCGCAACGCGCGCCGCGCCGGCGACAAGGACCTGGACGAGACCGAGGACACCCGCGTCCGCCTCGTCACCCCCGGCGACCTGCGCCGCCGCATCGTGGCGGGCCAGGTGGAGACCGGCACCACCATCGCCGCCCTCGCCCTCTGGGAGTGGAAGCAGGGCGGGGAACAGGGCTCCGCGCCGGCCTGACCCTGACCGCCGGTCCGCCCGTGGCGCGACGGCCGGCGGATGATCGTCCCACGTGGCGAGCCCAACGTCCCTCTCCCGCGGTCCGGGAGAGGGACAGGCGTTCAGGACCGGGGCGCAGTCGCGCGCCTGAAGGCCGGGGTGAGGGGTGGAGCCTTCCCCCTCGTCCGGGGGTAATCACCCGGCCGGTGTCGTGGCACACGCGCGGAGGCACGCGATTCTTGCCCCTCCGCTCACCCGGCGCTACCGTGCGCCGGGGCTGTAAACGAATGGAGACCGCGGTGTTCGTGTTCATCTCGCACCTGACCGTGCCGCCCGAAGACCACGCCGCGCTCGAGGGACACTTCCGCGAGCGCTCGCGGCTGGTGGACGGCTTTCCCGGATTCCTGTACCTGCAGCTGCTGAAGCCGCAGGCCGGGCCGGCCACGCACACCTTTCTCACCGCGTGGGAAAGCCGCGAGGCGTTCCGTGCCTACATGGGGAGCCAGGAGCACGCGATCTCCCATTCGCGCGAACCGGCGGCTATAATGGACCGCACCGCGGTGCGGCACGAGGCGTACGAGGTGCTGATGGACTCGCGCGGCGCCCCCGAGTGGCGGCCCGCCACGCTCGCGGCCGAATCTTCGCCGGGCGCCCCGGCGTACACCCTGGAAGGCGCCGCGTGAGCACGGCCGGGATCTCCACCGCCCGCGCGCCGGTCCGCGAGCGCCGCGCCCGCCCCGCGCGGGACGACGCGGCCAACCAGTTCCTCGACGCGATCATCGCGGGGAACCGCCGCCGCGCCTTCGAGGTGGTCGACGCGGCGCTGCACGGCGGGATGGACATCCGCGCGCTCTACCTGGAGGTGTTCCAGCCGGCGCTGCGCGAGGTGGGGCGGCTCTGGCAGCAGAACCGCGTGACCGTGGCCGACGAGCACCTGGCCACCGCCATCACCCAGGCCGCCATGGCGCGGCTGTACGAGCGCCTCTTCGCGTCGGCCGTGGGAACGGGGCCGCTGATGGTGGCCGCCTGCGCCGAGGGCGAGCGGCACGAGGTGGGCCTGAGGATGGTGTGCGACATCCTGGAGCTGGAAGGGTGGGACACGGTGTTCCTGGGCGCCGCCGTCCCCACGCCCGACCTGGTGCGGCTGGTCTGCGAGCGCGAGCCCCAGGTGGTCGCGCTCTCGGCCTCCATCGGGCCCAACGTGCCCCGCGTGGAAGAGGCGATCCGCGCCATCCGCCACGGATGCGGCGGGAGCCGGCCGGTGATCGTGGTGGGCGGCCGCCCCTTCGCGGCCGACCCCGAGCTGGGCCCCCGCCTGGGCGCCGACCTGACCGCCACCGACGCGGCCCAGGCGGCCGAGCGACTGAAGGAGCGTTTCGCGGCATGAGCAGCGTCACCCGCGCCGGCACAGGTCTTCACCCCGCGCTCCGGGCCTTCCCGGGCGCGGTGCTGGAGCTTGCGCCCGACGGCGTGGTGCTGGAGAGCAACGGCGGGCTCGAGCGCGCGCTGGGCCGCGCGGTGGCCGGACAGCGGCTCGACGTGCTGCTGGACGAGGCTTCGCGCCGCAAGCTGGCCGAGATGCTGCGCCGCCGCCCCGTGCCCGGCGAGCCGCCCACCGCGTGGGAGCTGATCCTGGAAGGGCGCGACACGCTCAGCCCGCACGCCTTCTACCCGGTATGGGGCGACGAGGAGGCGGGCGACGAGCGGCTGTGGCTGGTGGAGTGCCCGCGCGACCCGCGCTTCGGCGCCGTGCACGACGAGCTGGCGGCGGTCAACAGCGAGCAGGCCGCCACCCAGCGCCAGCTGGCCAAGGAAAAGGCCCGGCTGGGCCGCGCGCTCGACGAGCTGGAGCGCGAGCTCGGCGAGAACGCCGTGCTGGGCCGCCAGCTGCAGCAGCAGAACGAGGAGATGGAGGCGCAGAACGAGGAGCTCCTGGCCATGACCGAGGAGCTCCACACCGGGCAGGAGCAGCTGATGGCCCTCAACCACCAGCTCCAGCGCCGCAGCCGCGAGCTGCAGCTGGCCCTGTCGGCGCGCAACCGCTTCTACGCGGCCATGAGCCACGAGCTGCGCACCCCCATCAACGCGGTGATGGGGTACAACGACCTGCTGCTGGCCTCGGTCTACGGCGCGCTGAACGAGCAGCAGGAGCTGGCCGTGGAGCGCAGCCAGCGCGCCGCGCAGCACCTGCGCGAGCTGGTGAACGACGTGCTCGACCTGTCGCGCGTGGAGTCGGGCCGCACGGTGCTGGCGCCCGAGCGGCTGGAGCTGGGCGCGCTGGTGGACGAGGTGCTCGGCTCGCTGCGGCCGATGGCGCAGGCGATGGGCGTGGAGCTGCGGCTGGGCCCGGGCGAGCCCGTCCACATCGTGAGCGACCGACGGCAGGTGTGGCAGATCCTGGTGCACCTGGTGTCCAACGCCATCCGCTTCGGCGGGGGGGCGCCGGTGTTCGCCAACGTGCGGCCCGCGCGCGAGGGCGGGGCCGAGGTCGAGGTGGTGGACGGCGGCCCCGGGATCCCCCCCGAAGACCACCTGCGCATCTTCGACGAGTTCGTGCAGCTGGCGCGCGACGAGAACGGCGACAGCACGGGGATCGACGGCACCGGGCTGGGGCTGCCCATCGCCCGCCGGCTGGCGCGGCTGCTGGGCGGCGACATCGACCTGAGCTCCACCGTGGGCGTGGGGAGCACCTTCCGGCTCACCCTCCCCGACGCGATCGGGGCGTCGCCGGCGGAGCCATGACGCGGGAACCGGAGAACGGGGGAGGAATGGCGGAAGCCGGCGAGAACCGGGGTGGAGACCGGCGGGGGCAGGACCGCCGCGGCGTGGAGCGCAGGCGCACGGACCGCCGCACGCCGCCCCCGCCGTGGCGCAGGCCGGCCGCGTTCGCGGCGTACGGCGCCACCGCGGCGATCCTGGCGGTGGTGATGCTGCGCGGCTGCGGCGGCGACGACGGGGACGACCGGACCGCCAAGGCGGGCCCCATCGCCCCCGCGCCCGCCGCCATCGACACGTCGCCCACCCCGCACCGCACCAACGTGGTGGAGCCGGCGCTCAGGACGGCCGACTTCGAGCGGCTCACGCTGGAGGGCCCGCGCGCGGTGGGCCGCGTGGTGCGCGCGCAGCTCTACTGCGACGCGCCTACCCCCGTGGCGCTGATGGCCGGGGTGGACACGGTGGAAGCCGCCATCGCGCCGCTGGTGGACCGGCAGGCGCAGCGCGTCCCCGCCGCCGAGTGCAAGTGGGGCCAGCAGGACGACCCCCGCCGCGAGGACTTCCTCCTCCTCGTCCCCCCGCAGCTCGCCACCGAGTTCGCCTCGCAGCCCGTCACCATGGACGGCTACATCCGCCGCCGCCGGCTGCTGGCCAACGTGGAGTGGATCGGCCGCTCGCGCGCGCTGTCGCTGCAGACGGTCGGCATCTTCCGGGGGCTGGGCCAGTAGCGCGGGACGGACCGGCCGACGGGTGCGCGAGTGCGCCAGTGCGGGAGTGCGTTTGACTGCGCGCTCCCGTGCTGTATTTTCGGGGGACACCGCCCACACGGTCGCCGATCCTCGGCCCGCCGCGACTCTTTGCAGTCCGCCCAGATGCGTGTGCGGGAGTCCGCGCAGGCGGACTTTGGGCCGTTGTTGCCGCGACTTCAGTCGCCCGGCTTCCCCTCCGCTCGCTCAGATCCCATGCGACCTTTCCACACCCGTCTGTTCCTGGCCGCCGCCGTGACCCTCTCCGCCGCCCCGCTGGCCGCGCAGGCCGACTCGCTCGCGCTGCTGGCCCGCGCCCGCCGGCTGCACGCCCAGTATCCGCTGGTGGACGGGCACAACGACCTGCCCTGGGAGATCCGCGAGAAGGGCTTCAGCGACCTGGGCCGCATGGATCCCAACGGCCCGCTCCCCAACAACCATACCGACGTCGCGCGGCTGAAGGCCGGCGGCGTGGGCGGCGTGTTCTGGGCGGCGTACGTGCCGGTGGAGACCATCGGGCACCAGCCGGGGCCGGCGCGGGTGGCGCTGGAGCAGATCGACCTGGTGCACCGCATGGTGCGGCAGTCGCCCGACCTGGAGATGGCGCTCACCGCGGCCGACGTGGAGCGCATCCACCACAACCACCGCATCGCCGCGCTGATCGGCATCGAGGGCGGGCACGCCATCGAGAACTCGCTGGGCGCGCTGCGGCAGTTCTACGACCTGGGGGTGCGCTACATGACGCTCACCCACACCAGCACCATCGACTGGGCCGACGCGGCCACCGACCGCGAGACGCACGGCGGCCTCACCCGCTTCGGCGAAGAGGTGGTGCGCGAGATGAACCGGCTGGGGATGCTGGTGGACCTTTCGCACGTCTCGCCGGGGACGATGAGCGACGCCATCCGCGTCTCGGCCGCGCCGGTCATCTTCTCGCACTCGTCCGCCCGCGCGCTGGCCGACCACCCGCGCAACGTCCCCGATTCGATCCTGGTGCGGCTGAAGGAGAACGGGGGGATCGTGATGGTGAACTTCTATTCCGGCTTCACCGAGCCGGGGGCGGTGGCGCTGGCGCGCGCCAGCTACGGCGTGGCCGACAGCATCCGCGCCCTCTACCCCAGCGACGCCGCGGCGCGCGAGCGGGCGATGGACGAGTGGCGCCGCGCCAACCCCATGCCGCGCGGTACGATCCACACCATCGCCGACCACATCGACCACATCGTGAAGGTGGGGGGGATCGAGCACGTGGGCTACGGCTCCGACTTCGACGGCGTCACCTCGCTCCCGGTGGGGCTCGACGACGTGTCGCGCTTCCCCTACCTCACCGCCGAGCTCCTGCGCCGCGGCTACAGCGACGCCGACGTGGCCAAAATCCTGGGCGGCAACCTGCTGCGGGTGATGCACCAGGCCGAGGCGGTGGCCCAGCGCCTCCAGGGCGAGCGCGGCCCCTCCACCGCCCAGATCGACCAGCTGGACGGCGGCCTGGTGCGGTAGGCCGGGGCACGACCGAGAGACGGCCAGGGCCGGTCCTCATCGCCGAGGGCCGGCCCTTCGCTTCGCTTTCATCGCCATCCCCCGGCAAGCACGAGCATCCACGAGGGAATGATGATGATACCCAATCCAGCTGAACTGCTTCCTCACGCAGGGTCCGCAGGGTTCGCAGAGGAAACGAGCAGTTCTCTGCGAACCCCGCGGACCCTGCGTGAGGTCATTCTGAACTTCCGGGTGCAACGATTCACGCGGATCTACTGATACCGTTTGTGGCAAATGACCGTGCATTCTGCACCCAACCCGCCGCCTCGTCATCCTGAGGCTGACCACGCTCTCGCCGCGGCATGAGCGAGCGGTCGCAAGCCGAAGGATCTGTGGCCGGTCGGCGCGAAAAACCCAGCGATGGCGCACCCTTGACCACAGATCCTTCGCGCTGCGGCCATCGTGGCGCCGGCGGTGCAGGCGTGGTCGCGCTCAGGATGACGAGCTTGTGATAGTCGGCTCGAATGCAGAATCGATCGTAGAAGTCGGTATGACATGATGATGAAACGACGGGCTCTCACAGAGTTCACGGAGTTCACAGAAACCACCGCACTTTCTCCGTGGACTCCGTGGACTCCGTGGACTCCGTGGACTCCGTGAGAGCCCAGCTGTTCGGTCCTGTGTCGTACCGCTACCGCTCGCTGATGCCGCGACGACGGCGTGGTCAGCCTCGGGATGACGAGCGGCGGGTTGGACAAGGACGGGCATTTCCCACGAACGATGATGCCAGCATGAACGAAGGGGCCGCGCCCGGATGGACGCGGCCCCTTCGCTCATCGGTTCAGCGGGCGGAAGGTCAGCCGCCGATGCTGTCCAGGATGCGGCGCGCGGCGGCGACCAGCGCGTCGCCCTGCGCCTGGCTCAGACGGCCGCTCTGCACGGTCGCCTGCACCTCGTTGATGAACGCGTTCAGCTGGTTGACCGCCGCGCCCGTGTTGCCACGGTCCAGCGAGGCGCCGGCCGCGCGCAGCTTGGCGTTCATCGACTGCGCCGTGCCGCCGCTCACCGCGCCGTTCACCTGCGCCTGCAGGTTCCCCAGCGCCTGCTGCGCCGTCAGCACCGTCACGGTCGCCGTGCGCGACCCGCTCAGCCCGCCGTCGTCCGTCACCGTCACGGTCACCGTGTAGGTGCCCGCCGCGGCGTAGGCGTGGCTCAGCGAGAAGCTCTTGCCGCTCAGCGCCAGCGGGTGCGCGCCGCTGCCGTCGCCGTAGTCCACCGTGGCGGTCCAGCTGTCCGGCCCCGGGTCGCCGAAGCTCCCCGCGGCCGAGTAGCTCTCGCCCGGCAGCAGCGTGGCGCCCGCGAAGGCGTTCACCACGGGGGCCACGTTGGTCACCGTGACCGTGGCGGTGCGGGTGCCGGCCAGGCCGCCGTCGTCGGTCACCGTAACCGTCACGGTGTAGGTGCCCGCCGCCGCGTAGGTGTGCGCCAGCGTGAAGCTCTTCCCGTTCAGCGCCAGCGGCTGCGCGCCGCCGCCATCGCCGTAGTCCACCGTGGCGGTCCAGCTGTCCGGGCCCGGGTCGTCGAAGCTCCCGGACGCCGCGTACCCCTGGTGCAGCAACAGGCTGGCGCCCGCGAAGGCGTCCACGGCGGGGGCCACGTTGGTCACCGTGACCGTGGCCGTCTTGCTGCTCGACGCGCCGTCGTCGTCGGTCACCGTCACCGTCACCGTGAAGGTGCCGGCGTGGTCGTAGGTGTGGCTCAGGTTGAAGCCGGTGCCGCTCAGCGCCAGCGGCTGCGCCCCGTCGCCCTCGCCGTAGTCCACCGTGGCGGTCCACTCGTCGGCGCCCGGGTCGGTGAAGGTGCCGCCGGCCGCGTACGTCTGGTGCGCCAGGATGCTGGCGCCGCCGAACGCCGCCACGCTCGGGGCCACGTTGAACACCGTCACCTGGGTGGTGGTGCTCGCCTCGGCGCCCGCCGGGTCGGTCACCGTCAGCGTCACCAGGTAGGTGCCGTTGTCGGCGTAGGTGTGGGTCGGCTTGGCCCCGGTGCCCGTGGCGCCGTCGCCGAAGTCCCAGGCGTAGGTCAGCGCGTCGCCGTCCGGATCGCTGCTCGCGCTGCCGTCCAGCGTGACCGACGAGCCCTCGAGGCCGTTGTACGGGCCGTCCGTCGCCGCCACGGGCGCGCGGTCGTTGGCCTCGACCAGCACCTCGATGTTGTTGGGGAGGGCGGCCAGCAGGTCGTACCCGGTCTCGGCCTCGATCTGGTTGACCGTGACCTGGTACTGCTCCCACGGGTTGTTGCGCATCCCCACCGAGCTGGCCGGCGAGCCGGTGCTGGTCAGGTTCGGCATCTTGATGGCGATCACCTGCACGTCGGCGGCGCTGTGCACGTCGGCCAGGCCCTTACCGCCGTCCATGATCACCGCCACCTTCCACGTGTAGTCGGGGATGGCGACCTTACCCTCGCCCTTCAGCGTGCCGGGGGTGGCCGCGTACTCGCCGCCCGCCACCACGTAGATCTCCTTGCCGTTGGTGCGGGCAAGGTCGTTCAGGTAGTTCTCGAACTTGCTCCAGGGGCCCTGGTTGTTCTCGGCGCCCTGCGGCAGGATGTTGGTCAGCAGGAAGGTGCTGGCGTTCTCCTGGTCGGTGGTGGTGCGGCTCTCGCTCTGCACCATGTGCCCGCGGTCGTACCCGCCGTTGCGGTAGTCGAAGTCGACCACGTGGTACACGCCCGCCGGCAGCGTCTGGTCGGCGCTGAAGCAGTCGCAGCGCGGCACGCCGCTGAAGTGGGTGGCGTTGATGTTCCAGCTCACCCAGTCCGGCCCGCCGCGCGCCGGGTTGTACCCCGACACGTACTGCCGCTTGTTCAGCACGATCTCGCCCGCCGGGGTGTTCAGCGGCTGGCCGAACTCCAGGTGGTTGCGGTAGATGGCGGTGGTCGGCGCGTCGGCGGCGATCACCTTGAACGCCACCTCGCCGTACACGCCGTTGGGCACCATCGCGCGGATGTTGGCCGTGCCGGGCGCCACGCCGGTGATGTAGCCCAGGCTGTCGACCGTGGCGACCGCCGGGTTGGAGCTGCTCCAGGTGATCGCCGTGGTCACCGTGGCGCTGGTGGTGGTCTTCACCGTGGGGAAGGCGGGCTTGGTGTAGCCCGCCGGCACCTGCGCCGGGTCGTTGATGCTGATCGACACGCTGGCCGGGTCTCCCGGGTTCACCACGAAGAGGGGCGCGGTGCCGCTCACGCCGTTGGTGGCGGTGGCGGTCAGGTGCGCGGTGCCCAGGCTCACGCCGGTGGCCACGCCGGTCACCGGGTCGACCGTGGCGATCGCCGTGTTGTCGCTGCTCCAGGTGAAGCTGGTGGAGGCCGGCTTGCCGGCGCTGTCCACGGCGCTGGCGGTCACCTTGAAGGTGGTGCCCGGCGTCACCCAGCTGATGCGCACGGTGACCTGGGCCGCCTTGCCGCCCTGGTTGGGCGCGCCGGGGGTGCCCTTGTCACCCAGGCCGTAGGTGCTGACCGAGGTCGACCAGTTGCTCCCGCCGATGATGGTGTTGTCGGCCGCCAGGTCGATCACCGCGCGCGAGGCGCCGGTGGGCGGCGTGTACGGGCCGGGGGCGGCGGGCGGGGTGCGCGTGGCGTAGGCCACCGAGTCGATGGTCACGCCGGTGGGGGTGCGCAGGGCCAGCCACTCGTTGGCGCTGGTGCTGCTCCCGTTGTTCAGCGTGATCGAGCTGCCGTACGAATACGCCACCGGCGCGCCGCCGTTGGTGGCGGTGTTGGCGTTGTTGCCGAACACCACGTACTCGCCCGAGTCCACCACCACGCTGGCGCTGATGGTGTGCGACTCGCTGGCCGTGAGGCCGGCGGCCGACACGATCCGGTAGTTCTTCAGGTCGACGGACGAGGGGCCGGGGTTGTACACCTCGAACCACTCGCCGTTGGTGTCGGCCACCTTGGAGGGGTCGGGCATGACCTCGGTGATCACCAGGTTGCTCCCGGGGACCACGTCGCGGCGCGGTGCGTTGGGCGCCAGCAGCTCGCTGCCGGTGTCCGTGCAGGCCACGACCAGAAGCGCGAGCGCCGCGGCGCATGCCGCGCGGATCGGAGTCGGTCGCATTGAAGAAGGGGGTGCAGCAGTGGAATGGGTGGCGCCCCCGTCGTGAGACCTGGCGGGGGCGCTTGCCGCGGGGTTTTGCGGGCAGCCCAAAATCTAACACATTTGCAGCCATCGGGCAAACCTTTTGACCGTAACGAGAACATGACGGCCCGCTTCCGCCGAAACAGATCTAAGCGATTGCGTTGTAACGACTTAGCTTCTCCCGCACGGAGGCGGGTTTGGGCCGCTTCGGAGCGTCGCCGCGCCACCCTCCGAAAACCGCGCCCGTACCTGCGCTGGCGCCATCGGCGCGGTGAATCCAAGCCGGCCCTCGTCCCCCCGGCGCCTTTGCCCGGACGGCGGGAGAAGGGGCGCGGTGCCCATCGGCCGGGTCGGTATGACGGATCGAGTGCCGGATGCTCCGGCGAGGTCACGAATCGTCGCGCCCGCATCGTTCCGGTTGTCCCGCGAGCGGGGGGTGGACTAGCTTTGTGCGCCACGCACCCCCGAACCGCGCGGACCCGATGAAGCTGCACCGCCTCGACGCCGTCCAGAAGCTCCCCATCCCCATCGAGCAGGCGTGGGACTTCTTCGCCGA
>DASSME010000488.1:0-9699 GCA_035689035.1 Longimicrobium sp. | reverse complement strand
CGCGGCCTCTTCCACCAGCGCGCGCCAGCGGGTGAGCAGGACGATGGCGCCCAGCCGCCGCCCGTCCGCCGTGGCGCGCACCGGGGCGGCCACGGCGAGCACCGGCGCGCGGCCGTCCACCGAGCGCGCCCGCGCGCCGTTGTCCGGGAGAGCGGAGGCGGGGAGATACCAGCGCTCGGCGTGGACGCCGCGCCCGATCCACCCCCGCTCCGACGCGGCGACCACGCGCCCGGCCGTGTCGGCCGCCAGCGCCAGCGCGCCCCGGCCGAAGTGCGAGGCCATCTCCTCGAGCGAGGCCGAGAGCCGCTTGTCGAGGTCGTCCACCGCCAGGTCCTGCGACACGTCGAGCCCCGGCCACAGCGCCACCAGCCGCTCGCGCTCGCGCACCGCGCGCTCGATGCGGTCCGCCGCCAGCCGTGCGCGCGCCGTCTGCGCCGCGCGCGCGTCCGCCACCAGGCCGGCCCGGCCGCGGGCGTACCCCCACCCCGCGGCGGCGCCGGTGGCGACCACCACCACCAGCACCAGCGCCGTGGCCAGCCGCGCCGCCAGCGTGTCACGGCGCCGCCTGTCGCGGGGCGCGTGCGCGTCGGTATCTTCCAGGGAGTCTCCCACCGTGTCGCGGGAATGAAGCCCAGCCATCGTTCGATCCGCCGCCTCCCCCTGCTGGCCGCCGCGTGCGCGCTGGCGCCGGCACTGCTCCGCGCGCAGCTGCCCGCGCCCGCGGTCAGCGCGCGCGCCCCGGTGCACGTGGGGGCGTACGGCAGCGTGGCGCTGCGCCACGCCGTGCGCTCCGACAGCGCCGCCGGCACGGGGCTGAACGAGGCGGCCGCGGCGCTGCTGATCTCGGGGACGCTGGGAAAGCTAAGCTATTTCGGCGAGATCGAGGCAGCCAGTGTCACCCGCGAGAACTGGACGGGCCGCGAGGACCAGCGCTGGGTCGAGGTGGAGCGCGCGTACGGCGAGTACGCGCCGTACGACGCGCTGCGGATCCGCGCCGGCCGCTTTCTCACCCCGATCGGCCAGTGGAACGAGACGCACGGCGCGCCGCTGACGTGGACGGCGGGGCGCCCGCTCACCAGCTACCGCCCCTTCGCCAAGAGCACCACGGGGTTGATGGCGGCCGGCCAGCTCCCCGTGGGCCCCCGCGACGCCGGGTACGCGCTCTGGGTGGCCCCCTTCGACTTCGAGCCGCGGGGCGAGGGCGAGGAGAACACCTTCGTGCGCGCCGCGGGGGGGCGTGTCGCCATCGAAGTCGCGCCCGACCTGTACCTGGGCGCCAGCGCCGCCGGCTTCCGCGCCACCCGCCGTGCCGGCGAGACCGAGCCGGACGACGACGGCGACGACGACCGGACGGCGCTCCCCGGCCGGCGCCCGGGCGCCGTCCACCGGCAGACCGGCGACGACGGCGGAGACGGGGAGCCGGAGGACGCGCTGGAGGAAGACGCCACCGCGCGCACGCTGCTGGGCGCGGACCTGTCCTGGCGGTACCGCGGCTTCCAGCTCCTTTCCGAGGCCGCCTGGGTCTCGGCCGCCGACACGCTGCCGGCGGAGCGCGGGGCCTTCGTGCAGGCGGCGGTGCCGCTCGTCCGCGGGGTGCACGCGACCGGGCGGTTCGAGGTGTACGACCCCGTGGTCACCGGCCCGCTGCGGATCTGGACGGCGGGGCTCAACTGGCGGCCGGACCCGCGGCTGACGCTGAAGGCCGAGCGCCAGGCCACGGACCGGCCCTCGCGCCGGGTGGTGGACGGATGGCTCGTCTCGCTCTCGGTGCTCTTCTAGCCGCCGCGCTCGCGCTGGCGGGCGGCGCCGCCACGCCCGCCGCGGACGCGGACGAGGCGCCGGCGCTGCTGGTGGTCGTGCACCCCGGCGTGGACGCCGCGCGGCTCGACCGCGCCGAGGTGCGCCGCATCTACCTGTTGCGCCGCCGCTTCTGGAGCGACGGCAGCCGCGTCACCCCCGTCAACCTCCCCGCCGCGTCGCCGGTGCGCGACGCCTTTTCGCGCGCCGCGCTGGGCCGCCCCGCGCGCGAGCTGGCCGACTACTGGAACGACCTGTACTTCCACGGCACCGCGCCGCCGGCCGTGGTCCCCTCGGAGCGCGCGGTGCTCCTGTTCGTGGCGCGCACGCGCGGGGCGGTGGGGTACGTGACCCGCGCGGCGTACGACGCGGCGCAGGCCGAGCCGGGCGCGCCCCCCGTCCGCCCCGTCCTGGAGATCGGCGGCGGCTGAGCGGCCGCGCCCCCTTCGGCCCGCCCCCTCCCCCGGGGCGTCGGGGAATGGGCGCCCCGGACGCAGCGATTCGAGGAGCCCCTCCATCGTACCGACGTACGCCCCGCGAGGTGGCGTCGTTCGCCGGCAGATCGCCCATACCCACGACGACCCTGCGCATCGTTTCGGCCATACCGTCCCTCTCAGGACCGCGGCGGCGGCGCCGTGGGAGTTTCCTCGCCGTCCTGTAAGCGGATGGGCCGCGGGGGGAGAGGAGATGCCGACGCACGAGATGGCCGCGCCCCTACACCGCGCCGCCTCCGCGCGCTCTATCCTGTTGGGAAAGAGCGCACGCGCGCACCTGGCGCGAGGCCGCCGACGGATCGGTCGTCCGCCGGCGCTTGCCGGCCACACTCGCCACTCCCGGGAGGAAACCCATGGACACGTTGACGACCGCGACACCCGTTGCCGTGCCCGGCCGGGTGGCCGGAACGATGAAGGCGGCGGTGTTCGTCGCGCCCGGACGCATCGAGCTGCAGGAGCGCCCGATCCCCGAGGTGGGGCCGGGCGACGCGCTGCTGCGCGTGACCACCACCACCATCTGCGGCACCGACGTGCACATCCTGAAGGGCGAGTACCCGGTGGCGCCCGGCCGCGTGATCGGCCACGAGCCGGTGGGGGTGATCGCGGCGCTGGGGCCGGGAGTGACCGGCTACCGCGTGGGCCAGCGGGTGATC
Source organism: Longimicrobium sp. (assembly GCA_035689035.1). Taxonomy (GTDB): domain Bacteria; phylum Gemmatimonadota; class Gemmatimonadetes; order Longimicrobiales; family Longimicrobiaceae; genus Longimicrobium. Next base: position 6,755 of record DASSME010000488.1, on the reverse strand, counting down.
GCCGGCGCCATCACCCCGTGCGGACAGTGCGACAGCTGCCTGGAGGGACTCCGCTCGCAGTGCGGCGGGAAGGCGATGGGCGGGTGGCGGCTGGGGAACACCATCGACGGCTGCCAGGCCGAGTACGTGATCATCCCCCACGCCATGGCCAACCTGACGCCGGTGCCCGACGGGCTCACCGACGAGCAGGTGCTGATGTGCCCCGACATCATGAGCACCGGCTTCGGCGGCGCCGAGAGCGGCGGCATCCGCATCGGCGACACGGTGGCGGTGTTCGCGCAGGGGCCGATCGGGCTGTGCGCCACCCTCGGCGCCCGGCTGCGCGGCGCCGCGCGGATCATCGGCGTCGACGGCGTGCCGGAGCGCCTGGCCACCTCGGCCGCGCTGGGCGCCGACTTCACCGTGAACTTCCACGATGGCGACCCGGTGGAGCGGATCATGGAGCTCACCGGCGGGCGCGGCGTGGACGTGGCCATCGAGGCGCTGGGCACGCAGGGAACCTTCGAGAGCTGCCTGCGCGTGCTGAAGCCGGGCGGCGTGCTGTCGAGCCTGGGCGTGTACTCGGGGAAGCTGGAGCTGCCGCTGGACGCGTTCGCGGCCGGGCTGGGCGACCACCACGTGGTCACCACGCTCTGCCCCGGCGGCAAGGAGCGGATGCGCCGGCTGATGTCGATCGTCGCTTCGGGCCGTGCCGACCTGCGGCCGCTGGTGACGCACCGCTTCACCCTGGACCAGATCGAGGCGGCGTACGACCTGTTCGGCCACCAGCGCGATGGCGTGCTGAAGGTCGCGATCTCCGTATCATGAACCTGGACACCGCGCCGGCGCCGCGTGCGGGCGGCGCCGGCGGGATGCCCACCTGAAAGGAGCACGGCGATGTCCGACGCGCCGACCCCGTTCGATCCGCGGCACCCCGCGCTCGCCGTGCCCGCGCCAACGCCGGCGGTACCGTCTGCCACCGCGGACGCACGGGGCGCGGCCCCGCCCCAGGCGCCCCCGACCACGTGGGACCCGCGCGACCGCGTGCCGCAGGCCGACGCAGAGGACGAGTGCTGAAACAGCGCGTCCGGACCGGCGCGTGGCGGGTCCGGACGCGGCGTGAACGCGAACGTCCGCCACGCCCACTCCCGACCGGGCAACCAGCCATGAGCACGCTTGCACCCGAGCTGGGGCACTACGTCGCGCACCACCCGGTCGACGTGGTGGTGCCTCCGGCCACCGAGAACCGCAACCGGCTCACCACCGGGTTCCGGATGATCCTCGCCATCCCGCACGTGCTGCTGGTGGGCGCCCCGCTGGCCGCCGCGCTCTCGTGGTGGGGCATCCCCCAGCGTGACGGGTGGATGAGCGGCGGCGGCGTGCTGGGCGCCGTGGCCGCGGCATGCGCGCTGATCGCCTGGTTCGCGATCCTTACCACCGGGCGCTACCCCGAGGGGCTGCGGAGCCTGGCCGCGCTGTACCTGCGCTGGCGCGTGCGCGCGGTCGCGTACACGGCGCTCCTCCGCGACGAGTACCCGCCGTTCGGCGACGGGCCGTATCCGGCCGGGCTGGTGCTGGAGACCGGCGACGCGCCGCGCGACCGGCTGACGGTGGGCTTCCGGGTGTTCCTCGCGATCCCGCACCTGGTCTGCGTGTGGGCGCTCGGGATCGCGTGGTGCCTCACCACGATGATCGCCTGGTTCGCGATCCTGTTCACCGGGCGCTACCCGGAGGGGCTGTACCACTTCGCGGTGGGCGTGCTGCGCTGGAACACGCGGGTGGAGGCGTACCTGCTGCTGCTCCACGACGAGTATCCGCCGTTCTCGCTGGCGTAGCCGCGGGTTCGGCGGGAGCGGCAACGGCGCCCGGAGGCGAGGCTCCCGCCGCCGCGGCGGGAGGGGCGCACCATCCGGCGCATGGTCCCCTCCGGGGCCCGGTGCCGGCGGGGTGGCCGGCCGGGCGATCGAGCCCCTCCGTGGCCGGTCCCTGCGGCGCCGTGCCGGCCGCCGAGTCTGCCTGAACCGCCCGGCGCGAACGCGACGGGCTCACCTTGCGAGGATTCGTGGAGATTCGCTTCCTGGGCGCCGCCGGCACGGTGACCGGTTCGCGGCACCTGATCGACGCCGCCGGGCGCCGGGTGCTGGTCGACTGCGGGTTGTTCCAGGGCCTCAAGGCGCTCCGCGAGCGCAACCGCCAGCCGTTCCCCGTGAATCCCCGCTCCATCGACGCGGTGGTGCTCACGCACGCGCACCTGGACCACAGCGGCTGGCTTCCCGTGCTGGTGCGCGAAGGGTACGCGGGGCCGGTGTACTGTACGGCGGCCACCCGCGACCTCGCCGCCATCCTCCTGGCCGACAGCGCGCACCTGCAGGAGGAAGAGGCCGGGTTCGCCAACCGCCACGGCTTCTCCAGGCACCATCCCGCGCTGCCGCTGTACACCGTGCGTGACGCGGAGCAGGCCGTGGAGCGGCTCGAGACGGTGGAGTGCGGCGTGGAGACGAGCGTGGCGCCGGGGGTGACGGCGCTGCTCTCGCGCGTGGGCCACATCCCCGGCGCGGCGGCGGTGCGGCTCACCGACGGCGGCCGCGCCCTCACCGTCTCCGGCGACGTGGGGCGGCCGGGTGATCCGCTGCTGGCCGACCCCGATCCGCCGCCCGCGTGCGACTGGATGCTGCTGGAATCGACCTATGGAGACCGGTGGCACCCGCGGGTGGACCCCGCGGACGAGATCGCCGGCGTGGTGGCGCGCACCGCGGCGCGAGGCGGCGCGGTGCTGATCCCGGCGTTCGCCGTGGGCCGCGCGCAGGAGGTGGCGTATCACCTGCACCGGTTGATGGAGGGCGGGCGCATCCCCCGCCTCCCGGTGTTCATGGACAGCCCCATGGCCAGCCGGGCGATCGGCGTCACCCGCGCGCACCCCGAGGCGATGCGCCTTTCCCCCGCGGAGCTCGCCGGGATCACGTCGTTCCTGCGCGTGGCCGACACGGTGGAGGAATCGAAGCGGATCGACGCGATGCGGGTGCCGTCGGTGGTGATCTCGGCGAGCGGGATGGCCACCGGCGGGCGCGTGCTGCACCACCTGAAGGCGATGGCGCCCGACGCGCGCAACACCATCCTCTTCTCCGGCTACCAGGCGGCGGGCACGCGCGGCGCGCAGCTGCTGGCCGGCGCGCGCGAGGTCAAGGTCCACGGCGGCTGGGTCGAAGTCCGCGCCGAGGTGGCCGCCATCGAGGGCCTCTCCGCGCACGCCGACTGCGAGGAGCTGGTCGGCTGGGTGGCGCGGATGGCGCATCCGCCCAAACGGATCTTCCTGGTGCACGGCGAGCCCGCCGCCGCCGACGCGCTGCGCGTGCGCATCGCCGACCGGCTCGGCATTCCCTGCACCGTTCCGGGGCACGGCGACCGCGCCACGCTGGACTGACGGCGGCCGGAATCGCCGGCCGCGTCCGCCGCGCCGCGCGACGTGGGGCATTCCCCTCGTGCCTGTCCGGAAAATCTCGCTTGTGCGTCCCCCAGGGGCGTGCGGGCGCTCCGCGCGCTTGACGCTCCCGGCGCGCCGCCGCAACGTGGGGAAGATCCCTTCTCCGGTGGATCTCTCCCACGGCAACCCGGGCTGCAGGCTCCGGCCCCCGCTCTCCCAGATGACCACCCCAGCCATCGTCTCGCCCGAGCTGCGCGCCCACGGCGATCCGCGCGCGGGCGAGCGTGCGCGCGCCGGCGACGAGGGGGCGTGGGTGGGGCTGTGGGACTGGGACGTGGTGGCCGACGAGCTGTACTGGGACGACGGCGCCCGCGCCCTGCACGGCGTGGCGCCCGGCGTGCCGGTGACGCGCGAGCTCCTGCTGGAGCGCATCCACCCGGGCGACCGCGAGCGCCTCCTGGCCGCCATCGAGGCGTCGGTCGACCCCGCCGCGCGGGGGAGCTGCGAGGCCGGCTACCGGGTGGAGACGCCCGCCGGCGAGCGCTGGATCCACGCGTCGGGCCGGGTGCTGTGGTCCGGCGACGGGGCCGCCGCGCGCGCCGTGCGGGTGATCGGCATCCTGCGCGACGACACCCGCGCCCGCGCCGCCGAGCGCGCCCTGGCCGAGCGCGACGAGCGGCTGCGCGCCGCGCTGCACGCCTCGGGGATGGGCACCTTCCGGTGGGATATCCGCACCGGCGTGCTGGAGTGGGACGACGGGCTGGACCGCCTGTTCGGGCTGGAGCCGGGGAGCACGGTGCGCTCGCTCTCCGGCTTCCTGGCCGCGGTCCACCCCGACGACCGGGGGCGGGTGGCCGACGCGTGCGCCCGCTGCGCCGCGCGCGGGGCGGACTTCGACGAGGAGTTCCGCGTGGTGTGGCCCGACGGCACGGTGCGCTGGCTCGACGATAAGGGCCGCACCTTCACCGGCGCCGACGGCGAGCCCGCGTACATGACCGGCGCCTGCATGGACGTGACCGGGCGGAAGCTGGCCGTGCTCGAGCGCGAGCGGCTGCTGCAGGCGCAGAACGCCGCCGCCGTGCTGGCGCGGCAGCGCATGGCCGAGCTGGAGGCCTTCTACGCCGGCGCGCCGGTGGGGCTGGCTCTCCTGGACCGCGAGCTGCGCTACGTGCGCGTGAACGAGCAGCTCGCCGCGGTCAGCGGCCTCCCGTCCGCCGCGCACGCGGGGCTGGCCGCCACTTCGATGCCGCCCTTCGACTCGGCCGGGCTGGGAGAGCTGCTGCGGCAGGTGCTGGAGACCGGCAACCCGGTGGCCCCCTTCCCCGTGCGGTCGGTGCCGGCGCGCGGCGGCCCGCCCCGCACCTGGCTGGTGACCTGCTACCCCGTGGCCGGGGTGGACGGCGGCGTGGCCCGCGTGGGCGCGGTGGTGGACGACATCTCCGCGCTGGAGCAGGCCAGCGAGGCGCTGCGCCAGAGCGAGGGGCGGCTCCGCCGCATCCTGGACTCGGGGATCGTGGGCTCCTTCTTCTGGCACGTGGACGGCGGGATCACCGACGCGAACGACGCCTTCCTGGCGCTGCTGGGCTTTACCCGCGACGACCTGCGCGCCGGCCGCCTGGACTGGCGCCGGCTGACGCCGCCCCGGTGGCGCGAGCAGGACGAGATCCAGGTGGCCGAGCTCCTGGCGACCGGCCTGCACGGCCCCTACGAGAAGGAGTACCTGGCCGCGGACGGCACGCCCGTTCCCGTGCTGATCGCCAGCGCCTTCTTCGAGGGCTCGCGCACCGAGGGGGTGGCGCTCTGCCTGGACCGCACCCAGCAGCGCCGCGCCGAGCAGGCGCTGCGCGACCGCGAGCACCAGCTGCGCGAGGCGCTGACCGAGACCGAGCTGGCGCGCGCCATGGCCGAGAGCACCGCGCACCACCTGCACCGGCAGCACGCGGTGACGGCGGCGGTGGCCGGCGCCCTGCGCGAGGAAGAGGTGGCCGGCGCGCTGCTGCTGCACGCCGTGCCGCTGATGGGGGCGCAGGCCGCCCTGGTGCTGCGGGTGGAGGCCGGCGAGCTGGTGTGCGTGGGCCACACCGGCTACGCCGAGAGCGACCTGCGCCACTGGATGCACTACCCGGTGACCCTGGGCACGCCGGCCGGCGACGTGGCCGACCGCGGCGAGCCGGTGTTCCTGGAAAACGTGAAGCAGTGGCAGGCGCGCTACCCGCGCTGGACGGCGTGGGTGGCGGCGCACGGCTTCGTGGCGTACGCCGGGCTTCCGCTGCGGGCGGGGGCGCGCGTGGTGGGGGTGATGGTGCTCAACTTCGCCGAGCCGCGGCGCTTTACCGCGCAGGACCGCGAGACGCTGCTGGGGATGGCGGGGGTGGGGGCGCAGGCGTTCGAGCGCGCGCGGCTCTACCGCCAGGCGCTGGACGCGCGCCGCGAGGCCGAGGAGGCGCGCGCGGCGGCCGAGACCGCCAACCAGGCGAAAAGCGCCTTCCTGGCGGCGATGAGCCACGACCTGCGCACCCCGCTCAACGCCATCACCGGCTACGCGGACCTGATCGAGATGGGGCTGCGCGGCCCGGTCACCCCCGAGCAGACGCGCGACCTGTCGCGCATCCGCCGGAGCACCGAGCACCTCCTGGGGCTGATCAACGACGTGCTCAGCTTCGCCACGCTCAGCGCCGGCTCGCTCACCTTCGACGTGCGAGACGTGCCGCTGGCGCCGATCCTGGCCGACGCGGAGGTGATGGTGGTGCCGCAGGCCGCCGCGCGCGGGCTGCGGCTGGCCGTCCATCCCTCCCCGCCGGACGCCCTCGTTCACGCCGACGCCGACAAGGTGAGGCAGATCCTGCTCAACCTGCTGGGCAACGCCATCAAGTTCACCCCGTCGGGCGGCGCGGTGGAGGTCACGGTGGAGGTGGACGACGCCGCCGCGCGCGTGCACGTCCGCGACACCGGGGTCGGCATCCCGGCGGACCGGCTGGGCGCGGTGTTCGAGCCGTTCGTGCAGGTGTCGCGGGCCGATCCGGGGAGCGGGCGGGGCGTGGGGCTGGGGCTGGCCATCAGCGAGCAGCTGGCGCGGGCGATGGGCGGCACGCTGAGCGTGAGCAGCACCCTCGGCGCCGGCTCCACCTTCACCCTCGCGCTCCCGCTCGCCGCGGCGGCGGACGCGCCGCCGGCCTGACCGGCTCCGCGCGCGGCACTCGCCTGCCGCGCGCGAACGCGAGAGGCGATTCGATCCCGGACCGCGGCCCGGAGCCATCCCCTGGCTCCGGGCCGCGCGTCTTCTCCGGGTCCGGCGCTGCCGGCAGGGGATCGCGGGGGCGTGACGCAGCTTTCCGGCTGGGGATGACACCCGCCC
>DASSME010000487.1:0-11381 GCA_035689035.1 Longimicrobium sp. | reverse complement strand
ACACGGTGGCGCAGGGCGAGACGCTGTTCGGCATCGCGCGGCGCTACGGCGTCACCAGCGCGCAGATCCGCGCGCTGAACCCGGAGCTGGGCGAAACGCTGGAGGTCGGCACGGTGCTGCGCCTCCCCGCCGGCGCCCGCGCCCCCGGCCAGCCCGCGCGCACGGACGATTCCGAGCGGACCACCACCCGCCGCGCGTCCAGCGGCGACGACGAGCGCCCGGCGGCCCGCCGCGCCTCGAGCGATGACGAGGAGCGCCCGTCAACGACCCGGCGCCCGTCCGCCGAGCGCGAGCAGACGCCACGCACGACCGGCCGCACGCGCCGGCACACCGTGGCCGCGGGCGAGACGCTCTACGGCATCGCGCGGAAGTACGGCGTGACGGTGGATGCCATCCGCCGCGCGAACCGGCTGGAGAACGACACCGTGCGGCCCGGCCAGGCGCTCACCATTCCCGCCGCGGCTCCGCAGCGCTGAAGCCGCCGGACGGCCGCGACGGCGTCCATCGGCCATCCACCCGGCAGGTTTCCATGTGCTGCTTTTCGATGAACGTGAGGCTGGTGGCCGACACCAACATCTTCGCCCGCGCGTCAGGCGGTGGCCGGCAGTTCATCGTCTACAGCATGCGGGTGGATGCGCCGGAACCGCTCGCCATGATCCTGCCGATCCCGGTTCCGTCCGGATCGCGGGAGAACGCCGTCCGGTTCATCAACCTGGAAGCATATCCGCAGTTCTTCGCCGACCTGCGCCGAGGCTTTCCGGGACCGCCGCTGTCGCGTTCGGCGAGAGCATGGGCGGCTGCCGGCGCGGCGGCGCTCGAGGTGGTGGAGGTGGGGAGCTTCATCGCTTCGTTCGTGCCCAGCGTGGCCGATTTCGAGCGGGTGGACAAGCGGTTCCGCCTCCCGGCCGGCGTGTGGGACCGGCTTCCAGGGTACGCGGATTTCGGGTTCGCCGTCTTCCAGCTCAAGCCGGGCGACCAGAAGGTGCACCCGATGGCGTTCGAGTTCCCACGCGCCAACCCGGACCAGCTGTTCTTCCCCACCGTCCACATCCATGACGGCGAGGTGCACCCGTTCGCGGATTTCGATCATGCGCTGTTCTGCCAAGCGGCCTTCCACGGTGCATCCGGGTGGCGGCGGTCGCGCGGGACGGTGGGCGAGTTCGTGCCGAATCCCGCCCGCGCACGCGGTGTGCTGGACCCGACGGCGCCCTGCTATCGCCTGACGTTGCGGGGTGATCTCAGGAACGTGGATGTGGTGGTCGCCGCGTGAACGTGAAGCCGGCGGAGGGTGGCGGGGCACGTGATCGGGGATGAGGATGCATAGCGGCGGCGGCGCTGGCGCGAATCCTCCGTCATCTCCAGGGTAGTTTCCCCCGCGCCGCGGTCTCGCTGGCGCGGCGAACGTGACGTCAGGGCAGGACCAGGCAGGCCAACCGCAGCCGGGAGTTGCAGATGGCGAATGGGAACGAGCGCGCGGAGATCCTCCGCTCGCGTGACTTCATCGGGTGGGCGGTGACCAGCTCCAACGGCGCCAACGTGGGCACCGTGAGCGACATCCTGATCGACCGGCGCGGGCAGGTGCGCTACCTGGCCGTGGACCCCGGCTTCTTCAAGAAGCCCTACCTCCTCCCGGTCGAGGCGCTGGAGTGGGGCGAGGGGTCGCTGCAGAGCACCTGGACCGACGCCGAGGTCAAGCGCCTGCCGCCGTACGATCCGTCGGTGGCGCTCACCGCGCCGGTGCTTGCCGAGATGGGCCGCGCCTTTCCGCGGCACTACGGCGACCACGTGGGCTCGCCGTTCGAGCCGGGCACCGGCCCCAGCGTGGTGCCGCTCAAGGATGCCCGGGACTTCCGGCTGCCCAAGGGCGCGCCCAACCTGAAGGGCTGGACCGTCTACGGCGCCGACAACGAGAAGGTGGGCACCGTCACGCAGATGCTGGTGGACACGGTGGCCATGAAGGTGAAGTACCTGGACGTGGACGTGGACGACGACCTGTTCGGCATGGTCGACGACCGCCACGTGGTGGTGCCGCTGGAATACGCCGAGCTGCGCGAGCGCAGTCAGGACGTGTGGGTGAGCGGGCTCTCGGGCCGCGACATCGCCAGCCTCCCCGCATACCTGGGCGGCCCGGTGGACCCGCTGCTGGAGGATGCGTCCACCCGCGCGTTCGGCGGCGCCGGCCCGGCCCCGATGCTGGAGCGCGGCGACGCCGCCGCCATGCTCCCGCCCCCGCGCGACGCCGACTTCGCGGCGCCGCCGCCCGACCCGCCGCCGCCCGACTACCCCGCGGACGCGCCGCCGCGGGTGCCGGCCGACTACGCTCCGCTCCCGGACAGCGGCTACGGCCCAGACACGCCGCCGCCGCTCCCCGACGCCGGTGACCGCCCTCCGATCCTGGTGCAGGAGCCTCCGCCGGAGGACGTGGACCGGCGCTGATCGCCACGGCGGAAGAGGAAAGCGGGACCGGACTCGTGGTGAGGCCGGTCCCGCTCTTTCTTCATCGTCCGCGGCCGTCGTCATGGTCATACTGAATCCGGAAATTCATACCGAATCCGTGAATTCAGTGACTTTACCGGCTCCGTTTTGGGTCACACGGAGCAGCGGAGTGCAACGGAGCAGCGGAGAACTGCGATGAAGTACGATTGCTCCGTCCGCCCGCCGCCGGGCATCCAGCCGTACGCAGGGCTGGGCCAGCGCGGCGACCGCGGCGGCGTGCCGCGCCAACCCCAGGGCCGGCGCGAGCCTGCAGCCGGTGCGCGGCGCGGCGGAGTCCGTCAGCCCTGCCGCCGGTGCACCAGGGTGGCGCTGGCCTGGTCGGTGGGCTTGATGATGATCTCGTCGATGCAGACGTGCGCCGGGCGCGTGGCCACCCACACGATGGTCTCGGCGATGTCGTCGGGCGTGAGCGGAGTCATGTTGCGGTAGACGTTCTTCGCACGGTCCTCGTCGCCGTGGAAGCGCACCACGCTGAACTCCGTCTCCACCATCCCGGGGTCCACCGTGCTCACGCGGACGCCGGTGCCCAGCACGTCCATCCGCAGCCCCCGGGTGATGGCGTCCACGGCGTGCTTGGTGGCGCAGTAGACGGCGCCGCCGGGGTACACCTCGTGCCCGGCCACCGAGCCCAGGTTGATTACGTGCCCGTGGCCACGCGCCACCATCCCCGGCACCACCGCCCCGGTGACGTAGAGCAGCCCCTTCACGTTGGTGTCCACCATCTCGTCCCAGTCGGTGGGCTGGCCTTGCCACAGCTTGTCGAGCCCGCGCCCCAGGCCGGCGTTGTTCACCAGCACGTCGACGGCGCTCCACTCCGCCGGCAGCGCGCCGATGGTGTGCGCCACCGCGCCGGCGTCGCGCACGTCCAGCTCCACGGCCAGCACGTCGGTGCCGCCGCCGCGCAGCTTGTCGGCCAGCTCCTGCAGCCGTTCGGCGCGGCGGGCGGCCAGCACCAGCCGCGCCCCCTCGGCCGCGAAGGCGCGCGCGCACGCCGCCCCGATCCCCGCGCTGGCGCCCGTGATCAGCACCGTTCTCCCGGACAGCTTCATCTCGCCCCGATTCCCTTCGTTTCGGTCGTACCGGATGGGTGGTCGTGAGGCGCTGATTCTAGGCCGGCGGGGGTGGCGGGGCCAGCGGCGCGGGCGCTCGCCTCACACCGGCATGGCGCAGCGGGGGCAGGCGGTGGCGCCCGGCGGGATCGTTTCGCCGCAGTTGGAGCAGTGGCGGGCGCCGGGCGCGGGCGGCGGCGGAGGGAAGGTCATCGGCGCCATCGACGCGACCTCGGCCTGCTCGGCCTTGTGCGCCTCGGCGGCCACGGCGGTGATGATCGCGGCGGAGAGCGCCTGCAAGTGCGGCTGGATCTGCTCGGGCGGCACGTTGGGCATCGCCTCGAGCACCAGCTCGGCGGTGAGCTCGCCGGCGGGCGGGCTCCAGCTTACGCGCAGCGTGGGCGGCCCCTCGGTCTCGGGCCACAGGTCCACGCGCAGCACGTTGCGCGCGGGGATCGGCACCGGCGGCGTGTCGGGCTTCACCGGCGCCACCCACAGCTGCCCGCCGCCGGTGAACAGGTCCACCGGCCGCGCGGCCAGGTCGCCGATCCCGCGCGCGTAGCGCACGCGGCCCACGAACTGCGCGTCGCGCGGCATCCCGGCGGCGAAGCGGGCGGCCATCGCCTTGCTGCGCAGCACCGCGTCGGCGCGCGGCTGCCACGGCATCAGCTGCCGGGAGAACTGCTTGAAGGTGCGTGGCTGCACACCCGCGCCGTCGTCGCCCGCCTCCGTCCCCCCGCGCCGCGCGAACCCGAACAGCGCCGAGAACACCGGCAGCACCGACAGCCCGAGGATCAGCAGCCAGAGCTGATCTGGGAGCGACAGTAGCGCGATCGCCAACAATGGAAAGAAGGCGAGGCACCCCAGCGGGATCGCCCACCCCGTGCGCTTCGAAAGCCGGAACACCCCCCAGGTGGACCCCAGCACCACCACGTACAGCACCCACCAGGGTAGCAGGGCGGTTTCGGCCGGCAGCCCTTGCAGAACCATTGCCTCAAATGCCATCGGGCTGCGCCTCAGCGGCCTGGTCCGGGGACGTGCTGACCGAGACGACCTCGGCCTGGGCGAGATCCCACAGCATGCTGCTCCCGAGTCCCTGGCCCAGGTACCGGGCGTGATCGCCATGCGCGGAGCGCGAGCTCATTCCCATCGACCGCCCCATGACGAACGGGAGGATGCCACGCTGGGTCGAGAGGAACACGGCCAGGGACTCGCGTGCCAGCGGAGTGGAACCGGACCGGCGCTGTCGAGTGCTTCCACCATCTCGAATTCGGTGGAATCACCCTCACGGCGGCCGAGGTCGATCTGGATCCGCGACCATCCCTTGCGGGCGTACTCCACCGAGATGTCGACCCTTGCGCCACCCCTGGGAAGGGGATGCGCCTCGCCATGCCTGCGGAACGAGAAACTCTCGAACCCGGCCGCCAGCGCGGCATCCAGGGCGGCAACCGGCTCGGCGCCGGGATCGTCGAGCACCAGGTCCAGATCCCGGGTAGCGCGTGCGCGCGCACCCAGCCGCAGCTCGAGCGCAACGCCGCCCTTGATGATGAACCGCGGCCCGTCGCCGTGAAAGCCGGCGCGCTCGAGCGCTCCGCCCAGGGCCATGTACGCCACCCAGCGGCGCACCCGCGTCACGTCCTGCCCGATCTTCCTCGCATAGGCGTCCACCCAGCGCGAAAGCATCGGGTTCGTTTTCGGAGGAGTCCGCACCCGGTCCGTCATGGCTGGCGGGAGAACAGTGTGGTCCGCAGGCGACTGGCCGCGGCGGGCGTGAGCAGGCCTTTCGCCTGGCCGTCGTCGATCGCCTGGCGCACCAGCTCGGGGCCCAGGTGGGTAGCCGCACAGTCGCGGATCGCACGCTCCAGCGTGGTCGCGGGGATTCCCTCGAACATCTCCACGTCCGCGAGCTCCAGGTCCGCGTGATGGAGAACGATTCGCCGCGGAACCGCGCGATGGGTGCGGAAACGGCGTGGCACCGTGATGTGCACGGCGGCCGGGCTCACGTCGGAAACCTCGTGCAGCACCAGCACCGTTTCATGGGACAGCACCGCCTGGATTCCGTGTGGCCACAGGGTCGACTCCACGTACGAGCCGAGCGGAGACACGGGGTAGTCCACCAGGCGATACACGCCATGGCTCACGCGCTCCACGGTGTTCCGCTTCGCCATCATCACCAGTGCCGGCGTGGTGACGCCCCACTCACGCGCCTGCGTGGTGGTGAAGTAGCCGTACTGGTCGGCGGCGAGTTCCTGAAGCGAGCGGTACGCGAAGCCAGGCATCGGAAGATCGGGTAATATGTACGAAACATAACATAATGTTATGTTTCGTACGTACAAGCCCTTTCCGCGATCACGTCGAACCCCTCGGCCGGGCGGCGCCGCCGCGGGTGCGCAGGTAGTAGGCGGCGGCCTCGGTGCGGTTGCGCACGCCGAGCTTCAGGTAGACGTTCTGCAGGTGGAACTTGACCGTGTTGTCGCTCACCCGCAGCCGCCGCGCGATCTGGGCGTTGGTGAGCCCCTCGGAGACCAGCGCCAGGATCTCCATCTCGCGGTCGGTGGGCTGCGTGGGCTCGGCGAGCGAAGGGGTGCGGAGGAGCCAGCGCCGGGCGGCGAGCGGGAACACCAGCTGGCCGCGGTACACCTGGCGGATGGAGGCCACGGTCTGCTGCGGCGGCTCGGTCTTCAGCGCGAACCCCGCCGCGCCGCCCTCGAGCGCCGCCCGCATCGTCTCGCCATCGCTGTAGGCGGTGAGGACCAGCACGCGCACGTTCGGATGCCCGGCGCGGATCTGCTCCAGGCACTGCAGCCCGCCCATCGGGCCCATCTCCAGGTCCAGCACCACCACGTCGGGGTGGTGGCGCTTCACCGCGTCCAGGCACTGGCCGCCGTCCTTCGCGGTGGCCAGCACCTCCATGTCGGCCTCGGCCTCGATCAGCGAGCGCAGGCCTTCCAGCACCAGCTGGTGATCGTCGGCCAGCACGATGCGCATCTTCTCGCCGTTGCGGCTCATCGGCCCTCCCCCGCGTCGACCGGCGCTTCGACGGCGATCATCGCCCCGCGGCCGGGCTGGCTGCGCAGGCGGAAGCGCCCGCCGATCATCTCCACCCGGTCGCGCATCCCCTGCAGCCCGTAGTGCCGGTCCACGGGGACGGTGCGCGGGTCGAAGCCGTGGCCGTTGTCGCTGACGCTCAGGCGCAGCCGCGGCTCGCCCCTGCGCACCACGCGGCGCAGGCGGACGATCACGCGGTTGGCGCCGCCGTGCCGGTAGGCGTTCGACAGCCCCTCCTGCAGCACGCGGTAGAGGCCGATCTTGACCGGCAGCGGCACGTCGGGGATGCGGCCGCGCACGTCGAGCTCGATGCGGGTGTCGGTCGCCGCCTCGTGCTGCAGGGCCAGCCCCTCGAGGAGCGTGACCAGCTCGCGCGCCTCGAACTCGGGGGGGCGGAAGGCGCCGATGAAGGAGCGCACCTCGTTCAACCCGCCCTCCAGCAGCAGGCGGATGCGCTCGATGCGCTCGCGCGCCTCGGCCTGGCCGCCGGGCGCGTCGAGCGCGCGGCCGAGCAGGCTGAGCTGGCTGAGCGCGGCGTACATGTGCTGCACGGGGCCGTCGTGGATGTCGAGCAGGATGCGCTGCAGCTCGCGCTCGGTGACCTGCATCATCCGGTGCGAGGCGCTGAGCTCGCGCCGCGCGGCGACTTCGGACCGCGGCATGGGGCGTGGACGGTTGGCGGGGTGGATCGGCGTGCCCCCGCGGAATCTACGCCGCCGCCCGCGTGCCGTCACGCCGCCCACGCCGCGTCCCCCGGGTTGCGCGCGAAACGGCGGCGCGGTTGCGAATGTCCCGGAGCGGGCTGATCTTGGGTGCGCACGGCCGCGCCCCACCCCGTTTCCGCGAGAGCCCCCAAGCATGACCATCACCCGCACGCCCCTTCGCGAACAGGTGCACCGCGCCATCTTGGGGAGGATCCTGCGCGATGAGCTGGCCCCCGGCAGCCGGGTGAGCGATTCGGCGCTGGCCCAGGAGCTGGGGGTGAGCCGCACGCCCGTGCGCGAGGCGCTGCTGCGGATGGAGCGCGAGGGGTTCCTGGAGGTGGACGTGGGGCGCGGCTTCTTCGTGAAGGCGCTCTCCGCCGGGGAGGTGGCCGAGGTGTACCCGATCCTGTGGACGCTGGAGGTGCTGGCGCTGCGCGCCTCGCCGCCGCCCGGGCGCGCCACCGTGGCCGAGCTGGACCGCGTGAACGCCGAGCTCGCCCAGGCGGGCGACGATCCCGAGCGGCGCATCGACCTGGACATGGCCTGGCACCGCACCCTGCTCGAGGGGTGCCCCAACGCGCGGCTGCTGGAGATGATCGCCGGGCTCAAGTCGGTGATCCGGCGCTACGAGTACGCCTACATGCAGAACGCCGGGCGCGTCCCCGTGAGCACCCGCACCCACGACGACATCGCCCGCTCCCTGGAGCGCGGCGAGGTGGAGGCCGCCGTGCCGCTGCTGGAGAGCAACTGGCGGATCACCATGGAAGAGCTTCTTCCCTGGCTCGACGGCGGCGGCCGCTGACTCCCTCGTTGCGGCCGCGTGGCGATCCCCGTCCGCGCATTGCCGGGGGGCGTGGGGAGGATACGAAGGGCACGGAGAACCGCGGCGTTCTCCGTGCCCTTCGTGTCTCCCGGAGGGGCGTTCGGCGGCCGTCCGCGATTGCCACATCTCGCGAACCCTTGCAGACTTGAGCAGCCGACGAAGAACCGCCCTGGCAGGAGTGGCCGATGACCGACACCCTCGCGCCCGTCAGCGGCGCACCCGCCGCCGTACCGGTCGGCACGCTGGCGCCCGAACGGCCCGCCGCGCCGGGGCGGCTGCTGGCGCTGGACGTGTTCCGCGGCATCACCATCGCGGCGATGCTGCTGGTGAACAACCCCGGCAGCTGGGACCACGTCTACACCCCGCTGGACCACGCGGAGTGGAACGGGTGGACGCCCACCGACACCATCTTCCCGTTCTTCCTGTTCATCGTGGGCGTGGCGATGACGTTCTCGTTCGCCGGGCAGCTGGCGAAAGGCACGGCGCGCGGCCGGATCCTGGGGCGGGCGGCGAAGCGCGCGGCGATCCTGTTCCTGCTGGGCCTGCTGCTGGCGGCGTTCCCGTACTACACGCTCGACCCCTCGCACCTGCGCATCCCCGGTGTGCTGCAGCGCATCGCGGTGTGCTTCCTGGCTGCCAGCGCGATCTACCTCTTCGTCCCCCGGCGCGGACGGCCGTGGGTGGCGGCCGCGCTGCTGCTGGGCTATTGGGCGGTGATGACGCTGGTCCCGGTCCCCGGCTGCGGCGCGGGGAAGCTGGCCGACAAGGGGTGCACGCTGGCGGCGTACGTCGATCGCGCCGTCCTGGGCACCAGTCACCTGTGGGCGTCGGCCAGGACGTGGGACCCGGAGGGGATCCTGAGCACCTTCCCCGCCATCGCCACCGTGCTGCTGGGGATCTTCGCGGGCGAGTGGATCCGCGGCGAGCGCACGCCGGCCGAGCGGGCGACGGGGCTGTTCTTCGCCGGCAACGCGCTGATGGCGGCGGGGCTGGCGTGGAACGCGGCCTTCCCGATCAACAAGAACCTGTGGACCAGCTCGTACGTGCTGTTCATGGGCGGGATGGCCATGGTGGGGCTGGCGATGTGCTACTGGGTGGTGGACGTGAAGGGGAAGCGTGGCTGGACACGGCCGTTCGTGGTGTTCGGCACCAACGCGATCGCGGCGTTCTTCCTTTCCGGCGTGTTCGCGCGGCTGCTGAACCTGGTGAAGGTGCCCGGCGGGCCCGGCGGAACGCAGCCGGTGAAGGCGTGGATCTACCAGAACCTCTTCGCGCCCTGGCTGCCTCCGCTCGACGCGTCGCTGGCGTTCGCGATCGTGTTCGTGCTGCTGTGGTGGGGGATCATGGAGGTGTTCTACCGCCGCCAGATCTTCATCAAGGTGTGATCGGGAGATCGGTTGGCAGAACGCACACCCGTCTCCCTTGCGGCTTGCGACCGTCCGGCTACGAGGACCGGCCCGGATGCACCGTCGAGGGTAGACGCGGGTGTGACGGCGGAGAAGACCTGAACGGCAAGGGGGAGGCGCCGCGGCCGGCGCCTCCCCCCTCGTGCTTCTGCCGATCGTTCCGCCTCAGCGGCGAGGCGAGCGCATGCCGGGGCTCGCTGCGCTGGCGGCGCTGGCGGCCGGGCGGCGGATCGGCTCGGGGCCGCCGCGCACCAGCTCTTCCACCTCGCCCAGGAAGGTGGCGTCGCCCGCGCGGCTTTCGCCGAACAGGCCCTGCGGGTTGTTCTGGGCTCCGCTGGCGGGCTTGTACAGGTTCAGCCACAGGTCGAAGCGCTCGCTGAGCTCCAGCACCGTGTAGAAGAAGCTGCGGCGCCGCCTGCCGGTGACGAGCATCAGGATCAGGTCCACGCAGAAGGCGAGGATGCCCAGCTGGATCACCGCCACGTCCTTCAGCCCGTCGATCAGCAGCTTGAAGTAGAACAGCAGGAAGTCGCGGATCAGCACGCCCATCGCGGGCGCTTCCCTCTCGCTCATCTTGGTATCTCCCACGGAACGTTCGTCACCCCTCGCGTGCGCCGTACGTCAGAACGATAACGGCAGTTTCGCCCCGCGTCACCATCGCGGGCGCGCGACGGTGCAACTCAGGAATGCAGCCCTGCGTGCGCCATCGAAAGTCGCACGTCGCTCGGGTGCATCCCCGGGCGGAGCGTTGAGCGCCTCCAGCACCTCCAAGAATCCTGCCTCGGAGAACGGCGGCGTGGGGCCCACGTAATCGGGGCTGAGCGGGTCGTCGAATCGGTCCATGGGTATCTCCCGGCGTTGCTCTTGGTATGATCCCATCTAAACGACCTGCCCGAAAGTGTCAACAGTGTACACGTGGCGGATTACGGGCGCACTGGCACGCCAGCGCTGGGACGGTTCGGCGCGAAACGCGGCCGCGGGTGTAGCGCGGCGCTACGATTGGGGGACGAGCGCGGCGGTGCCGGCGCGGGTGAAGCCGTGCGGGAGCTCGGCGTCGCGCGGCGGGTCGTACATGTTGATGTAGAGGGTGACGGGGTGCGCCAGGCCGGGGTAGGTGACCTCGTACGCGTCCAGCACGCCCTCCTTGCCGCCCATCCCGTTGGGCGTCTGGAACTGGCAGCAGCTGCCCAGCCGCTCGTAGGTGACCGTTTCGCCCGCGGGGCCGCGCAGCGCGTCGAGGTAGGCGTGCTCGTTCTGCACCCCGCGCTCTTCGCCGCCGCCGACGCGGATGGCGTTGGACGTCGCGTAGCCCAGCGCGCCCGCGGCGGCCAGGCTGTCGGCGGTGGTGTGCTGGGCGGCGGTGAGCGAATCGAGCAGCCTGGTGACGTGGTTCATGGTGGCGAGCGCGGTGGCCATCTCGGCCAGGTGGCATGGCTGCGTGGTGCAGCGCCGGTCGCCGCCGGGGTCCACCGCCACGGCGGTCACGCCCATCTTCGTGGAATCGCCCCTGGGCTCGAAGGTCAGCCGCAGCATGGCCTGCGTCTTCCCGTCCGCGGCCTTGCCGGGAAGGGTGTAGAGGGCCTCGTCGAGCATGCGCGCCCGCAGCTGCCACCCGTCGCGCAGGGTGGCGTGCAGCGCGCCGGTGTAGACGGTGCGGACGGGCTTGGCGAGGGTGACGCTCACGACCACGAGGTCGCCGTCCCTCTGCGCGGCGGCGGGGAGGGCGGCGGTGGCCGCCAGCAGGGCGGCGAGCAGGGCTCGTTTCATGGGGATGTGCGCACGGGTGGGCGTGAGGGGGGTCATACCGTTTGTGGGAAAGGACTGTGCATTGCACCCAACCCGCCGCCTCGTCATC
>DASSME010000486.1:0-22282 GCA_035689035.1 Longimicrobium sp. | reverse complement strand
GCGGACTAGGGAAGGGAGTTTCAGTCCCAGGCTTCAGGGGGCTTCCAGCCCCCGGACATTTCAGCCGGCTTCAGCCGGACCCAGCGACTTTCAGTCGCACCATAACCCACCGGCTTTAGCCGGTGGTCGTTTAGTCGCCCGGCTGGGGCGGGGGAACGGGGGAAGATGCCCAGGCTGATCGAGGCGCCGTCGGTGATCCAGGCGGCGGGAAACAAGCCGAAGCGGATCGAGGAGTACGCGGGGCGCGTGAACTCGGGCCATTCTTCGGTGAGCGTCGCCCGGATGCGCTCGCCCCAGGGGTGGGTCGAGCCCGGGCAGCGGCCCGAGTTCGAGGAGATCACCGTCGTGCTGAACGGCATGCTGCGCGTGGAGCACGAGGGCGGATCGACGGACGTCCGCGCGGGGCAGGCGATCGTCACCGCGCCCGGGGAATGGGTGCGCTACAGCACGCCCGAGGACGGCGGCGCCGAGTACGTGGCCGTCTGCCTCCCCGCCTTCTCGCCCGAGAGCGTGCACCGCGACGACTGACTCGTTCGCCGGGCCCCGTTCCCCGCGGGAGATCGGTCGAAGTCTGTGACGGGGGGGAGGCGACGGGTGGATGACCCGTTTGGCCCGTTTCTGACCCGTTTCGCGGTTGCATGAGGGATGCGCGCCCGGAGGGCCGGGACGCCGCCGCGCGCGAACGGAAGCGGCAGGGTCGGGATCGGAGCCGGGCGCGGCGGGGGCCCGGCGCCGTTGGGCACGGCGGTATCGTGCCCTACGGCGCGCGCAGCCCGGCCCGGAGCGAAGCGGAGGGACATGCCCGCATCCGCATCGAAGCCGTTGAAGCAGTCGTCGTTGCAGGTCCATCGAAACCCAATCCGCGTGGGCGCCGCGAGCGCCCGCACCGGGAAGCACCACATCACCAGGAGATTGCCGTGAGCGCAGTTGCCGAGATGGCCAACCCCTTCGCCGCCGCCCAGGAAGCCGGGCGCGAGCCGTTCAAGGTGGCGGACCTGTCGCTGGCCGAGTTCGGCCGCAAGGAGATCCGCCTTGCCGAGCAGGAGATGCCCGGCCTGATGGCGCTGCGCGAGGAGTACGGCGCGCAGAAGCCGCTCAGCGGCGCCAAGATCATGGGGAGCCTGCACATGACCGTGCAGACCGCCGTGCTGATCGAGACGCTGGTGGAGCTGGGCGCCGACGTGCGCTGGGTGAGCTGCAACATCTTCAGCACCCAGGACCACGCCGCCGCGGCCGTCGCCGTGGGCAAGCACGGCACGGTCGACGATCCGCAGGGCACGCCCGTCTTCGCCTGGAAGGGCGAAACGCTGGAGGAGTACTGGTGGTGCACCGAGCAGGCGCTGATGTGGCCCGACGGCAGCGGCCCCAACCTGCTGCTGGACGACGGCGGCGACGCCACCCTGCTGATCCACAAGGGCGTGGAGTTCGAGGCGGCCGGCCGCGTCCCCGACTTCGACCCCGAGAACGACGCCGAGGAGTGGGGTGTGATCCTGGGTCTGCTCAGCCGCGAGCTGGTGACCAACCCGGGCCGCTGGACCAACGTCGCCAAGGACATCCGCGGCGTCTCCGAGGAGACCACCACCGGCGTGCACCGGCTGTACGAGATGATGAACGCGGGGACGCTGCTCTTCCCGGCGATCAACGTCAACGACAGCGTGACCAAGTCGAAGTTCGACAACCTGTACGGCTGCCGGCACTCGCTGACCGACGGGATCCTGCGCGCCAGCGACGTGATGCTGGCCGGCAAGGTGGCCGTGGTGTGCGGCTACGGCGACGTGGGCAAGGGGTGCGCGCAGTCGCTGCGCGCCCAGGGCGCCCGCGTGATCGTCACCGAGATCGATCCGATCTGCGCGCTGCAGGCCGCGATGGAGGGGTACCAGGTCACCGTCCTCGAAGACGTGGTGGAGACCGCGGACCTGTTCATCACCGCCACGGGGAACAAGAACATCATCACCGTGGAGCACATGGCCCGCATGAAGGACAAGGCCATCGTGGGCAACATCGGCCACTTCGACAACGAGATCGACATGGCCGGTCTGAAGAAGTTCGCCGGGATCGAGCGGATCAACATCAAGCCGCAGTACGACGAGTGGGTGTTCCCCGACGGCCACAGCGTGATGATCCTGGCCGAGGGACGCCTGCTGAACCTGGGCTGCGCCACCGGCCACCCCAGCTTCGTGATGAGCAACTCGTTCAGCAACCAGGTGATCGCCCAGATCGAGCTGCACCTGAACGCGAACAAGTACGAGAAGAAGGTCTACACCCTCCCCAAGCACCTGGACGAGAAGGTGGCCCGCCTGCACCTGGACAAGCTGGGCGTGAAGCTGACCAGGCTCTCGCCCGATCAGGCCAGCTACATCGGCGTGAGCCCCGAGGGTCCGTTCAAGCAGGAGCACTACCGCTACTAAAGCGCGGTAGAGGTAGGGAGCAGGATGGAGCGGCGCCGGGCGAGAGGTTCTCGCCCGGCGCCGTCCGCCGTTCCGGGTGCTCGTGTATGTTACCATGGCCGGGTTATCTAACATGGCCATGTTAAGCGCCATGTGTTTCAACCTGGAATGAGCCAGCACTCACGCGGAGCCGAGGAGCACCTTGATACCGTATTCGCAACGGGCTCGAAGCTCCTCGGAAGAAAGGGTGCGGTCCTGCGGGATGCGGGCGGCGTCACGGATGACGTCCGTCACCTGCGCGAACTGTTCGCGCGCGAGTTGCTCCACGTTCCTGGCCGTCGACCGCGCCAGCGATGGACGGATGCGCTCCCGCCACATGGCCGCGAGCGCGTCCAGACTGCTTCCGAACAGGTCGAGCGTGTCGTGGATGTACAGGACGTCTTGCGGCCGCTTGGCGGGCATGCGCTCACGCTGGATCAGCAGCTTCTGCACGATGAAGGCAACGGGGTTGGCGAGCCTCACCTCCGCGGTCGGCATCAGGGGGAAACCTTCGCCTCCGAGCCCGACCACCAGTGGCGCGGTGAGCAGCACGTCCATGTAGCGCAGCTTCTGCGCGGTGACGCCGGCCCGCCGTACCGTCGTGTCCGGCACTCCACTGCGCCTCACGCCGCTTCCGTGCAGGGGCGCCAGGAACTCGGCGTAGAAGCCGTGCCTTTCGTCGCCGAGCGTGTAGTGGCTGATGGGGGGCGTGTGCTCGCCCGACAGGTGCTCGCGGAAGCCGGCCTCCTTCAGCGCCGCCGCGATGTCGCCCTCGATCGGTTCATGGAGAGAGAAGGCGAGATCGGCGTCCAGCGTGAGCACCGGCTGGTAAGCGGGACGGCTGGCCAGCGCCGAATGCCGGTGCAGGCGATGCGCCCACCCGCCCACGATCACGAGGCTGCCGAGCCATGGGCGAAGCGCGCCGATCAGCTGGGCCATCGCCGCCTCGTCATTCATCTCCGCCCACCCTTCCGATCACGCGGCCGAGGATGTTTCGCTCGATCAGCTCCGCCTGCTCACTCCCCCGTGACGGGTGCGACGCCACGTCGAGCCACACCTGCACCACGTCGCAC
Source organism: Longimicrobium sp. (assembly GCA_035689035.1). Lineage (GTDB taxonomy): Bacteria > Gemmatimonadota > Gemmatimonadetes > Longimicrobiales > Longimicrobiaceae > Longimicrobium. Next base: position 18,783 of record DASSME010000486.1, on the reverse strand, counting down.
ACCCGTGCACCGGCGACATCGACGGCACCGCGAAACACCGACTGCGTGGCGGGGGCCTCGCGCACCCGCAGGTCCGGTGTTTCGCCCGGCCTGGCGGGCACCATGCCGTTCCAGTCCGGCAGGGTGCCGGGCGCCAGCCGCCGCACGTACAGGTACGGAGGCACCCCTTTCACGAAACCCAGCCCGAGTGCGTCGGCCGCGGCGAACAGCGCCAGGCACGCCTCGCCATCTTCGGTGACCCGTTTCGCCTGCTGCACGGCGTCCCCACGCAGGAGCAGGCGCAACGGAAGCTCCCTGGGGCTCCGGGCGGCGGCGTTGCGCCAACTCCGGAACAGCTCTTCGCGCCGCACCAGCTCCAGGTGCGGCTTTGATTCGTGGAGGTAGCCGTCGTGCTGGAGCTGCCGCACCAGGCGCGACGCGCTCATCAGCGACACCCCCGCGGCGGCGGCGAGCTGTGTTGCGTTCTGGTAGCGGCCGCGGGGAGCCGTGAGCATCGATTCCGGGAGCTCGGGCGCGAGCAGCACCTTGAGCATCCACTGGTTCAGGTCGGAGAAGAGGTTCGCGTGCCTGCCAGCGAATGGCTGGGGAGACCTCCGCCGTCCCGGCCGGTCGGAGTTGAGCGCCTCGAGGCCCTTGCCCTGGAACATGCGCAGACCGACGAAGTCAACCACGCCCGCCGCGGCACCGGGCGCGTACTGCGCCGCGAACGAGAGCACCTGGTCCGCCACGCGCGGCGAGATCCTGGGGGCCACCACGACCGCGAGCGGCGAGCGGGAACCGCCGGCCGCGCGGGCCGCCTGCAGGTACGCCTGTGACCAGACGGGGATCAGCCGGTCGCGCCGCCCCTCGGACGTGGCTTTGACCTGCAGCACGTACGACGTCCCCGCCTTGCTGGCGACGAGATCGGCGCCACGGTCGCCGCCCGAGGCGCGTGCCTGCGGCTGGCGCACCTTCCAGCCCGCTTCACGGAGCATCTCCCCTATGAGCCGCTCGGCGCGGAGGCCGATGTTACGCTCACCAGCCATGGCGTTCACGAGTTCAGGCAACCGCCGGGATTCCTATCCGGAGTGCTATCCTGGCCATGTTACTTAACACGGCCATGTTAGTTCGTTGACTCTAATCACAGACCTGGGAATGATCAAGGTGCACCGTCGGGCTCGTGTGGGCCGATATCCCCCCTTGCACGAGCCGTAGTTGTGGTGTAGTGTTGTGCTCATGTACAACACCGCGACGGAAGAACGCCGATGCTGGTGAGCCTGGATCCGCGAGATGCGCGGCCGCTGTACCTGCAGATCATGGACGAGGTGCGGCGCGCGATCGTGGTCGGCTCGCTGCGGCCCGAGGACCCGCTCCCGTCCGTGCGCGAGCTGGCGTCGGAGCTGGTGGTGAACCCGCGCACGGTGTCGCAGGCCTACAACGAGCTGGAGCGCGAGGGGGTGCTCTACGTGCGCCGCGGCCAGGGGACGTTCGTCTCGCCCGGGGCCCGGTCCGGCGACGACGAGCGGCGGGCGCTGGGGCGGGCCGTCGCGAAGCGGGCGCTGCTCGAGGCGCGGCGCAACGGGGTGGGGGCCGAGGAGCTGATGAGGATCATGGGGGAGGTGGCGGCCGAGGAGGAGGGCGAGCTCGCACCGGCCGTGTCCGCGCCGGACCATGGAGAAGAAGGATGAGCGGGTCGATGCAAACGGGTCCGGAAGGCGGCTGGGCGGTGGCCACGCACGGGCTGCGCAAGCGGTACGGCGCCCAGACGGCGCTCGACGGCGTGGACCTGCGCGTGCCCGAGGGCGCGGTGTACGTGCTGATCGGGGCGAACGGCGCGGGGAAGAGCACCACGCTCAAGGTGCTGATGAACCTGGAGCGGCCGGACGTCGGCACCGCCGCCATCCTGGGCCTGGACACCGCCGCGCAGGGCCCCCGGGCGCGGGCGCAGACCGGCTACGTCCCCGAGCGCCACGACGCAGGCAACGGCTGGATGACGGGCGCCCAGCTCCTGCGGCACGCGGCGGCGTACTACCCGTCGTGGGAGCACGCTTATGCCGAGCGGCTGGCGCGCGCCTTCGAGCTGCCGCTGGGGCGCCGCGCGGGCGGGCTCTCCAAGGGCGAAGTCCGGCGCCTGCAGCTGGTGCTGGCGCTGGCCCACCGCCCGCCCGTGCTGCTGCTGGACGAGCCGACGGACGGGCTGGACCCGCTGGCGCGCAACCGCACGCTGTCGCTGCTGGCCGAGCACCTGGCCGATTCGCCGGCCACGGTGGTGATCTCGACCCACCACGTGCACGAGGTGGAGAGCCTGGCCGACCACGTGGGCGTGCTGCGCCAGGGCCGCCTGGCCGCGCAGATGCCGCGCGACGAGCTGCAGCGCACGGTGCTGCGCTACCGCGTGCAGCTGCCCGAGGGGTGGCGGGCGCCGGCAGACCTGCAGGCCGCGGGCGCCGTCCGCACCCGCCCCGGCCGCGAGGTGCAGTGGACGCTGGTGGGCGACCGGCGCGAGCTGGCCGAGCGCATCGCCCAGGCCGGGGCGCAGCTGCGCGAGGTGACGCCGCTCACGCTCGAAGACGCGGCGCTCGCCTTCCTTCCCGATGAGGTGTCGCGATGAGCGAGACGGCGCTCCATTCCACCCCGCGCCCGCGCGACGTGCTGCGCGAGCAGCTCCGCACCGTGGGGCTCGCCCTGCGCGCGCCGGCCACGGTGGCGACCGTGCTGGCCGCCGGGGTGGCTCTGCTCGTCGCCCTGGGCCTCGCGAAAAGCGGGACGCGGATCGACTTCCACCCCGAGCTGTCGATGGTCCCCGGGATCGCGGGCCTCGTGCTCCCCCTGGCCGTGTGGTGGGGCGAGGAGCGCTTCGGGCCCGGCTTCTTCTGGACGCTGCCGGTGGACCGCGGGCGGCACGCGCTCACCCGGGTCGCGGCCGGGTGGATGTGGCTGATGACGGCGGTCCTGGCCTTCGTGCTCTGGCTGCTGGTCCTCGCCCTGCTCACCGGCGGGAACGTGCTGGGGGACGAGACGGTGCGGGTGGTGTCGCTGCCGCCGCTCGCGCCGGCGGTGGGGATCGACCCGGCGGCGGTGCGCACGGCCAGCCGCGCGGCGCAGCCGCTCTTCTGGCTGGTGCCGTTCACCGCCGCCTCGGGCGCCTACCTGCTGGCGAGCGCGCTGGCGCTGGGAACGCGGCGGCCGCTGCGCTGGATCGTGGGGTGCGTGCTCGGCTTCTTCCTGGTGCTGGGGACGGTCGAAGGCGCCCGGGCGGTGTCGCTGCGCCTGGCGCTCACCCGGGTGCTGGAGGCCGTGTTCTCGGGGCCCTACGGCCTGGACGCGCTGCTCACCGCCCGCTCCGAGTCTCTCCACACCGTGGTCACCCTCGCCACCGGCCCGACCGTGGAGGTGTGGCGCGGGCTGCCGACGACGGGCGACTGGGCCGCCGCGACCCTGCTCTGGACGGCCGCCGGCATGATCGCCCTCTGGCTGGCGGCGCGGCGGCACGGCGAGGGCCGGCGGGGCTGAACCGCCTCCATCCCCCTCTCCATTCCACGACATCCAGGGCGCCGTCCACGGGACGGCGCCGTCACCGAACGCGTCCCTTCAACCGGGTTGGACCCGATGGACCTGCAGATCCGCGACCTCTCCAAGACCTATCCCAACGGCGTCCGCGCGCTGGACGACGTCACGCTCACCATCCCCCGCGGGATGTTCGGGCTGCTGGGGCCGAACGGGGCGGGGAAGAGCACCCTGATGCGCACGCTGGCCACGCTGCAGGAGCCGGACTCGGGGTCGGCGCGGCTGGGCGACATCGACGTGCTGCGCGAGAAGGACCGCGTGCGCCAGACCCTCGGGTACCTGCCGCAGGAGTTCGGCGTGTACCCCCACGTGAGCGCCGAGCGGCTGCTGGAGCACTTCGCGGTGCTCAAGGGGATCACCGGGCGGCGGGCGAGGCGCGAGGTGGTGGACGGGCTGCTGCGGCAGACCAACCTCCACGACGTGCGCCGGAAGAAGCTGGGGGGCTTCTCGGGCGGGATGCGGCAGCGCTTCGGGGTGGCGGTGGCGCTGCTGGGCGAGCCGCGGCTGGTGATCGTCGACGAGCCCACCGCCGGGCTGGACCCCGCCGAGCGCGTGCGCTTCCTGAACCTGCTCAGCGACCTGGGCGAGAACAGCGTGGTGATCCTTTCCACCCACATCGTGGAGGACGTGAGCGAGCTGTGCACCCGCATGGCGATCATCGACCGCGGCCGCATCCTGCTCGAGGCCGAGCCGCTGGCCTCGATCGCGGCGCTGCGGGGGCGGATCTGGCGGCGGGTGGTGGCGCGGGGCGAGCTGCCGGCGGTGGAGGCGGCGCACGCGGTGATCTCCACGCGCCTGCTGGCCGGCCGCACGGTGGTGCACGTGCACGCCCAGTCGCACCCCGGCGCGGGGTTCGATTCCGTGGAGCCGGACCTGGAGGACGTCTACTTCACCACCATGGCGGGCCTCCACGCCGCGGATGCCGCGCCGCTGCCCGAGGTGGCGCGATGAAGCTGGGCGAGATCATCCGCTTCGAGGCGGGCTACCAGGGGCGGCGCGCGCCGGTCTGGCTCTTCTTCGCGGGGGTGCCGGGGCTCACCTTCTGGCTGGCGACGGAAGCGTACGTGGCCAAGGCGCGGAGCGGCGGGTTCTTCTTCAACGCGCCGTTCAACGTGGCCGAGCTCACCCTGGTCGGCAGCGTGATGGGGCTGCTGGTGGCCACCGCGCTGGCCGGCGACGCCGCCGCGCGCGACGTGCGGACGCGGATGCACCCGCTGGTCTACACCTCGCCCGCGGGAAAGGCCGCCTACCTCGGGGGCCGCTTCCTGGCCGCCTTCGCCCTCACCGCGCTCATCCTGTCCGCCGTGCCCCTGGCCCTCCTCCTCGCCGCGCTGCGGCCGGGGATCGAGGCCGGGCTGGTGGGCCCGTTCCGCGCCTCCACGTACCTCGGGCCCTACCTGTCGATCGCGCTGCCGAACGCCTTCGTCGCCACGGCGCTCCTCTTCTCGCTGGCGGCGCTCACCCGCCGGGCGACGGCGAGCTACCTGGGCGCGGTGCTCCTGTTGACCGCGTCGATCCTCGCCTGGACGTTGGTCGCGGGGAAGCTCGGGCGCTGGGAGCTGGCGAAGGTGATCGACCCGCTCGGGATGACCGTGCTGGCCGAGATGGCGCGCGCGTGGACGGCGGCCGAGAAGAACACGCGGGTGATCGGGCTTCAGGGCCCGCTGGTCATCAACCGCCTGGTGTGGATCGGCGTGGCACTCGGCGCGCTGGCGGTGACGCACCTCCGCTTCCGCTTCGCGCACCACGCGGCGGGCGGCCGGCGGCGCCCCGGCGCTCGGCGAGACGCGCGCGCGGCGGGGGGGGATGCCGCGGCGGCCGCGCCCCCGGTGCGGGTCGCACGGACGCGGGCGCGGCGGACGTTCGGGGCGGCGACGCACGCGCGGCAGACGGGGTCGGTGGCGGCGGAATCGTTCCGGGCGATCGTGACGAGCTGGGGCGGGGGGGCGCTGGCGCTGCTCACCGTGCTGATCGTCCTCTCCGGCCCCGTGTGGTTCGAGCACATGGGCGTGCCGATGGTCCCCACCACGGGGCGGATGATCGGGTTCCTGGGTGGCACCGGCGAGCTGGTGTGGATGGTCATCCCGCTGCTCACCGCCTTCTACGCGGGCGAGCTGGTCTGGCGCGAGCGCGACGCCGGGCTGGGCGAGATCGCCGCCGCGGCGCCGGCGCCGGACTGGGTGCCGCTCGCCGGCAAGCTGCTGGGGCTGGGGATGGTGCTGGCCACGCTGCAGGCGCTGGTGATGGCCGCCGCCATGCTGGTGCAGGCGCGCCTCGGCTACCACCGCTTCGAGGTCGGGGTGTACGCGCGGGTGCTGCTGGGGATCCGGCTCGCCGACTACCTCCTGTTCGCCGTGCTGGCGGTGGTGGTGCACGCGGTGGTGAACCAGAAGCACGTGGCCCATGCGGTGGTGGTGATCGCCTACGCGACGATGGCGTTCGGTCCGGCGCTGGGGATCGGGGACGGGCTGCTGGTCTACGGGTCCGACCCCGGCTGGGGGTACTCGGACCTTTCCGGCTTCGGGGCGTACGCCGGGCCGTGGCTCTGGTTCAAGCTGTACTGGGCGGCGTGGGCGCTGCTGCTGGCCGTGGCGGCCCGGCTGCTCTGGGTGCGGGGGACCGAGAACGGGCCCGCGGCGCGGCTCCGCCTGGCGCGCGGCCGCCTGACGCGGCGGACGGCGGCCGGCGCCGCGGCGGCGGCGGGGCTGGTGCTGTGCCTGGGCGGCTTCGTGTTCTACAACACCCACGTGCTGAACCCGGACCGCGCCGCCCCGGCCTCGCCGGAACGGCGGGCGGAGTACGAGCGGCGCTACGGGCGGTATCGCGGCGTTCCGCAGCCCCGGGTGACGGCCGCCCGTCTGCGCGTGGAGATCCACCCCGCACGCGGGTCCGCGGAGATCCGCGGCACGTACCAGATGGTGAACGACGGCGCGGTGCCGATCGATTCCATCCACGTGCTCCCGAACGGCGAGGTCGAGCTCGGCGCGATCGGCTTCGACCGGCCGGCCCGGCGGGTGCTGGACGACCGCGCGCTGGGCTACCGCATCTACGCGCTGGAGCGGCCGCTGCGGCCCGGCGACACGCTGCGGCTGGGCTTCACGGTGCGCCACGCGCCGCGCGGCTTTCCCGAGCGCGGGATCGACGCGTCGGTGGTGGCGAACGGGACGCATTTCGGCAGCGAGTGGCTCCCCGCCGTGGGCTACCAGGCGGAGCGCGAGCTGAGCGGCGCCGGCGACCGCCGCGCGCACCGGCTGCCGCCGCGCCCCGCACTCCCCGCGCCGGACGACGCCGCGGCGCGGTGGAACGGGACCGGCGCGGAGCGGATCGCGCTCGACGCGGTCGTCGGCACGGACGCGGGGCAGACCGCCGTGGCGCCCGGCCGGCTGCTGCGCGCGTGGACGGAGCACGGGCGCCGCTACTTCCACTACGCCACCGACGCCCCGATCCGGAACGAGTACGCCTTCTTCTCGGCGGCGTACGCGGTGCGCGAGGGCGTGTGGATCGACACCGCGGCGAAGCGGGGGCGGACGGTGGCGATCCAGGTGTTCCATCACCCGGGGCACGCCTGGAACGTGGAGGGGATGGTGCGGAGCGCGCGGGCCTCGCTCGCCTCGTACAGCCGGCGCTTCGGGCCGTACCCGCAGGGGCAGATCCGGCTGGTGGAGTACCCGGATCCCGGGATCTCGCTGCACGGCGCGCCGATCGACATCTCGTACCAGGAGGGGTTCTCGCTCTTCGATCCCCGCGCGGACCCGCGGGAGATCGACTTTCCCTTCGCCGTGGTGGCGCACGAGGTGGCGCACCAGTGGTGGGGAAACCAGCTCACCCCCGCCCGCGCCGAGGGAGGCGCCGTGCTGAGCGAGACGCTGGCCTGGTATTCGGCGCTGGGCGTGGTGGAGGAGACCTACGGCCCCGAGCACCTGGCGCGTCTCCTGGCCATGATGCGCGAGGCGTACCTGCAGCCCCACGCCCGCGGCGCCGTGCCGCTGCTGCGCGGCAACGACTGGCTGCTCGCGTATCGCAAGGGCCCGTTCGTGATGTACGCGCTGCGCGAGTACGCGGGCGACGCGCGGGTGAACGCGGCGCTGCGGCGGCTGTTCCAGCGGCACGCGGCGGGGCGGCCGCCCCTGCCCACCTCGCTGGACCTGTACCGCGAGCTCCGCGCGGCCACCCCGGACTCGCTCCACCCGCTGCTGCACGACCTGCTCGAGGCGAATACGTACTGGGAGCTGGAGACGCGGACGGTGCGCGCCCAGCCGGCCGCGGGTGGAGCGTGGCGGGTGACGCTCGACGTCCACGCCCGCAAGATCGTGGTCGACACCACGGGCGTGGAGACGGAGATCCCGATGGACGACGCGGTCGAGATCGGCGTCTTCGGCGACGCGGTACGGGGAGCGCCCGGCGCGCCGCTCTACCGGCGGATGCACCGCGTCCGCTCGGGCGACCAGCGGATCACCGTCACCGTGCGGGGGAAGCCGGCGCGGGCGGGGATCGATCCGCGCACCCTGCTGATCGACGACGTGCCGGGCGACAACGTGGCGGAGGTCACGCCCGGTGAGGCGGCGCCGGGCGCACGGCCCGGCCCCCGGCACTGATCCGACGGGTCACGCGTGCGAGAAGGGCGGTGCCGCCCGTGGTGGAGGCGTGTCGAAATCCGTGGAGGATGTACCTCTAATCCATTGCAGAAAAACAAAAATACGGACCGGATTCGCATCCATTCTAGAGCGGTTTGCGTCAGAGTCCAGAGGGGCTTCTCATCTCATCCCCTGCTCAGACGAGATCCTGCCCGATTCGTTCACGGACTGACAGACAACGGGTCTCACGCAGGGTCAGCAGAGTCATCAGCAAACTGCAGTTTTCTGCTGACCCTGATGGCCCTGCGTGAGACAAGTCTTTCCCTGATTCGGGATAATGCTTGCCTTCCGCAGCCAGGTCGCGGATGAGCCGAGCGACTCCGCTCTAGACCCCGGAGAAATCGTCGCTCAGCATCAACGCCAGTTCCTCGGCCAATCGTCCGCCGATCGCCTCGTAGCCGGCCTCGGAGGGGTGAAAGCCGTCGGAGCAGAACAGGTGCGGCGCCGGATCGACCCACATCGGCACGTGGCCGACAACCGGGAGCCGCGCCGCCAGCCGTGCGAGCGCCGCGTCCAGCAGCCGCGCGCGGGCGCCGAGCACGGCCCGCAGCGGCTGCGGCAGGGCGGGGAAGGCGTGCATCGGCGGCACGGGCGAGAGCAGCACCGCCGCGGGGCCGACGCGCGCCCGGATCGCGGCGACCAGCCGCTCCACGTCGCGCGCCCACCGCGCGGGTGGGCGCATGCGCAGCGTGTCGTTCACGCCCAGCGAGATCACCACCGCGTCCGCCGGGTCGTACGGGAGCGGATCGACCAGCTCCGCCGCCTGGCGGGCGTTGGCGCCGCTGCGGCCGGCGGCGCGCCATCGCACCGCGCGCCCCGTCCGCCGTGCGAGCGCCGCGGCTACGTGGCCGGTGAGCGCCGTCTGGTGCGTGGCCGCGCCGATCCCCGCCACCGTCGACTCGCCGATCACCAGCAGCCGCAGCGCCGGCTCCGCGCCGGCGATCACCCCTTCCACCGGCCCCGCCGCGTCCGGCAGCCGGGGCGTGCGCCGCCGGACGCCGCGCCCCTGCGCGAACAGCACCGGCAGCAGCGGAAACGCCGCCGCGGCGACGATCCGTGTCTTCAGATCGGTCATTCCGCGGCGGCGTTCATGGTCCGGCACCGGATTCAGCAGTCAGCACCCAGCAGTCAGCACCCAGCACCCAGCACCCAGCACCCAGCACCCAGCACCCAGCACTTCCCTACGGGTGATCCACCCCGAAGTCCGACACGTGCACGTCCAGGTTGTGGTTCACGCGCAGTCCCACCTGGCCGGTGCCCTTCACGTTCGGCAGCTCGGCTACCTGGGTGCCGTTCACCTTGAAGCGGAGCCCCGCGTCGCCGCCCTCCACCGCCAGCGCGTTGGTGGCCTGCCCCTGCTCGTCCTGCTTGTGGATGGCCGCGTTCTCGGTCCAGTCCTGGATGGTGTGCACGTCGCCGTTGGCTGCGCGGTGGCGCACCATGTACTTCCCATCGCCGCGCACGATGAAGTAAAAGTACTCGGGCGCGGTGCCGGACAGGTTGCTGCCGCCGATGAACAGCCCGTACGCCTCGGGGTGCATCGGCGCCTTCGTCTGCGCGAAGGTGGCGTGCGCGGTGAAGTTGCCGCCGGCCACGTTCTGCGCGGGGTTCCACAGGATCACGGCCGGGCCGGTGGTCACGTGGAAGCCGCCGCCCATCGGCGTGAACTTCACGTCGCCCAGGGTGGCGTCCGCGCGGTCCAGGTGCGCCATCCACCCGGCGGGGAGCGTGCCGCCGCCGGCCACGTGGTGGTCGGGGTCGTGCTGGTGCTGCTGCGCCGCCAGCGGCTGCGCGGCCGCCACGAGCGCGGCCAGGGTGACGATCAGCTTGCGCATGGGTGTTTCGGGTCCTGGGCCCGGGAGGGTGGATCGGACGGGAGGCGAGTGTCGAAAGTACGCGCGGCACCGGCCCCGGAAAAGGCTGCTGACACAATCCCGACGCAAGCACGGCGGTGAACCCGCCGACCCCCGCCGGCCGCAGGGCGGGCCCGGCGGCTGAAGGCGCGGCCACGACTGCGAACGGCCTCGCGAACCCCGCCAGGCTTCGGCCGCTCCCCGCCAAATGGGGTGAGGATGCGGGGTCGCTCGTCCGCCTGTAGACTGGTCGCGATCCTCCCATTCGATCACCCGCCCACCGATCTCATGAGACGCGCCGCCCTCCTCCTCGTGATCCCGCTGTGCGCCCTCCCGGCCTCGCTCCCGGCGCAACGCGCGCCGGCCGGGCTGCGGGCCAGGATGAACGAGTTCCTCCGCTCGATTCCCGAGGATCGCCGCCAGGACACGACCCGGCGGTTCTTTCCGAGGTCGGGCGACTGGAGCTACACGCACACCGTGCATCTGCCGGGAGGGGACGTTCGCGTCCAGCGCTGGGTCTTTCCCGCCGCCCAGACGTCGCTCCTCTTCGGCTTCGGCAAGGAGGGGAAGGCACCGGCGGTGGACCCGGTCACCGAGTCGTTCGAGATCATCTACGAGGGGCAGAGGATCGGGATGCTGATCGAGGTGATCATGCGCACCTCGTCACGGTGGCGACTGGTGGGCGGCAACCGCTTCGTGCCGCCCGGGGCTCCGGCGTCGTACCCCGTCTACGTCGAGTGGCGGAAGGAGCAGGGCCGCTGGGTGATCTCCAGCTTCGGGGACGAATCGTGGGAAGGTCCGCGGGTGCTGGGCTACGCGATCGGCGACGTGACGCGCGGGCGCGGCCTTCCCGATCCGCCACGGCCGGCCTACGCCGCCGGCGAGCCCTGGCTCGTGAGCGACGAGCCCATCACCTTCGAGGAGCAACGGTACGTGAAGTACGGACAGCCCCGCGAGATCACGCCGGACGTGCTGGAGCAGGTGGGGTGGCACGGCGACATCCGGGTGTACGCGGAACGGGGCCACGCCTGCATGCCCGCGGTGCTGTACGTTCCCATCGCCCCGGACAGCTACCAGCCGTACATGGGCTACTCCGTTCGCGAACCCCCCGTCTGCCCCAGGTAGCGGCGGCCCGGCTAGAACGGCAGCGGGAAGAGCAGGAAGTAGCCGTTGATCATCAGCACCGCCCCGATCGCCCCCAGCACCGCCGCGAAGGCGAGCACCGTGCGCGAGGTGGCGAGGATCGCGACGGAGCCCAGCACGATGGCGAGCTGCAGGAAGGTCTCGGAGTAGTCGAAGTTGCCGTCCTGGTCCGACGCGCGCTCGCGCATGCGCTCGTAGCCGCGCGCCTGAGCGGCAAGCTGCTTCTTCCCCTCGCCGCGCAGCGAGTCGGCCGGGGCGGCGGGGTCGGGCTCGTCGTCGTAGCGCGCGATCGTCTCCTGGTACTTGCGCAGCTGCGTCTCGGCGGCGCGGCGGGCCTCGGGGCTGATGCTGGGGTCGGCCAGCTGCAGCTGCAGGCGGTCGGCGGCCAGCTTGTACTCGGTCTGGCGCACGTTCTTGGCCTGGTAGAAAGCCCAGGTGTCGCTCGCCTTGATGTTGCCGTGCACCATGTCGTCGGTGGCGTTGCCGCCGCCCAGGCTGCCGATGGCCAGCAGCATGGCGAGGATGGAGATGAGCAGCGCCGCGCGCGAGCGGAACTTCTCGGTGGCCTCGGCTTCGGCGCGGTCCTCCTGCAGCTCCTGGATCAGCTCTGCGGCGTCGGCGGCTTCCATGCGTGATTTTGGGTGTGGCGTGTGTGTCGATGGACGTGCGGAATGAACGGGAAGATCGATGCGCCGAAAGATGCGCGCAAGACGGCGTATGTTTCCTCCCGATGGGGTGCCGTGGCGAGGACTTCGGCCGTCGGCGATCACGGGTGGGAGGGGCGATTGCAATCGCGGCAACGACTACACGAAGTCCGCCTTCGCGTCGCCTTCGCGGACTACCGGCTTCGTCCCGGCCGAAGCCTCGGCGCGCGGAAGACGTTTCGTTGGGCTGGACTCGCATCGCGATCGGCCAGGCGGCACCAGGGCGAGGTGGGGGAGCCTCGCGCGGTTTGCGAGGCTTCCTGTCGTTGTACGCCGCGGCTTCAGCCGCCCACGGATCTCCAAACGGTGGAAGGGAGAATCCGGCACGAGGGGCGGGGAAGCGGTGTACCGGGGAGCCATGACGCACACCGCCGTGCATTCGCCCGCCGCGCTCAGCGCGCGGATCCGCAACCGCGCCCGGGAGATGGGGTTCGACGCCGTCGGCATCGCCCCCGTCCACCCGAGCGCGCAGGGGGACGCGTACCTGCGCTGGGTGGAGCTGGGAATGCACGGTGAGATGGGCTACCTCTCGCGCCCGGACGCGGTGGAGAAGCGCCGCGACCCGGCCGTCCTGGTCCCGGGCGCCAGGTCCGCCGTGGTGGTCGCGCTCCACTACGACCCGCGCGACCCCGGCGACGGCGGGATGGACGCGTCGCGTGGGATCGTGGCCCGCTACGCCCGCAACGACGACTACCACGAGCTGATGAAGGAGCGGCTGATCGCGTTGCAGGAGTGGATCAGCGCGGAGCTGCTCCCCGTGAGCGGCCGCGCCTACGTGGACACGGGCGCGGTGCTGGAGCGCGACCTGGCGGCGCGCGCGGGGATCGGGTGGCAGGGAAAGAACACCATGCTGATCCATCCGCGGCGTGGATCGTACTTCTTCATCGGCGAGGTGCTGATCGACGCCGAGCTCGAGTACGACGCGCCGCTGGCCCGCGACCACTGCGGCACCTGCCACCGCTGCCTGGACGCCTGCCCCACGAACGCGCTCCTGGGCCGCGACGCGGACGGCGCGCCGGTGATGGACGCGCGCCGGTGCATCAGCTACCTGACCATCGAGCTGCGCGGCCCCATCCCCCGCGAGCTGCGCCCCCTGATCGGCAACCGCGTCTACGGCTGCGACATCTGCAACGAGGTGTGCCCCTGGAACCGCTTTTCGCAGCCCACGCACGAGCCCGCCTTCCGCACCCGCGAGGGACTCGACGGGCCCGAGCTGGTCGAGTGGATGACGATGAGCCAGGAGGAGTTCAGCCGCCGCTTCAAGAACTCCCCCATCAAGCGCACCAAGCGCCGCGGCCTCCTCCGCAACGTCGCCGTCGCGCTCGGCAACTGGGGCTCGCCGGAAGCGGTGCCTGCGCTGGCGGCCGCGCTGAACGACGAGGAGCCGCTGGTGCGCGGGCACGCGGCGTGGGCGCTGGGGCGGATCCCCGACGCACGGGCGGTGGACGCGCTGCGCGCGCGGCTGACGGTCGAGGACGAGGAGTGGGTGATCTCCGAGATCCGCTTGGCGCTCGGCGAAGACGGGTCCTGACGGCCGACGCGGAATCGGCGTGGCGCGGTGAGGGGAGGCCGACGCATTGCAACGGCGGTCCTGGCCGGGCCCGGCGACTCCCAGGCAAGCGAAGAGGTCCGTGGCCGTTCCACGGACCTCTTCGCTCAGGTCTTTGCCATCTCCCCGGGATCCGCAGCCGTGCGGCCGCGCCGGCTCAGGCCTGCGTGGGCGTGCTGTAGGTGTACGCGGAGCAGCCGCCCTGGTTGCATGCGCGGATGCGGTACTGGGACAGGGTGCCCGGTTGCGCCCAATCGTCGTGCGTGGTGACGTCCATCGTGCGGACGATCGGGTCGGACCACGCGCTCCAGGCGCTGCCCTGGTACTGGCGGCGCTGCAGCTCGTACGTCGTCTCGTTCACCACGTCGCCCCACACGAGGTGCATGTAGGGGCCCATCACCGAGGCGGTGAGCGTGGCGGGCGCGGCCGGCGGCGGCGGCTTGAGCGCGGTCATCGGGTAGCTCACCAGGTAGGCCGAGCATCCGCGGGCGTTGCAGGCGCGCACCTTGTACTGGTACCTCGCGCCGGGCGTCAGCCCGTAGTCGTCGAAGCGCGTGCTCGAACGGCTCTGCTCGGGCAGGTCCTGCCACGCCTCGTAGCTGCTCCCGTTGTATACCCTGCGCTGGAGGCGGATCGTCTCCACGAAGGTGTGGTCGATCGTCCACGTGACCTTCGCGCACGACGAGAACCCGCACACGTACCCGCTCGCCGCCACGGACGAGGGCGCCGGGGGCACCGTCCGCGGAACCGCCGTCGCGTTCGACGTCGCCCAGTCGGAGCAGCCCGCGTTGTTGCAGACGCGCACCCGGTGCACGTACGTGGCACCCGCTTGCACGCTGTCCACCAGGGCATGGCGGTTGGCGCCCAGCGTGCCGACGGGCGTCCACGAGGTGGGATTGCGGTTGGCGTCGGCGACGCTGCGCTCGACCTCGGTGCGGAGCTCGTTCGAGTTCACGTCGCGCCAGGCGAGCCGAATCGACCAGGTGCTCGTCTGCAGGGTGGAAAGCGGCGGATCGGCCACCGGAACCACGTCGGGCGCGTTCGAGCCGATCGCCTGCACCCCGAAGCACTCGAAGTACGCATCCGCGCGCAGCCCGCAGGTGTGGTAGCTGCCGGCGCTGATCCGCGACCACGCGCGAGTGGTGGCGCTGCGCTCACCCGGCCCTTCCCATGACGCGGGGTAGCCCCAGCACTCCGGCACTCCGTCGGCGCGGACGGCGCACACGTGGTTTCCGCCCACCACCACGTCCACGTACGGTCCGGCGTGCCAGCCCTGCAGGTAGCCCCAGCAGTCCGCGACGCCGGTGCTCGTCAACGCGCAGTTGGTGGCGCCGACGGAAGGGGCCAGCTTCACGTACACCCCCGATGGAGCCGTCTGGACGGGCGGCGCCGTCTTGTAGAAGCCCCAGCACTCGACCACCCCGTCGGTCCGCAGCGCGCAGGTGCTGCTCGCGCTCGCGGTCACCTGCGTGAAGGTGCCGGTCTGCGCGGCGGCCGTCTCCGGCGCCTGGCCGTACTGGTTCGAGCCCCAGCATTCGACGATGCCGTCGCCGCGCAACGCGCAGGTATGGCTCAGCCCGGCGCTGACCGAGGTGAACGACCCCGTGGTTGCCTGCCTCAGCGGCGGCGCCTCCCCGAACTCGTTCGACCCCCAGCATTCCACCGCGCCGTCGCTGCGCAGGCCGCACGCATGCGTGCCGCCCGTGCTCAACTGCACGATGGTGCCGGTCGCGGCCCGGTGCACGCCGATCGGCTGGCTCTCGTCGCGTTGGCCGTAGCATACGACCGCACCACCCCGCAACAGGCAGACGTAGTCGTAGCCCGAACGGAGGTCGGTGCCCGAGCCCGCGAGCGCGTACGACGGCGCCGTGGGCGTTCGGTGCTGGTCCGGAGCGGATAGCGTGGGTGGGGCGTCCTGGCAGGCCGAAGCGCTGACCAGGAGAACGAGCCAGGGAAGATGGCGGCGCATAGGGCTCAACCCCCGTTGGAGTTCGGCCCTCCCCGGCGCGAGGAACATGCCAGCCGGGGGCGCGGAATGGCGGGGTGGAGAGCGCGCGGACCGCGCCGCATCTGCGGGCGTTGCGGCGCTCCCATCCGAGCGCCGGCCGCGGCACCGTGCGGCACTGGAAGCGTGGTTTTTCCTCGCGCCGGGACGTGGCGGGGAAGCGCCGCGTCCCGGCGGCTCGGGCCCCGGCACGAGCTTCGCCGTGGGCGTCGGCCGCCCCGCCCGTGGCCGCGGCGGCCGCGGGCTGATGAAAGAGCGTCTCACAGCGCTACAGGGGGTGGATCGATTTCGAACTGCCGCCGGTGAGCGGCCGCGCCCCCGCTTCCCTGGGGAAATCCATTCGCCGCCGGGCGGCTCACCGCGCCTGCCGGATCGCCAGCAGGTAGTCGATGAGCGCGCGGAGCGCGGGCGAGGCCTGCCGCCGGGCCGGGTAGTAGAGGTAGAAGCCGGGAAACGGGGTGGAGAACTCCTCGAGAACCACGGGGTCGCGATCCCCGAGGCGTGAGACCAGCGCGAGCCCGGCGGCCGCGGAGCGGGGCGCTTCATCCCCCAACGCGTCGCTGATCTCCGGAAAACGGGCGCGGGATGGCCTCTAATCCAATGGTGCGGTCCCCGATTGCGCGGGGGATTCGGCTGGGACGATCAAACCGGAGGAGGCCATGGCACAGCTGGAAGGCGTGGACGTCCACCACAAGAAGGGCATCATCAACTGGACGCAGGTCCGCGACGCCGGCGTTGCGTTCGCGCTGATCAAGACGAGCCAGGGGAACACGTTCGCCGATCCCAGGTCGCAGACGAACCACGCCGGGTGCCGCGAGGCCGGCATCGTACCCGGGGGATACCACTTCTACCGCCACGACGTGGACCCCGAGAAACAGGCCGCGTACTTCCTGGACCTCCTCCCCCGTAAGCCCGGCGACCTGGTCCCGGCGATCGACGTGGAGGCGGAGGGTGACGGCGCCGGGCGCGTCACGTACTCCAAGGCCGAAGTGGTGCGCCGGATCAGGGTGGTGGTCGACGCGGTGAAGGCGACGATCGGCCGCGCGCCCATGATCTACACGTACCCGTCGGCCTGGGTGGAGCTCACGGGCAACTCCACGAAATTCGCCGGGGAGTGCCCGCTCTGGATCGCCCGCTACGGCGTCGAGAAGCCCTCGCTGGTGGGCGGCTGGACCACGCACGCGGTGTGGCAGTACACCGTCCAGGGGAAGGTGAAGGGGATCGGCAGCGGCGTGGACCGTGACCGCTTCAACGGCGGAGAGGCCGAGCTGGCCGCGTTCCGCCTGGGGGCGCTGGAGAAGGGCGGCAAGGCCTCGTTCAGCCAGGATGGAAAGGTGCGCGGCGCCCCCGGCGTGGAATCGGCCGAGGTGGCGGAGCTGCCGCGTGGCACCCGGGTGTCGATCATCGACGGGCCGCGGCAGGCGGGAGGCCGCGACTGGTGGAAGATCGACGACGGCGCGGGGGTGACCGGCTGGTCCAGCAGCCTGGTCCTGGGCCCCGCCTGACCGGCCGCCTGAATGCCGGCCGGCCGCCCGTGACGCACAGCAGCTGCGGACTTCACCGCGACTGCTGTGCTCTCGATGCTGCGACCCGGCGCGTTACTTCCAGCACTCTACCAGACAGTCATGCACGCCGGACTGTAGTCACACCGGCTCAATCACAACACGTCCTCGTCGAACAAGTACACGCGCGAACACCTCAACGTCGGCATCGAAGGGCTTGCGGGGCATGCTATCGTGATCGTCTCCTCGCCGGAGCGGATGTGGTGCATCCGCAGGTCGAGGCCTCTTGCCGAAGTCAGCGCTCAGTGGGGCACGGCAGCGGGCACCAGAGCACCCGGCCGCTCCGCGCGTAACGCAGGAACCACAGCAAATTCCGCGACGGCTCTAAGCAGGCCGCCAGCACCACCACAGCCATCGGGCTCTGGATCTCATTCCCGGCTCACCGCCCGCGGCCTGTCCGGTTGGCTTGGTCAGGGCACTACCTCAACATACCTGTATCCGCTGCCCGTCACGAATCAGCTGGGTGGCATGCCCCCCCACGACGGCAGACTCGCGGTACTCCCGCGAGATCACCGCGCGGTGGGTCATCAGCCCCCAACCCCCCACCATGTCTACTTGCCGTGGCCCCGCCTTGGCCGGATCTCCATTTTATAAACTCGATGCGCAAACTCCGACTCCCCGCTGCTGAGTTGCATTGACCTCGCCGATCCTGCTGTTTGCTGATCGCCTGCCGCCGCTCGTCGGCGGCATGGAGATGCATGCGGGCTACTTCATGCGACATTTCCGCGACCATCGGCAGTTCCCGCTGATGGCAGTCATCTCAAAAGACCACGGCGGAACCGATTGCCTCGTCTCGGCAGCCAGCCGCGAGCCGGTGGACCTGGAGCAGCTCGCGGCGCGGTACGAGCCGGCCATCCTGTTCTTCAACAGCGGGCGCTGGATCGAGGATCTGCGCACCCTGCGTTCCCTTTTCCCCAACGCCGAGTTCACGTACCGCACCGGAGGGAACGAAATCCTGAAGGCGCCACTCGAGCGAGTTCCCATCGAGAGCCATGCCGATCGGCGCCGCTTCTGGGTGAACACCCTGAACGACACCGTCGACACGCTGGTGACGAACTCGGCGTTCACCGAGGGGCGGCTTCAGGGTGTTGGAGTGAAGTGTCCGTTCCTCCGCTGTGTCGGTGGGGTGAACTTCTCCGCCGTATCCAGGCCCCGGCCCGTGCGGCGCGGCCCGCCGGTGCTGCTGTGCGCGGCCCGGTTCGTACCCTACAAGCATCACGCGCTCCTCATCCAGGTCGCCGCGGAGCTGAATGCGCGAGGCCACACGTTCGCGTTGCGGCTCGCCGGTGACGGTCCGCTGCTGGAGGAAACGCGGGCGCTGGTTCGGCGCCACGGCCTCGACCAGATGGTGCGCTTCCTGGGCGCGCTCGCGCACGAAGCGACGTGCGCCGAGATCGTGGCGGCGGACGTGTACGTGCAGCTGAGCGGCGACGTGCCCACGCCGGTGCCGGGCGGCTCGTACGTCCACGCGGAGGGGATGGGTCGCTCGATCCTGGAGGCATTGTCCGCAGGCACGTACGTCATCGTCGGTCGCGGCGGTGCCCTTCACGAGATCGTCGAGCCTGGCCGGGGCGAGCTCGTCGACATCAGCCAGCCCGAGCAGGTGATCAAGGCCCTGTCTCGCGTGCTCGCCGATCCGTCAGAAAGGAGAACGCCGACGGATGCGTACGACTGGAGCCACGTATTCGCGCGGTACACGCAGCATTGGGAGGAGCGGGATGCGACTGCTCGTCGTCACTGAGAAATGCGGCCCCGAGGAGGCGCGGCGTGATGGCGGGGCGCGGCTC
>DASSME010000485.1:0-6334 GCA_035689035.1 Longimicrobium sp. | reverse complement strand
CCACTCGCTCTGCGGGATCTCCCCAGCCAGCATGCGCGGGAAGAGGGCGCTCCAGTCCAGCACGTCCTCGGCGAGCTCGGCGCCCACGATCATGGCGCGGAAGACCTCGCGGCCCTTCTCGCCGTCGATCTCCTCGCCCTTCTTGGCGAAGACCTTTCCGCGCTCGCCGAGGACCAGGCGCACGGCCTCGTCCAGCTTCACCGACGCCGGGTACTTCACCACCGCGCGCACCACCTTGCGGTAGGGCGTCTCGATGAAGCCCAGGTCGTTGATCCGGCTGTACGTGGTCAGCGAGTTGATCAGGCCGATGTTCGGGCCTTCCGGCGTCTCGATCGGGCACATGCGCCCGTAGTGCGAGTAGTGCACGTCGCGCACTTCGAAGCCGGCGCGCTCGCGGGTCAGGCCGCCCGGCCCCAGGGCCGAGAGACGCCGCTTGTGCGTCATCTCCGCCAGGGGGTTGGTCTGGTCCATGAACTGGCTCAGCTGCGACGACCCGAAGAACTGCTGGATGACGGCCGAGACCGTGCGGGCGTTCACCAGGTCGTCGATGTTGATCTTGTCGGGGTCCGACACGATCGACATGCGCTCGCGCACCAGCCGCGCCATGCGGCTGAGGCCCACCGAGAACTGGTTGGCGATCAGCTCGCCCACCGAGCGCACCCGGCGGTTCCCCAGGTGGTCGATGTCGTCGGTGTAGCCGCGCCCCTCGTGCAGCTCCACCAGGTTGAAGAGGATCGCCAGCACGTCCTGCGCGGTCAGCGCCGTCATCCCCGCCGGCGGCACCGAGAAGTGCAGGCTGCGGAAGGCGTCGCCCAGGCGCTGGTTGATCTTGTAGCGGCCCACGCGCCCCAGGTCGTAGCGCTTGTTCAGCGTCTCTTCCAGGTACTCGCTGTAGTCCGAGCGCGCGGTGGCGCTCCCGCCGTCGGCCAGGTCGCCGCTCACCACCAGCGAGGCGCGCGGCTGGAAGAGGAGGCGCCACACCTGGCTGTAGACCTGCACCACGCGGTTCAGCTCGTAGACCAGCACGCGCGACGGGCGCGCGGTCTTCTCGGTGCGCTCCTCGCGGAAGCTCTCCCACACGTACTTGATGCCGCGCTCCTGCGCGTAGCGGAGCATCCGCTCCTCGGCGCTGCGCTGGGCCTCGCGGCTGTTGGGGTCGCTGGGCGCGGTGTCGCGCTCGGCCCACGCGCGCAGGAAGTCGCCCACGTGCATGATGCTGTCGGTGTCGCCGAAGAACTCGTCCTCGGTCCACACGTCGGGCGCGGGCGCGGTGCCCGGGCGCACCAGGTTGTGGATGGCGAAGAGCGAGTCCAGCGTGCCGCGGGTCGGGTCCTTGGCCAGCGTCGCGCGCAGCGACGAGCCGGTCTGCCCCCGCGGGCGGAAGAGGGACACGCCCTCGATCCCGGCGCGGGTCAGGCGGCCCACCACCTCGGCGTTCACCTCGTCGCCCGCGCGGGCGAGGAGGGCGCTGGGGAGGATGGGGATCGAGTACACGCCGCCCTCGCGCAGCGCCCGCCAGGCGGCCTGCGTGAGGCGCGAGCCGCGCTCGAACACCTCGCCGGTGCCGGGGATCACCACGTCGCGGTACAGCCGCGGGCCCTCGGCGCCCAGGAGCGCCGGGTCGGGGACGTCCTCGGCCAGGAAGCCGTGGAACACCTCGCCACGCCGGCCCTCGCGCACGCCCTCGCCGGCGATCCCCGCCAGCGTCACCTGCTGCCGGCCGAAGAACACGCCCAGGATGTCGGCGTCGCGCGAGTACCCCACCGTGCGCAGCAGCGCGGTGGCGGGGAACTTCTTCTTCTTGTCGATGTGCACCGCCACCACGTCGTGGATGTCGATGGTGAACTCGACCCACGAGCCGCGGAAGGGGATGATGCGGGCGCTGAACAGCTTGCTCCCGTTCGGGTGCGTGTTCTCCTCGAACACCACGCCCGGCGAGCGGTGCAGCTGCGAGACGATCACGCGCTCCGCGCCGTTGATGATGAACGTGCCCAGGGGGGTGAGCACCGGCAGGTCCCCCAGGTACACTTCCTTCTCGATGATGTCCTTGGGGCGGCGCTCGTCGCCGATGTCCTCCCACACCACCAGCCGGAGCGTCGCCTTGAGCGGAGCGGCGTACGTCATGTCGCGCTCCATGCACTCCTCCATGTCGTACTTCGGCTCGCCCAGGGCGTAGCGGACGTACTCCAGCGAGAAGTTCCCGTTGACGTCGGAGATGGGGAAGATCTCGTTGAACACCCGCTCCAGGCCGACGTCCTCGCGCTCACGCGCGGCGGCGTCGGTCTGCAGCAGCGTCTCGAACGCGCGCAGCTGCACGTCGAGCAGGTTGGGGTGCTCCATCCCCGCGACGAGCTTGCCGAACGAGACGATCGGTTTATTCACGGTTGCCAAGTGGGTCTCCCTCTTGAGCGACGTGGAACCAGAAACCGGAAGCGCAAACGACCCCGACCGGAAACCCCGGCGGGGTAGGCGTGGCGTCCGTATCTATGTAACAGGCTGCGTGCGAGCCATCGATTCTGCCGGGCTGAAGTGGGACAGGCCGTGTCGGGCGCCGGGCCGTGCTGCGTCTGAAGAACCGCGGCGCCGTCTCCCGCGGGCGGGCGCCAGGGGCGCCCGCCCGCGGAAGGGGCCGTCCACTACTTCAGCTCGACCGCGGCACCCTGCTCCTCGAGCTTGGCCTTGATCTGAGCGGCCTCCTCCTTCGACACGCCCTCCTTGACCGGCTTGGGCGCGCCGTCCACCAGGTCCTTCGCCTCCTTCAGGCCCAGGCCGGTGAGCTCGCGCACCACCTTGATCACCTGGATCTTCTTCTCACCGGCGGCCTGGAGGACCACGGTGAACTCGGTCTGCTCCTCGGCGGCCGGGGCGGCGGGGCCGCCGGCGGCGGGCGCCGCGGCCATGGCCACCGGGGCCGCCGCGGTCACGCCGAACTTCTCCTCGAAGGCCTTCACGAAATCGGCCAGCTCGAGAACGGTCATGTTGCCGATCGCGTCGAGCAGCTCGTCACGGGTAAGCGTCGCCATCTGTCGGGCTCCTTCGTCTACGGTGCGTGGTTTCGAAAACCGTTGATTCCGTCGGATCTTGCCCCGTCAGGACGCTCGCGAGCGTCCACGGGGTGTGCACGTGACCGGGATCAGGCCCCGGCGCCTTCCTTCTGCTGCCGGAGCGCGTCCACCGCGCGGGCGAAGCCCGCCAGCAGCTGGCTCATCCCGCCGGCCAGGCGCGCCATCGGCGCCTGCAGGCCGCCGGCGATCTGCGCCAGCAGCACCTCGCGGGGAGGCATGTCGGCCAGCTGCTTCACCTGGTCGGCGCTGTACGAGCGGCGGTCCACGATCCCCACCTTCACGGCGGGCCGGTCGCCGAACTCGCGGGCGAAGTCGGTGATCGCCTTGGCGGCGGCCACCGCGTCTTCGCGGCCGATCACCACCCCGGTGGGGCCGGTGAAGAAGTCGGCCACGTCGGGCAGGTCGATGGCCTGCACCGCGCGCTGCGCCAGCGTGTTCTTGACCACCACGTACTCCACCCCCTGCTTGCGCAGGCGGGACCGGAACTGCGTCATCTGCTTGACGTTCAGCCCCGTGAAGTCGGTGAGGTAGAACGCGGTGGCGCCCTGCAGCTTCTCCTGGAGCTCGCCGATGAAGGCGTCCTTCTCGGTTCTCTTCATCTGGTCAGCCCCTGCGGAAGAGGTTGGCGTCGACGGGCACGCCGGGACCCATGGTGCTGCTCACCGTCACCGCGCGCACGTAGGTGCCCTTGGCGGCGGAGGGCTTGGCCCGGATCACCGTCTCCATGAACGCGGCCAGGTTCTCCTCGAGCTTGGCTGGGTCGAAGCTCACCTTGCCGATCGGGACGTGCACGTTCCCCGTGCGATCCACGCGGAACTCGATCTTGCCGGCCTTGATCTCGCGAACGGCCCGCGACACGTCCATCGTCACGGTGCCGGCCTTGGGCGTGGGCATCAGCCCGCGCGGGCCCAGGATGCGGCCGAGCTGGCCGACCTGGCCCATCATGTCCGGCGTGGCGACCACGACGTCGAAGTCGAGCCACCCGTCCTTGATCTTCTGTACGTGCTCGGGGCCGACGAAGTCGGCTCCCGCTTCCTCCGCCTCGCGCGCCTTGTCGCCCTGGGCGATCACCAGCACGCGCGCGGTCTTCCCGGTGCCGTGGGGAAGGACCACCGCGCCGCGGACGATCTGGTCCGCGTGCCGGGGGTCTACTCCGAGCCGCACCGCCGCCTCCACCGTCTCGTCGAACTTGGCGAAGGAAAGCTCCTTCACCAGGCCCACGGCTTCGGCCGGGGTGTAGCTGGACCCCTGGGGCACACGCGCCGCCGCTTCGCGGAACTTCTTTCCGTGCTTGGGCATGTACTCCCTCAGGCGAATGGATGCCGAGTCCTCCCGCCGCTGCGTCGCCGGGCGCGTGCGGTGGTCAAGCGGACGGAAGCCCCGTCGGGGGTGGCGCACGGCCACTCGGGAGGGCAGGAGCCCGCTCCCTGGTGTCCGGCCGAGACTTCGCTTCTCCTGCCTCCGGCGGAGCGCGCGATGCGACCGTGCGCGCCCCGTCGTCTGCGCGGCCACCCGGACGTGAGGTCCGGCGGCCGCTCACGAGGTCGTCAGTCGACGACCTCGAGCCCCATCGACCGCGCGGTGCCGGCGATCATCTTCATGGCGCCCTCGATGTCGGCCGCGTTCAGGTCCGGCATCTTGGTCTCGGCGATCTGGCGAACCTGGTCGCGGGTGACCCGGCCCACCTTGGTCTTCTTGGACGAAGCCGAGCCCTTGTCGAGCCCCGCCGCCTTCTTGAGCAGCACGGCGGCGGGCGGCGTCTTGGTGATGAACGTGAACGAGCGGTCCGCGTACACGGTGATCTCGACCGGGATGATCATCCCGGGCTGGCCCTGCGTGCGCGCGTTGAACTGCTTGCAGAACTCCATGATGTTCACCCCGTGCTGGCCCAGCGCGGGGCCCACGGGGGGCGCCGGGTTGGCCGCGCCCGCGGGAACCTGGAGCTTGATGAAACCGGTGACCTTCTTCGCCATGTCGCGACCTCTGGTATCGAAGTCCGTGGACCGATCCTGGCCGGATCAGAACCCGCGGAGCTGGGTGTAGTCGAGCTCGATGGAGGTGGGGCGCCCGAAGAGCGAGACCTCCACCTTGACCTTCCCCTTGTCGTGGTCGATCTCCTGCACGGTGCCGCTGAACTCCTTGAACGGCCCGTCGGTGACCTCCACCACCTGCCCCGTGTTGAACGGGATCAGGATCTGCGGCTCTTCGGCGACGGGGGCTTCCGTCTCCTGCCCGAAGATCTTGGCCAGCTCGTCGTCGGTGAGCGGCTGGGGCTCGTTGCCGCTGCCCAGGAACTTGAGCACGCCCTGGATGCCGGTGATGGCGTGCGCGGTGCGCTGGTTGTACACCATCTTCACCAGCACGTACCCGGGGTAGAGCTTGCGGGTCACGGTCACCCGTTTCCCGTTGCGCAGCTCCACCTGCTCCTGGGTGGGCACCAGCACTTCCTGGATCTGCTTCTGCTCCGTCTCGCCCGGCTCCTCGTCGATCCGGCGCTGGATCAGCCGCTGGACCTTGTTCTCGTGCCCCGAGTAGCTCTGGATCGCGTACCACCTGGCTTCGGCCATCGCTGTGCGCGCTCCGTTCAGCCGGTGAACAGCGAGGTGACGAGCGCCAGCGCGTGGTTGATCACGTAGTCCATCCCGAAGATGATCAACGCGACCGCCAGCACGAACACCACGATCACGCCCGTGGAGCTCTTGAGCTGGTCCCAGTCGGGCCAGGTCACCTTGCGGACCTGCTCGGCCACTTCGCGGAAGAAGTCGGCCGGGGTGCTGCGTGTGGTCTCAGCCATTCGCCTGCGTTTATCGGAAGCGTGGGTGGTTGGTGCGTTCCGGGCCACCGGACCGTGCGCGCCGCCCGGGATGCGGGCGGCGCGGCGCGGCTTACTTGGTTTCCTTGTGCGGCTGGTGCTTGTTGCACCGCGGGCAGTACTTGCTGTACTCCAGCCGCTCGGGGTGCTTCCGCTTGTTCTTCGTGATGTGGTAGTTCCTCTCCTTGCACTCGGTGCAGGCGAGGATGACCTTGTCGCGCATGGCTTTGACTCCTGATTTGAACCGTCAACCGCCGTCTCGCGGAGGATGGGGCGAACGGTTTCGCCCCCTCCTCGTTCGAGCGGCGAGGGTTACTCGACGATCTCGGTGACCACGCCGGCGCCCACGGTGCGGCCGCCCTCGCGAATCGCGAAGCGCAGCTCCTTCTCCATGGCGATCGGGGTGATCAGCTCCACCACCATCTGCACGTTGTCGCCCGGCATCACCATCTCCACG
>DASSME010000484.1:0-12745 GCA_035689035.1 Longimicrobium sp. | reverse complement strand
GGACGGGGCCGCGCTTGCCGGGGTTGGGCTCGGTGGACAGGTCGATCACGCTCACCTCCCGCGGCGCCAGCACGGGGAACGGCACCCAGTGGGCGATGATGCCGTCCGGGAGGAAGGCGAGCTCGGGACCGCCGCGCCCCTCCAGCACCACGGGCCGGTGCTGCCCCGGCCGCAGCACGGCGGTGGCGGAGGAGACCACCACCCCCCGGGCCTCGGCGGCGCCCAGGTTGGCGATCACCATCACCACGCTGTCGCCCGCCACGCGCAGGTAGGCGGCCACGGCGGGGTTGCTGGTGGCGAGCGGGACCAGCCGGCCGCGGGCGAGCGCCGCGTGCCCGGAGCGCAGGTGGATCAGCCGCCGGTACAGGTTCAGCAGCGAGCCGCGGTCGGCGTCCTGCGCGGCGACGTTGGTGGCCGCGGTGTCGCCCTGCGGCGCCTCCCACGGGGTGCCGGTGGTGAAGCCCAGCCCCGGCGCGCGGCTCCATTGCATCGGCGTGCGCAGCCGCGGGTCGGGCTTGTCGCCGGTCATCCCGATCTCCTCGCCGTAGTAGACGAAGGGGAGGCCGGGGAGGGTCAGCAGCAACGTGGCCGCCACCCGCGCCTTCGCCACGTCGCCGCCGAGCGCGGTGAGGGTGCGCGTCTGGTCGTGGTTGCGCAGGAAGGGCGAGTAGCGGTTGCCGGGGAGCGACTGCTGCAGGCGCAGGTAGCCGTCCAGCAGGTGCCGCGCGTCGCCGTGGCGCACGCCCGAGAGCAGCGAGTCGCTCAGCTCGAAGGGGAAGTACGAGGTGAGCTGGTCGGGATAGTAGCTCATCATGGCGTCCGTGCGGTCCCACACCTCGCCCACCGTCCAGGCGTCGGGCTTCACGGAGCGGATGTGGGCGGCGTACCCGCGCAGCACCTGGTGCGTCCCCGGCGTGCCGGCGAGGTTGCTCCCCTCCTCCACCAGGTACGGGACCGCGTCCAGCCGGAAGCCGTCCACCCCCATCTCGCGCAGCCAGAAGTCGGCGATGCGGTTGGCCTCTTCGCGGACGGCGGGGGTGTCGTAGTTCAGGTCCGGCATCCCCTTCCAGAAGACGCCGTAGTAGTACTCGTCGCGGAACGGGTTCTTGTGCCACGCCTCGGCGCCCCACGGGCCGCGGCCCTGGACCGTGTCGCTGAAGCGGAACCAGGCGCGGTAGGGGGACGACGGGTCGCGCAGCGCGGCCTGGAAGTACGGGTGCTCGCTGGACGCGTGGTTCAGCACCATGTCCACCAGCACGTGGATGCCGCGCCGGTGCGCCTCGGCCACCAGGCGCTTGAAGTCGTCGTTCGTCCCGTAGTCCGGCTCCACGCGGTAGTAGTCGCTGACGTCGTAGCCGTGGTAGCTGGGGGATTCTGCGACCGGCATCAGCCAGATGCACTGCGCGCCCAGGTCGCGGCGGCTGGCCGGGTCGCCGTCGTTGATGTAGTCCAGCTTCCGGATCAGCCCGTTCAGGTCGCCGATCCCGTCGCCGTTGCTGTCCTGGAACGAGCGGACGAACACCTCGTAGCACACGCCGCCGTGCTGCCACGCGGTGTCGGCGCCCGCGGCCGGCGCCTGCGCCTGGAGGGACGCGGCGCCCGCGGCCAGCGCGGCGAGGGAGAGGAGTGCGATGCGGCGCATCTGCATGGCCTGGTTCAGGGCTTGGTCACGCGCATGCCGCGCGTCCGGCGGCTCGGCAGCGCGCGGCGCGGCTCCACGCCCACCGAAGCGGAATCCGAGCGGAACAGCCACAGGTAGGCGCGGGGGAACTCGCGGCGCCAGAACCACTCGCTGTGCATCCCGTCGGCGCGGATGGCGCTGTCCACCTGCACGCCCACGCGGTAGCCGGCTTTGGAGAGGGTGTCGATCATCCGCCGCTGGTCGTTCACGTACACCTCGG
This sequence comes from Longimicrobium sp., assembly GCA_035689035.1. Classification (GTDB taxonomy): domain Bacteria; phylum Gemmatimonadota; class Gemmatimonadetes; order Longimicrobiales; family Longimicrobiaceae; genus Longimicrobium. The sequence goes on along the minus strand of DASSME010000484.1, from coordinate 10,844 downwards.
GCTGGTCGCCCTCCTTGCCGCCCGTCACGAAGTAGAAGCGGGTGCCGGGAAGGGGCGGCCGGGCCGCGCGGGCGTAGGCGTAGTTGCGGTCGCTGAACCAGAACGCGGGCGAAAAGATCCCGGCGCGCCCGAAGGTCTCGGGGTACTTGAGCGCCGCGTAGAGCGAGATCAGCCCGCCCATGCTGGAGCCGGCCACGCCGGTGTTGAGCCGGTCCGCCCGCGTGCGGTAGCGCCGGTCGATGAACGGCTTGAGCGTGCGCGCCAGGAAATCGACGTACGCGTCGCCCTCGCCGCCGCCGTAGCGCGCGTTCCGGAAGGGCGAATACTCGTCCAGCCGCTTGTTCCCGCCGTGGTCCACCGCGACCACGATTATGCCGGGGTCGCCCGCCGCGTACAAACTGTCCAACGTTTCGTCCACGCCCCACTCGCCGAAGCCGCTGGTGCTGTCGTCGAACACGTTCTGCCCGTCGTGCATGTAGAGGACGGGGTAGCGCTTCCCCGAGGTGGCGTAGTCCGGTGGCAGGTAGACCCACACCCGCCGCGCGCGCCCCAGCTGCGGGATGCTGAACGCGGTGTCGATCACCGTCACACCCGGCCGGCGCGTGGACTTCCGCGCGGGGATCCGCTTCGGGTCCTGCCACCCCGCCACCGTGCCCGTCCACGTCGCCGCACCCGCCGCCGGGATGTCGAAGCGGTGGTTGGGGATGCCGCCGCCCGCGCTGTCCACCTCCACCCGCTCCCACGAGCCCAGCGTGAACTTGAACTCGATGGGCCCGCGGACCGATTCCGGCAGGGTGATGGCGTACTGGCCGTCTGCGCCCCTCTCCAGCCGGTACGATGGATTGCCGGGGTTCCACACGTTGAAGTTGCCGGCGACGTACACGGCCGAGTCCGCCGGCGTCGCCGGGGGGACGCGGATACGCATCGTGAGCTGCGCCTCGGCCGCCGCCGCGAAGAGAGTCAGCGAGCCGGCCGCGAGCGCCACGCGGCAGACCCAACGTTCAAGCAGAGGCGCACGGGTACCCACCCGCCACATCACTTTCACTTGACGACTCAAATTAGAAGCTCCATACTGCAGACGTTCACCGTTCGTCACCCGTACTGGAGGACCGATGCGAAGCTTCGCCAAGGCCTGTGCCCTCGCCGTGCTCGCCGCCACCGCCGCCGCGGGCGGGCCCCGCGCTGCCACGGCCGCCCCCGCGCCACGCGCGAGCACCCTTTCGATCGACTACTTCTTCTGCTACTCGCTGGGCCACGGCCGTCTCGAGTGCGACTATACGATCAGCGGGGGAAGCGGCACGGTCACCACCAGCTGGACGCCCACGCCCAGCTTCGGCGGCGGCGCCACGCAGACCATCGCCATCATCCCGTGCACCCCGTACACCAACCGCACCGTCAGCCTGACCGTGAGCGACACCAACGGCGGCAGTGACTTCGCGTCGATGACGGCCTACTGCGGCGACGCGGTCTGATCGTCGTCCGGCCGGCAGATCGGCCGGTCGCGCGGGCGTCCACCTCCTGCGGTGGGCGCCCGCGCCTCGTTCTACTGCGCCGGGCGGATGCGGATCGCCTGTCCGCCGCCGGGGGCCAGGACGACGTGCAGCCGCGAGGCCCGGGTCACGTCCCGCCGCGAGATCGTCACCGGGAGCGGGTTGTCGCGCCAGTTGGCGCCGGGGCCGTCGGCGTAGATCTCGGCCACGTAGCGCCGGCCGGCGGGGAGGAAGTCGAGCGGCACGTCGAAGGTGCGGCCCTCCTCGTCGGTGATGGCGCCCAGGAACCAGGCGTCTGCGCCCTTCTGCTTGCGGGCGACGATCACGTAGTCGCCGATGCGGCCCTGGATCACGCGGGTGGTGTCCCAGTCCACCGCCACGTCGCGGATGAACTGGAAGGCGGGCTGGCCCTGGTAGTTCTCCGGCAGGTCCGCCGCCATCTGCACCGGCGAGTAGAGGACCACGTAGAGCGCCAGCTGCTTGGCGAGCGTGGTGCGCGGGCGCGCGTCCTCGGGGGTGCGCGGGCGCCCGGTGGGCCGCTGGATCAGCAGGTCGAAGATGCCGGGGGTGAAGTCCATCGGCCCGGCCAGCATCCGCGTGAAGAAGAGGATGGTCTCGTGCTCGGGCGGGTTGCCGCCGTCGCCGCCCCACGCGTTGTACTCCTGCCCGCGCGCGCCCTCGCGGCTCATCATGTTGGGCCAGGTGCGGCGCTCGCCGGTGTCCTTGATCGGCTCGTGCACGTCGACCATGATCCCGTAGCGGGCGGCCGTCTCGAGGACGTGGCGCTGGTGGCGCACCATGTACTGCCCCTGGTGCGCGTGCCCCTGGTCGGTGTAGTCGCCCACGTAGCCGGTCTTCACCGCGCGCACGCCCACGCGCCGGTACAGCGCCATCGCCGAGTCCAGCTGCTGCTCGTAGTTGCTGACGTTCGACCCGGTCTCGTGGTGGCCGATCAGCGTGATCCCCTTCTGCCGCGCGTAGGCGGCCAGCCCCGCCAGGTCGAAGTCCGGGTACGGCTGGGTGAACGAGAAGGGGCCCTTGCCGTTGATCCAGTCCTGCTCCCACCCGCGGTTCCACCCCTCCACCAGGGTGCCGCCCAGCCCGTTGGCCGCCGCGAAGTCCAGGTAGCGCCGGGTGTTCTCGGTGGTCGCGCCGTGGTTGGCGCCGTTCGGCCAGGTCCACAGGTTGAGGTGCATCGCCCACCAGATCCCGTTGTACTTCATCGGGTGGATCCAGCTGACGTCGGCGATGCGGCTGGGCGGGTTCAGCTTGAGGGTGAGGACGGAGGGGGCCAGGTCTTCCACCCGGTCGGCCAGCTGCAGCGTGCGCCAGGGGGTGACGAACGGCGCCCGGCCGCGCACCGCCACGCCGTCGGCCCACCGCGGCAGCGACGAGCGCAGCGTCCGGTTCCCGGTGCGGACCAGGTACATCCCCGCGTAATCGACCAGGTTGGCCTCGTGGATCACCAGCTGGACGCCGCTGCTGAGCTGCAGGGTGAGCGGCGTCTGCACGCTGTCCAGGCGGCTGACGGGGCCGGACGAGTAGAGGCGCTCCTGCCGGTCCGGGTCGCAGCAGGTGGAGGGGATCCACCAGGCGCGGGCGTTGTCGGCCAGGGTGAACTCGGTGAGCTCGTCCATCATCTCGAAGTCGCCGAAGCCGGCGCTGTCCGCCACCTCGTAGCGGAAGGCGACGCCGTCCTCGAAGGCGCGGAAGACGACGGCGAAGCGCCGCTGCCGGCCGCCCGTCTCGGCCACCTGCACGCGCAGCTCGTTGTGATGGTCGCGCACGCGCGCCACCTCGCCCCACGGCTGCGTCCACGTCTCGTCGTGCGACGACCGGCTCGAGCCGGTGATGCGCACCCCGTGGTAGAGCGAGTCGGCGCCGCGGAAGGCGAACCCCAGCCGCGAGGGCGTGATCACCTGCTTCGCGTCGCGCGAAACGCGGTAGTACAGCCACCCTTCGTGCGTGCCGACGCCGATCACGTTGTGCCCGTCCGGCGAGGCCACGCTCATCGCGTCGACCTGCGCCGCGGCGGGACGGACGGCGAGCGCCACCACGGCCAGCGCCAGGAAACCAGCCCTTCTCCGCATCTGCATCCTCATCCCTCGCTCGTGTGGATCGGCCCCGCCCCGTCCATCCTCATCCTCGCCCTCAGCCTCAGATCGACCTCGAGACCGGACCAAGAACACTTCAGCTCCGCGGTCCCGCGCGCTCCGGCCGGCACCGCGCCCCCTCCGGCCGGCTTAGGCCGTCCACCTCCCCCGTACCGGGAGAGGTTGGCGGACGCCGCACCGTGCGGTGGGGCGAAGATCCGGCGCTGCCTCGGGGCCGACGCCCTTGGCGGCTGAAGCCACGGCTACGACCACAGGAAGCCTCGCAAACCGCGCGAGGCTCGCGGCCCCGGCACCGTGCCGTCCCCTCGGGCTCCTCGCCACGAAGCGTGAATCGCGCACCGCCACCGCGTCCACGCAGAAACCGGTAGTCCGCGAAGGCGGACTTCGTGTAGTTGTTGCAGCGAATTCATTCGCCCCGGCGCAATCTCCGCCGGTGCGATCCCCGGCCGACTCACAGCTTGCTGCTCGCCGTCACCGCCACGGCCGTGTTCGCGGCCAGGCTCAGCTGCACCGTGCCGTCGCCGGCGACCACGACCGACGTTCCCGCGCACGTCGCGCCGGTGCGGCCGCCGGTCAGCAGGTCGCAGTACGTCCCCGCGGGCAGCCCCGTCGCGACCGGGGCCGAGAGTGCGGCGGCGTTGCGGTTGATGGCGACGAACCCCCTGGCGCCGCGGCTGAAGGCGATCGCGTTCGATCCGTCGTCCCACCAGTGGTTCACGTCCGTCCCCGCCACCTCGCGGCGGAACGCCACCATGCGCAGGACGGACGGGTCGCGGTGCTCGCACACCCACTGGCCGATCGCCGCCGTCTCCAGGCTCGCCGCGCAGGCGACGGGCTTCGTGGCGCCCGCCGCGTCCGAGGGCGGCCCCATGTCGCGCCCCAGCTGCGAGGTGCGGTCGAAGGCGTAGCTGGACATGACGGATGGATAGCCGTACGGCTGCGCCAGCATCCACACGTTGGCCAGCCGGAACGCCGCGCCGTCGCGGTAGCCGATCCCAGACTGCCGCTGCGTGTCGTGGTTCTCCAGGAAGACCACCGCCTTGTCCGCCGGGATCAGCCCCCACGCGGTGGGCGAGAACTGGTTCCCGGGCGGCCCGTTCGGGTTCAGCTGCGAGACGTGCTGCCCGCCGCTGCCCAGGAACTTGTCGCCCACCCCCTTGAAGATGAACTCCGTGATGTCGGCCGCGCCGCCGGAGGCGTAGCCCAGCCCGAAGTAGTCGTGCGGGCCCAGCGCCTCGCCGGCGCCGGCGCTCACCTCGGCGAACCAGTACGGCAGCGGCCGGCCTTCGGCCGCGAGCGTCCGGTTGACGCGGCCCACGATCGAATCGAGTTGCGCCTGCTGGATGTGCTTGGCCGCGTCGATGCGGAACCCCGCCACGCCCATCCGCGCCAGCCCGGTCAGGTAGTCCGCGATCTTCGCCCGGACCGAGGGCGAGCCGGTGTCCAGGTCGGGGAGCCCGAAGAGCTCGCAGTCCTGCACGTTGGCCGCGCTCTGGTAGTTGCCGACGGTGCAGATGGGATGATGAAAGTCCGACTCGGTGTACAGCCCGGGATAGGAATATTTCGAGTACGACGTGCCGTTGCTCCCCGTCCCCGGGCTGGGCACGCTGGTCATGTGATTGATCACGGCGTCGACGTAGATCCCCACGCCGGCCGCCTTGCAGCGGGTGATCATGGCGCGGAACTCGTCGCCCGTGCCGCTGCGGCTGCGCTCCACGCTGTAGCTCACCGGCTGGTAGCGCTCGCTCCAGGTGCCGCTGGCCTGCACCGCGTGCTCCTGCGGCGGCGACACCTGCACCGCCGCGAACCCCGCCGGGCCGAGCACGTTCTCGCACTCGGTGGCGACGTCGGTCCACCGCCACTCGAACAGGTGCACGAACACGTCGCCCGCCGCCGCGTGCCCGCTGGGGCGGTAGGTGGGGTCCAGCGACGGCCGCGCGGGCGGGTCGGGCGGCGGCTCGACGGGGGGCGGGGTGATCCCCCCGCCACCGCCGCCGCCGCACGCCGCCAGCGCCAGGACCGACGCGGCGGCGACCCGGCGAAGCGCGCCGGAACACGAACGCCCTGCACCCCCGCCACGGGCGCGGCGGAGGTGCAGGGCGTTCACTGCTGACGAGAAGGTCAGGGCCACGCTCAGTAGCCGGGGTTCTGCTTCAGGTTGGGGTTGGCGCCCAGCTCCGACGCGGGGATCGGGTACAGGTCACGGAACTGCGGGGTGGTGGTGCCCGCCTTGGTGCCGCCCTTGAAGGTCCACACCCCCGCCGAGGTGAACTGGCCGAAGCGGACCAGGTCGGTGCGGCGGTGGCCCTCCCACAGCAGCTCGCGCGCGCGCTCGTCACGGATGAAGGGGAGCGTGAGCTGGGCGTCGGTGATGTTGCCGCTGGCGTCGCCGTAGGCGCGCGTGCGCAGGGCGTTCACGTAGGCCAGCGCCTGCGCCCGGGTCCCGCCGCCGCCGCGCAGCTGCGCCTCGGCGTACATCAGGTAGGCGTCGCCCAGGCGGAACATCGGGAAGTCGGTGTCGGGGAAGGTGCTGTTGGACCCCGGCTGGCCGCCCGACGTGACGTTGGTGTACTTGGGCGCGCCCACGCCCTCCTGGAAGTTGCCGATGCTGTTGATGGCGACCGTCTGGTTCTGCGTGAAGAAGTACGAGTTGCGCTTGTCCCCCGCGCCGTACAGCCCGTAGACCTCGGGGCGGATGCGCAGGCCCCACCAGCCGCCGTCGATCCCGTAGTTGGCGGCGTTCATGTCACCGCCCACCGCGGCGTGCACCAGGAAGGTCATCCCGCCCCAGGTGCGCGTGTTCCGGCCGTCGAAGGGCACCGCGAAGACCAGCTCCTTCGAGGTGTTGTTGTCGGCCTGGAAGAGGTGCCGGTAGCTGGGGTCCAGCGTGTAGGCGCCCGAGGCGATCAGCGTCTGCATGGTCTGCAGCGCCTCGGCGTTGCGCGCCGTGCCGGTGTAGACGGCGCTGTTCAGGTACAGCTTGCCCAGCAGCATCAGCACCGCGCCCTGGTCGGCGCGGCCGTACTGGCCGGCGCCGGGGGCGGGAAGCTCGGTGCGGATGGCGTTCAGCTCGCTCACCACGAAGTCGTACACCTGCTGCCGCGTGGCCTGCGGCGGCGGGGTGGCGCCCACCTGGAAGTTCTCGTCCACCAGCGGGATGTTGCCGAACAGGTCGATCCCGTGCCAGTAGCTGAGCGCGCGCAGGAAGCGGGCTTCGGCGCGGTACTGGTGCACCGTGCTGATCAGCGACTGGCTGGCGTTGCGCTCGTTCAGCTTGGCGTCGGTGGTCTCGCGCAGGAACTCGTTGGCCAGCGACACCTGGTAGAAGACGCGGTAGTACATCGCCGCGATGAAGACGTTGCCCGGGCCCCAGAGCTGGGTGTTCAGCTCGGGAAGGTCCTGGTCGCCCCAGCCGATCACCGCCTCGTCGGTGGGCAGCTCCTGCAGCTGCCAGTACTGGCGGAGGTAGTGCGAGAAGCCCTCGTCGATCCCCTCGATGTCGCCGGCGCCGTCGGGGCCCTTCTGCCCCGTCACCTGCAGGCCGCCGTACAGCTTGGCCAGGAACGCCTTGTAGCTGCTGGGGTCGTTGAAGATGTTCGAGCCGGTCACGCTGCTCTTCGGCTCGGTGGTGATGTCGGTGCACGCGGCGGCGCCCATCAGGCAGAGGGCCGCGAGCGTCACCGTGGTGCGCAGTCTGGTGTTCATTGCGTTCTCCGGAAGATGCTCGTTGCCCTTAGAACCCGATGCTCACGCCGGCCGTGAAGGTCCGCGAGCGCGGGTAGATGTTGTTGTCGATCCCGTTCAGCCCCGCCTCGGGGTCCACGCCGTCGTAGCCGGAAAGGGTGAACACGTTCTGCACGGTGCCGAACACGCGCACCTGGTCCAGCCCCCGCACGTTGGGGAGGGTGTAGCCCAGCGTGACGTTGTCCATGCGCAGGAACGAGGCGTCCTCCACGTAGACGTCCGAGAAGTACTGCGGGTTCACGAAGTTGTAGGTCAGCACCGACGAGCTCAGGTTCACCGGCCCGGCCGCGTTCAGCAGCTGGTTGTAGAAGCCCTGGCTGCTCGACGTGTTGTTGTACACGTAGTTGCCCAGGTACGCCCGCAGGGTGAAGCCCAGGTCCAGGTTGCGGTACCCGAAGTTCGAGGTGTGGCCGATCGTCCCGGTGGGGGTGGGGCTGTGGAACGGCGCCCGGTCGTCCACCGTGATCTTCCCGTCCTTGTTCAGGTCCTCGTACATCTCCAGGTCGGTGCCGGTGGCCACCGGCTTCCCGTTCGCGTACTTGTGGCGGTACACGAAGAACGAGTTGACCGGCGCGCCCGGCTGCAGCACCTGGATGGTGCTCCCCACGCCGCCGCTGATCCCGCCCACCAGGATGCGGGTGGAGGTGCTCACGATCGGGTTGATCGCGGTGAGGCGGTTCTTGTTGGTGGAGGCGTTCAGCGAGGCGTTCCAGGTGAGCCCGTTGCCGCGCAGCACCTGGGCGTTCACGCTCATCTCCAGGCCCTTGTTGCGCATGGAGCCGATGTTGGTGGTCACGTAGTTGGAGACGTTGGTCCCCGCCGCCACCGGCACCCGGAAGAGCAGGTCGTCGGTGTCCTTCACGTAGTACTCCACCGAGCCGCTGATCCGGCCGTCCCACAGCCCGTAGTCGAAGCCCAGGTTGTAGCTGGTGGTCTCCTCCCACTTGATGTTGGGGTCGACCGCCGAGGGGCGGATGGTGGTGACGAACTCGTTGCCGAACTGCACGCGGGCGAACGGATCGCTGTAGGTGTAGGCCGGGGCCCACGGGTAGTCGCCGATCGCCTGGTTGCCGTTCACGCCCCAGCTGCCGCGCAGCTTGAGCTCCGAGAGCAGCCCCGAGGGGAACCAGCTCTCCTCGTTGATCCGCCACCCCAGCGCCACCGCCGGGAAGGTCCCCCACTGGTTGTCGGGCCCGAAGCGGCTCGAGCCGTCACGGCGCACGCTGAGCGTGAGCAGGTAGCGGTCGGCCAGGGTGTAGTTCACGCGGCCGAAGAACGAGGCCAGCTTGCTGGTGCGCTCGAAGAGCGAGGGCACGTTCTCGGCGGCGGTGGGCACGCCGTGGGTGCCCAGCAGGTCGGACGAGAGCCCGCGCGCGTAGAACGACGGGTACGAGCCGTCGGTGCGCTCGAACGAGTAGCCGGCGGTGGCCTCCACGTCGCCGCCGAAGAGCGCCGAGCTGGTCTTGTTGTAGGTCAGGAACGCGTCGATCAGCCCGGTGCTCTCGGTGGGGTTCGAGCGGCTCACGCTGCCACTGGGGCAGGGCGGCGCGCTGCAGCTCACCGGGTTCTCGACCTGCGACTGCAGGGTGCTGGGGTAGAAGCTCTCGCGCTCGCTCTTGGCCACGTCGTAGCCCAGGCGCAGCGTCCCCGAGAGCGCGCTCAGGAACGGCGCCTGGTAGCGGGCCTCCACGTTCCCCACGCTGCGGTAGGTGTTGCCGTTGTCGGTCACCAGCGCCAGCTCGGCCACCGGGTTGTTGGGGGCCAGCGTGAAGTTGGTCTGCTCGAAGTACGCGCCGCTGGCGGTGCGGATCGGCTGCGTGGGGTCGAAGTTGCTGGCGCTGCCCAGCACCGCGCCCGGCGTGAACTGGTCGTCGGTGCGGGCGCCGCGCACGGCGGCGCGGATGTTCAGCCGGTTGTTGAACAGCCGGTGGTTGTAGTTGATCGCCCCCGACAGGCGCTTGGTCTCGCTCCCCTGCACCACGCCGGTCTGGTCCAGGTAGTTCAGGCTCAGGCGGTAGTTCAGGTTGGTGGCCGCGCCGGCCACGCTCAGCGAGTGCTCCTGCCCGCCCGCGTCACGCTCCACCGCGTTGCGCCAGTCGGTGCTGGCGGTGCCCAGGTACTTCACCTTGTCGGGCGCGTGCGCCTGCACCACCGCGCGGAACTGGTCGGCGCTGAGGAGGCTGGGCTCGCGGGTGATGCGCGAGGTGCTGAACGAGTTGCTGTAGCTGAACGACGGCCCCGTGGCGGCGCCCGTCTTGGTCTCGATGATGATCACGCCGTTGGCGCCGCGCGAGCCGTAGATGGCGGTCGACGAGGCGTCCTTGAGGACGGTGACGCGCGCGATGTCTTCGGGGTTGATGAAGTTGAGCGGGTTGCGCCCGGCGCTGAGGCCGCCGCCCGGCTGCAGCGGCACCCCGTCCACCACGATCAGCGGCTCGTTGCTGGCGTTCACCGAGGTGCCGCCGCGGATGCGGATGCTGGCGCCGCCGCCCGGCTCGCCGCTGGAGACCACCTGCACGCCGGCCACCTTCCCCTGGATCAGCTGCTCGGGGCTCACCACGCGGCCGGTGTTGAACTGCTCTTCGCCCACCGCCTGCACGGCGCCGGTCACGTCGCGCACGCGGCGCTCGCCGTAGCCGATGGCCACCACCCCCTGCAGCGACACGGCCGACGCCTGCAGGGTGAAGTTGGCGGTCGCCGCCTGCCCGGCGGCCACCGTCACCGCGCGGCTGGCCGCGGTGTGGCCGATCATCGCGGCGCTCACGGTGTGGGTGCCCGCCGGCACGCCGCTGATGGTGTAGCGCCCGTCGGGCCCGGTCACGGCGCGCAGCTGCGCGCCGGACACGCTCACGGTGGCGCCGGGAAGCGGCCGCGCGCCGTCGCTGGAGGTGACGCTCCCCGTGATCTGTCCGGTCTGTGCGTAGAGCGGACCCGCCGCGAACAACGCGGCGATCATGCTCACAACGACTCTCCGCCTCATGATGGCTCTCCGAAGGAGTGGATCGGCAGCCCTCCGGGCTGCGTGAGAGAGGTGGCGTGGGCGTGGGCCCACGGGTGCGCGGACGGCCGGCTCGCGCACCGGGCGCGGACGGCGGGTGGCGCGCCGGGCGGCTCGATGGCTCGAGCCGCGGCCGGTGCGCCGCTGCGGAACCCGGAAAGGACACGCGTGCATACGCGCGCCGGTGGCCTTCCGGATCTGTGGCCGGGGCCCTGGAGCCCCGTTTGTCAAAACTCCCAACAAATCACCGGCGACCGCTCTCCCGCCTCGTTCGCGCCCTGTCCGGATCACCCCGCCGGGGCGCGGTTTCGATTTGTTAACAAATCCGACAAATTCGGCGGCGCGGTGATGCCGGTGGCGTGGCGCAACGGCCGAACGGGTCGGTGTTCGCGGATCGGGAGCTTGGTGCGAGATGTTGGGGGTTCTACGGCTGAGTAATGGAATCGTAATCTTCGCCACTGTCCGTGTCAACAACAATCCGCCGGTGGACGACGAATC
>DASSME010000483.1:0-11437 GCA_035689035.1 Longimicrobium sp. | reverse complement strand
GGACTTCAACCACGAGATCGGCGCCGACCCCGAGAGGCCGGCGCCGATTTCGTAAGGTGCGCGGTTCACGATGTCAGCCTCCGCGCACCGCCACGTCGGCCGCACGTGAGCCGGTAGTCCGCGAAGGCGGACTTCGTGTAGTCGTTGCAGCGAATTCATTCGCCCCTGGTGAACCCGCGCTGCCACCGACCTCGCTGATCACCCTGCGTGCTTACGCGGCTGGTAGCTGCCCACCGGCGCGCGGAAGCTGATGGCCAGGCGGTTCCAGCCGTTGATGGCCACCACGGCCAGGGTGAGGTTCACCAGCTCGGCCTCGTCGAAGTGCTGGCTCACCTCGTGGTAGACCTCGTCGGGCACGCCGGTGCGGCCGATGTCGGTGACGGCTTCGGTCCAGGCCAGGGCGGCGCGCTCGCGCGGAGTGAAGAACGGCGTTTCGCGCCAGACGGGCACCGCGTACAGCCGCTGCTCGGTCTCGCCGGCGGCGCGGGCGTCCTTGGTGTGCATGTCCACGCAGTAGGCGCAGCCGTTCATGATGCTCGCGCGCAGCTTGACCAGCTCCAGCAGCGAGTGCTCCAGCCCACTGTTCTGTACGTACTGCTCCAGCCCGTACTGCGCCCGCACCGCGCCGGGTGCCACGCGGCTGTAGTCCAGCCGCGGCGCGTGCCCGCTCTGCGCGGCCGCGTCGGCAAGGGCGTTCAGGGTCGAGGTCGGGACGGTGGTTTCGGTAGAAGACATGGTCGCTCTCCACGATTCGGGTTCGTTGCACCGGGCGCCGCGTTCTCCGCGCCCGATGCATCGTAGACGGGGATCGCGGCGAGTTGTGACAGCGAGTTTTGAGCGATGGCGGTGGCGCCGGTGCGGAACGCGGCATCGCGCCCTCTCCGCTCGCTTAGGCTCGCACCTCTCCCGTACCGGGAGAGGTAGCATGAGCGTCATCGGTTCGGCTTCGAAAATGACTGCACGTCGGCAGTTCTCTTAACCGCGTCAACCTAGATTCGACCTGAAGAACCAGCGCATGTGAGCTACCTCTCCCGTACCGGGAGAGGTGGACGGCCTAAGCCGGCCGGAGAGGGCGCGGCGCCGCGTTTCGATTGGTACATCTCGTCCAGCTCTCGATGGCGCACTCGGACAGCGCCCGGCATCTGGACCCCGGCGCACGGGTGTGGCAGCTTGGATGGGCATCCATCAACCCGCGCACGGGTATCGGAATGACCGTTCTCGATCCATCCGCCACCGAGCCGGACGTGCTGCGGCACCGGCCGCGGCTGCTGGGGCTGGGCTACCGCATGCTGGGCGACCTGCACGAGGCCGAGGACCTGGTGCAGGAGGCGTATCTCCGCTGGTTCCAGGCGGATCGCGACCAGGTCCAGTCGCCCGAGGCGTGGCTGCTCACCGTGGTCAGCCGCCTGGCGGTGGACCGGCTGCGCCGCGCCGCCACCGCGCGCCAGACGTACGTCGGCCCCTGGCTGCCCGAGCCGGTGGCCACCGACGCGTCGGACCGCGACGTGGAGCGCGCGCAGGACCTCTCCATCGCCATGCTGATGATGCTGGAGCGCCTGTCGCCCGAAGAGCGCGCCGCGTTCCTGCTGCGCGAGGTGTTCGACACCGGCTACGGCGAGATCGCGCGCATCCTGGACCGGACCGAGCCCGCGGTTCGGAAAATGGTGCAGCGCGCCCGCGACCGCGTGCGCGACGGCCAGGCCCGCTTTTCGGCGCCGCCGGACGTGCACGGCGAGCTGCTCCAGAGGTTCCTGGACGCCCTCGCCAGGGACGATCGCGACGGCGTGCTGTCGCTGATGGCGCCCGACGTCACCTTCACCAGCGACGGCGGCGGCAAGGTGTGGGCGGCGCGCAGGCTCATCGTGGGCGACGAACGGGTCGCGCGGATGCTGCTGGCCCTGGAGCGCAAGTACGGCCCGGCGGTGCGGACCCGGATCGTCCGCGTCAACGGCGACCCCGCGGTGGCCACCTTCCACGGCGACGAGCTCGTCCACGTCACCGCCATCGCCACCGACGGCGAGCGCATCACCTCGTTCTACCGGGTGCTGAACCCCGACAAGCTCGGCCACGTCACCAGCGTCCCGGTGAAGATCGAGTAGCGGGCCCTACCCCCGGCGGCGGCGATGCCGGTTCCGCGCACCGCCGCCGCGTCCACGCCGCCGCCGGTAGTCCGCGCAGGCGGCGCGCAGGCGGACTTCGTGTGGTCGTTGCAGCGAACTCATTCGCCCCTCTCACCCTCGGCGGGCGGCAGGGGTATGTTCTTCAGTCACATCGACTTGCTTTTGGATCCGCCGTGAAAGGAGCCTGCGCGGCGGATGACGAAAGCGGCGGAGGGGGGTTGTGCTTTTTCGCTTTCTCGATTGAATTGGATGCCTCGCACATCCCGCGGCCGGTGCCGCGGCAGACGCAGACCTGAGCATTCGGACGATGCCTCGACCGTTCCAGCCCACCGCCCCGATCGCCCACGCGGCAACGCGCCCGGAGAGTCTCCGCGCGCTCGTGCCGTCGTCGGTGTCGTTGCGTGGGACGGGGTTGGGAAGCGGCAACCGGGTGCAGGGCGCAATCGCGGCGTTCGGGCTGGATGGCGATGGCGGAGGTGGCTGGAAAGCGGTGTGAACGCGCACGTTCGTGCGTGTCCTTCGCGGCCCGGCTGCCCACACTGAGGCAGCCGGGCCGATGTGTTTCCGGTGCTTTCGGGCCAGCGTTGGGACACCGTGTTCGAGAACCTCCCGGGCGAATGAATTCGCTGCAACAACCACACGAAGTCCGCCTGCGCGGCGCCTGCGCGGACTACCGGCGGCGGTGTGGGCGACGCGATCGTGCGCGGCACCGCCACCGTTCGCCACGGTCTCGCCGGCGCGCCGTGGTGGTGGTGTGGGAGTCCGCGAAGGCGGACTTCGGGCCGTAGTTGCCGCGGTTTCAACCGCCCGGCGATCGTTGATGGTGTGTGATCGGGCGGGGACGTGCCGCCACATGATTGGGAGACGAGGATCGATCGACGATGCTGCTGACCATCCGCACCACGCACCAGCCGGCCACCGACCTGGGCTACCTGCTGGGGAAGAACCCCGCGCGGGCGCAGAGCTTCGAGCTGGCGTTCGGCGCCGCGCACGTCTTCTACCCCGAGGCCGCGGACGACGCCTGCACCGCCGCGCTGCTGCTGGACGTGGACCCCGTGGGCCTGGTGCGCGGCTCGGGGACGCTCGACCAGTACGTGAACGACCGGCCGTACGCCGCGAGCAGCTTCCTTTCCGTCGCCATCTCGCGCGTGCTGCGCAGCGCCATGGCGGGCAGCTGCCGCGAGCGCCCCGAGCTGGCCGCCACGCCGATCCCGCTGGTGGCGCGCATCGCGTCGGTCCCCGTGCGCGGGGGCGAGGCGTTCCTGCGGCGGCTGTTCGAGCCGCTGGGCTACGAGCTCGCGGCCGAGCGCCTGCCGCTGGACCCGGCCCGGCCGGAGTGGGGCGACAGCCGCTACTGGAGCGTCACGCTCACCGCCACGCGCCGGCTGAGCGAGCTGCTGACGCACCTGTACGTGCTGGTTCCCGTGCTGGACAACGCCAAGCACTACTGGGTGGGCGACGACGAGGTGGAGAAGCTGCTGCGCCATGGCTCGGGGTGGCTCCCCGAGCACCCCGAGCGCGACCTGATCGCCCGGCGCTACCTGAAGCACCGCCACTCGCTGGTCCGCGACGCCATCGCCCGGCTGGTGACCGCCGAAGAGCCGGCGGACGAGGAGGAGAAGGCCGACGCGCGCGACGCCGAGGAGCAGGCGGAGGAGCAGAAGACCTCGCTCAACGAGCAGCGCCTGCAGGCGGTGGTGGAGGCGCTGAAGACGAGCGGCGCCGCGCGCGTGCTGGACCTGGGGTGCGGCGAGGGGAACCTGCTGCGCCGGCTGATCCGCGAGCCGCGGTTCACCGAGGTCGTGGGCGTGGACGTGGCGCACCGCACCCTCGAGATCGCGGCCGACAAGCTGAAGCTGGAGCGGATGCACGAGAGCAGGCGCGCCCGCATCCGCCTGCTGCACGGCTCGCTGGTGTACCGCGACCGGCGGCTGGAGGGCTTCGACGCGGCCGCCGTGGTGGAGGTGGTCGAGCACCTGGACCCGCCGCGGCTGGCGGCGTTCGAGCGCGCCGTGTTCGCCGGCGCGCGGCCGGCCACGGTGGTGCTCACCACGCCGAACGCCGAGTACAACGTGCGCTGGCCGTCGCTCCCCGCCGGCAGGTTCCGCCACCGCGACCACCGCTTCGAGTGGACGCGCGCCGAGCTGGCCGGTTGGGCGAACGCCGTCGCGGCGCGCCACGGCTACGCCGTCGCCTTCCACCCGGTGGGACCCGTGGACGACGAGGTCGGCTCGCCCACGCAGATGGCGGTGTTCACGCGCGGCGGTGGACCGGCGGGGTGATCCGGGCGACCGGTTCGGTGGCGTTGCGGGGGGTGATTCCGTGGGGCGAGTCCGTGGCGACCCCGCGCCGATTTCGGGTCGGGTTCGCGAGTGAGTTCGCGGCTACACGGCACACGGTCCGCCTGCGCGGCCTTCAACGGCCGGATCGATCGATCCCGGAGTCCACGAGTGGTTCGGGGCGGCGGGAAGGGAGATGACCGATGAAGTGGCTCAAGTGGATGCCGGGCGGATCGGGTTCCGTCCGCGAGAACGCGCTGGAGGAGCGGCTGAGCCAGCCGGAGCGCTGGCCGGGTGACCGGCTGGCCGCGCTGCTGCTGGCGTGCGGCTCCGACCGGCCGGGCCGCGCCCGCGCCGCCGCGCTGGAGCTGCGGGAGACGCTCGGCCGACTCCCGGCATCATCGCTCATCACGGTCGACCAGCGGGTGCGCCGCGAGCTGGCGTGGGGGAGCTCGCTCGTCTACGACCTTCCGGACTGGGCCCGCACGCCCGCGGGCGTCGACCACCTGCGCCAGCGCGTGGGCGATGACGTGGCCGTGTGGTGCGTCCTCTCGATGCACCCCTCGGGACGCGTGCGCGAGGCGGCGGTGCGGCGGATCGCCGAGGCCGGCGACGGGTCGGTGGAGCTGCCCTTCCTGGTGCTCCGCTCGTACGACTGGGCCGAGCCGGTCCGTCGCATTGCCGAGGCGGCCGCGCTGGAGCGGCTCACCGAAGCCAACCTGCCGCGGGTGATCGACACCCTCCCGCTGCTGGTGCGCACGGAAGGCCGCGTCCGCGGCGGCGCGCTGGGCCGGCGCGCCCACGAGCTGCTGCGCTCCCCGGCCGCGCGGCCGCTGCTGCGCCGCGAGATGCGCCGGGCCGACGGGCGCACGCGGCTGGCCTGCTTCGCCTGGCTGGCCGAGGACGAGGGCGAGCGACTGGACGTGGTGCTGCACGCGCTGGCGGGCGACGACGCGCGCGTGCGCAGGGCGGCGGCGCAAACGGCCGCGCGGCTGCGGGACGACGAGATCCCCGCGGTGCTCCCCGTGCTGATGTCCGATTCGTCCGCCCGGGTGCGGCTGCACGGCGTGACGCTGGCCCGGCGGCTGGGAGAAGGTGCCGAGCCCGTGCTGCTCCTCGCCGCCATCGACGAGAACGCGACCGTGCGCCTCTTCGCCCGCGCGGAGCTGAAGGAGAGGGGCCGGACGCTCGACGCGGCGTTCTACCGCGCCGCGCTGGCGCAGATGCCCGGGTCCGGCGGCGCGCTGGCCGGGCTGGCGGAGACGGGCGCCGCGGACGACGCGGGGGCGATGGAGCGCTACCTCTTCTCGCCGCGCGTGCGGCTGCGCGTGGCGGCCGTGCAGGGCGTGGCGCGGCTGCGCAGGCACGACGCCGTGCCGGAGCTGCTCCGGATGCTGGGTGATTCCGCGCCGAAAGTGTCCCGGGCGGCGGCCGGCGAGCTGCGGGCACTGCCCTTCGCGGCGGCGAGCGTGGCGGCGTTGTACGAATCCGGCACGGCGCACGTGCGGCGCAACGCGCTGCGGCTGCTGGTGCGGCGCGGCAAGTGGGAGGGGCTGGTGTGGGCGCTGCGCGCGTGCGCCGACCCCGACCCGCGCATCGCCGAGATCGGGCGCGGCGAAGTGGGACGGTGGATCTTCCGCTTCAACCGCTCGTTCGCAGAGCCCACGCCCGCGCAGACCGAGGCGGTGGGGCGGGCGCTGCTGGCCGCGGCGACGGCGGTGCCACCGCACGACCGCGAACGGCTGATCCGCCTCCTCCCGCCACACGTGCGGCGGCAGGTGGCGGAGGCGGTACGAACGGAGGCGAAACCGCCGAGTACCTGCGCCTGAGCCGCCTGCTGGCCGAGGCGGCGGAGGCGAGCACCTTGCCGCCCGCGCCCACCGCCCGCGCCGCGCTGCACGACCTGCTGCTGCGCCTGCGGCTGGGCGAGGGCGCGGTGGCGGCGGTCTGGCGGCCCGTTCAGCCTGGCGCCCGGCGCGGGCGCCGCGGGTACGATGACGGAACCGGATCCACTGGACGATCACCTGATGACGGAAACGGACGCGCGGGCCATCGATCCCCGCGCAGCGCATACGAACGACGACGGCCGCGCGCCGCTGATCCGCCTACCCGACCTGTGCCTGGTGGCGCTGGTCGGCGTGAGCGGATGCGGCAAGAGCACCTTCGCGCGCAAGCACTTCCTGCCGACGGAAGTGCTGTCGAGCGACGGCTTCCGCGCGCTGGTCAGCGACAGCGAGACCGACCAGACGGCGACGACGGACGCCTTCGACGCGCTCTACTTCATCGCGCGGCGGCGGCTCGCGCGCGGGCGGCTGACGGTGGTGGACGCCACCAACGTGCAGCCCGAGGCGCGCAAGCAGCTGCTGCGCGTGGCGAAGGAGCACGATGTCTTCGCCGTCGCCATCGTGCTCGACGTGCCCGAGCGCGTCTGTGCCGAGCGCAACCGCACGCGCGCCGACCGCCAGGTGCCGCCGCACGTGATCCCGCAGCAGCACGCGCAGCTCCGCCGCTCGCTCCGCGACCTGCGGCGCGAGGGCTTCCGCCACGTGTGGGTGCTGCGCGGGGTGGACGAGGTGGAGAACGCCACCCTGGTCCGCGAGCCGCTGTGGTGCGACCGGCGCGCGGACGCCGGCCCCTTCGACCTGATCGGCGACGTGCACGGGTGCGGCGACGAGCTCGACGCGCTGCTCGATGCGCTGGGGTACCACGCCGGCGCGGACGGTGTGCGCCGGCACCCCGAGGGCCGCCGCGCCGTATTCGTCGGCGACCTGGTGGACCGCGGTCCGCGCGTGGCGCACGTGCTGAAGACGGTGATCGGGATGGTAGAGGCCGGCGCCGCGCTGGCGGTGCCCGGCAACCATGACGTGAAGCTGGTGCGCGCGCTGCGCGGCAAGAACGTGCAGGTGCGCCACGGCCTGGAGACCTCGCTCGCGGACCTGGCGAACGAGCCGGACGAGTTCCGCGCGCGCGTCGCCGATTTCCTGGACGAGCTGGTGAGCCACTACGTGTTCGACGACGGGCGGCTGGTGGTCGCCCACGCGGGGCTGAAGGAGGCGCTGCAGGGCCGCTCGTCGGGCCGCGTGCGAGAGTTCGCGCTCTACGGCGACACCACCGGCGAGACCGACGAGCTGGGGCTGCCCGTGCGTCTGGACTGGGCGGCCGAGTACCGCGGCCGCGCCGCCGTGGTCTACGGCCACACGCCCGTGGGGCGGCCGGCGTGGGTGAACAACACCCTCAACATCGACACGGGCTGCGTGTTCGGCGGTGCGCTCACCGCGCTGCGCTGGCCCGAGCGCGAGCTGGTGCAGGTGCCGCCCGCCCGCGCCTACGCCGAGTCCGCGCGCCCCTTCCTCCCCTCCCACGGCGTCGCATCCGTGGATGGGGTGGACACGGGGCTCGAGCTGGAAGACGTGACGGGGAAGCGCATCATCGAGACGCGCCTGGGCCGCACCGTCACCATCCGCGAGGAAAACGCGTCCGCCGCGCTGGAGGTGATGAGCCGCTTCGCCGCCGACCCGCGCTGGCTCGTGTATCTCCCCCCGACCATGTCGCCCAGCGAGACCAGCGACCTCCCTGGCCTGCTGGAGCACCCGGCCGAGGCGTTCGCCTACTACCGCCGCGAGGGCGTCTCCACCGTCGTCTGCCAGGAGAAGCACATGGGCTCGCGCGCGGTGGTGGTCGTCTGCCGCAGCGACCAGGCGGCGCGCCGGCGCTTCGGCGTGGAGGCGGGCGCGGGGATCGTCTACACCCGAACCGGCCGCGGCTTCTTCTCGGATGACGCGATGGAGGCGCAGGTGCTCGCCGTCGTCCGCGACGCGATCGGCGCGGCGGGGCTGTGGGACGAGCTGGAGACCGACTGGATGGTGCTGGACTGCGAGCTGATGCCCTGGTCCGCCAAGGCGCAGGAGCTGGTGCGCGACCAGTACGCCAGCGTGGGCGCGGCCGCCCGCGGCGCGCTTGGGATGGCGGTGGGCGCGCTGCGGCAGGCGGCGGAGCGCGGCGCCCCGGTCGGTGCGCTGCTGGAGCGGTATGCGGACCGCCAGCGGCTGGTGGACGCTTACACCGACGCGTACCGCCGCTACTGCTGGCCGGTGGATTCGCTCGACGACCTGCGCCTGGCCCCGTTCCACCTCCTCGCCACAGACGGCGCGGTGCACGTGGACCGGGACCACCTCTGGCACCTGGGCGTGATCGGCCGCATCCGCGAGGCCGCGGGCGGGCGTCTGCTGTACCCGACGGAGTACCGCGTGGTGGACCTTGCCGACGCGGATGCCGACGCCGCGGCGACCGCGTGGTGGGAGGAGATGACCGCGCGCGGCGGCGAGGGGATGGTGGTGAAGCCGCTCCAGTTCGTGGCGCAGGGGCCGCACCGGCTGGCGCAGCCCGCGGTGAAGTGCCGGGGACGCGAGTACCTGCGCATCATCTACGGCCCGGAATACACCGAGCCGGCCAACCTGCAGCGCCTGCGCAAGCGCGGCCTGGGCGGCAAGCGGTCGCTGGCGCTGGGCGAGTTCGCGCTTGGGATCGAGGGGCTGGAGCGCTTCGTGGCCGGCCACCCGCTGCGCCGCGTGCACGAGTGCGTGTTCGGCGTGCTGGCGCTCGAGTCCGAGCCGGTGGACCCGAGGCTGTAGGGGGGCCGGCCCCCGGGGTTGGTGGATGGTTTCGAGCGGGCCGCTGCTTGGGACCACACGAAGTCCGCCTTCGCGGCGCCTTCGCGGACTACCGGCGCTGGCGTGGGCGACACCCCGGTGCGCGGCACCTGCATCGTGGGTTGCGCGGAACTGATCTCGCGCGCGGATGCGGAGGCCGCAGCCTCGCGCAGTTTGCGAGGCTTCCTGTGGTCGTAGCTGCGGCTTCAGCCGCCGGTGGCGAATGCGGATCGGAAGATATCCGGCGGGTGATCATGCCTGCCGGCTCGGTCCGGGGGGATGCCCGGACGCATTCAGAGTGGAGGGTGGGACGATGAGCAGGAAGAAGACGAGGCACCTCGACCACCCGTCCTTTTGAGCGCACCAGCAAGCGGCGGAAGGGATATCCGTCCGAGACGCGCGTGGGCCGCGGCGACCGCGTGGTGCACGGCGGCAAGGAGCTGATGGAGAAGCTCGGCCGCAACGACCTGTGCCCCTGCGGCTCCGCGAAGCGCTTTCAAGCGTTGCTGCATGCCCTCGGGCCGGTTTCGACGGGTCCCCGCGCAACCACTACTTTCCGCGAGTGAGGGCCTCGTCATAGATCAGGCTGTTTGAACCACCACGACAAGGGTCCGGTGGAAGAACGGAGGGCAACGGAGGAGCGGAGAACCAGCCTCAGCACGAGGTTGCAGTTCTCCGCTGCTCCGTGTGACCTCGCTGTTCAGATACTTCGGCCCGGCCCGGAAGCCGAGCGATCTGGACCGGATCAATCGTCCGCGACCGCCACGTCGAAGTCGTCGGCGGCGGCGGCGACGCGGTCGTTCACCTTGCGGCGCAGGGCCATGATCTGGTTGGGTCCGTGCGGCTCGTACACCCGGTTGGTCAGCAGCACGCTCCAGGTGTGGCGCGTGGGATCCACCCAGATGCTGGTGCCGGTGAAGCCCGTGTGCCCGAAGCTCTGCTTGCTGGCCTGCGTGCCGAACCCGCCGCTGCCGTTGGGGCCCGGCGTGTCCCACCCCAGCGCCCGCGTTCCCGCGTCGGGCTGGCGGGTGGTGAACTGCTTCACCGTCTCCGCGCTGAAGATGCGCACGCCGTCCAGCTCGCCGCCGTTGGCCAGCATCGCCGCGTAGCGCCCCACGTCGTGCGCGGTGGAGAACAAACCCGCGTTCCCCGCCACGCCGCCCAGCGCGCGGGCGATCGGGTCGTGCACCAGCCCGCGCACCGGCTCGCCCTCGATCCGCAGCGTGGGCGCGCAGGTCTGGCAGTCGACGCCGGGAAGGTACGTCGTCGAGCGCATCTTGAGCGGGCCGTAGACGCGCCGGTCCAGCAGCGTGAACAGCTTTTCGCCCGCGGCGCGCTCGGCCGCGGCGAACAGGACGTTCATCCCCACGTCGCTGTAGACCACCGCCTCGCCCGGACCGCGCACCAGCGGCGTGCGGACCAGCTGCTGCCAGTTCGCCTCGGGGGTGCCGCCGTCCAGCTCCACGCCCGCCGGGAGCCCCGAGGTGTGCGTGAGCAGGTGGCGGATGGTGACGCGGTCCTTCGCCCCGCCGCTGAACTCGGGGAGGTAGCGGCTGACCGGTGCGTCCAGCTCCATCTTCCCGTCCTGCACCAGCAGCATCACGGCGGGGGTGGTGGCCAGCACCTTGGTCAGGCTGGCCAGGTCGTACACCGTGCGCGCGGCGTCCACCTTCTCGGCGCTCTTCGTCCAGCCGACCTTGCCGACGCCCTTCTCCAGCACCGACCGGTCCTGCCGCCCCACCGCCAGCGCGCCGCCGGGGATCGACCCCGCGTCCACCTGCGCCAGGATCGCCGCCTCGGCCGCATCGAGCTTGGAGAGCCTGAGCGCGGCCGTGCGGCGGACGGTGTGCGCCGCCTGGTTGTCGGCGCTGGACGGGGCGGCGGTGCGCACCAGCTGCGCCGCCACCGCGCGCGCGTCCACGTCGGCGGCCGCGCGGGTGCTGCCGCTGATCGCCGCGCCGTACGCCAGCAGGCCGCCCGTGACGGCGACCATCAGCCCGCGCGCGCGGTGATGCTCGGTGCGGTAGTGCATTCTGTATCTCCTGAAGCGTGGGCGCAGCCGTAGCCTCTCCTGTCACCGGTCCGCGTGGCAGACAATGCGCCCTGCGTTAACTCTGTAACTGATTGCTGTTGCAGAAGATACAATCAATACCCGAGATCCGTTGGGCAGGTCCGGTCGGGGGTTAGCAGAAGGTTAACGCGCGAGAGAGGAAGGCTGTGACGTCAACTGGGCAAACGATTTCGTTGCGTGTGGAGATGCGTCTTCGCGGCCGCGGCGGGGGGGGGGGGGGGGGGGGGGGGGGGGGGGGGGGGGGGGGGGGGGGGGGGGGGGGGGGGGGGGGGGGGGGGGGGGGGGGGGGGGGGGGGGGGGGGGGGGGGGGGGGGGGGG
>DASSME010000482.1:0-6283 GCA_035689035.1 Longimicrobium sp. | reverse complement strand
CGGAGGGCAACGGAGGAGCGGAGAACCTGTCGCGGTTCTCCGCTGCTCCGTTCTTCTCCGGTGCTTCGTGGGCGCGGTCTGGATGCCGAGGAGGGCACCTGGGCAGGGATCAGGCGCCGGCGCCCTGCACGCCGGGCTCGCCCAGGGCGCGGACGCGGATGGTGGGCTGGCCGCGCTGGCCCTGGGGCGGGAAGGAGACCTCGTACAGGTAGCCGGCGCCATCCAGACCTTCCACCTCGGCGGCGGTGATGCCCAGCTCGCCGGCGCCGCCCACCACGCGGATCTCGCGCCCGGCCTCGTGCTCGCGCGCGGCGAAGAGCTGCGCCATGTACAGCGCGCCGGGCGAGCCCTGCCGCAGCAGCGTCGGCGACGTCTCCTCGACGAACGCGGCCAGCCGGTCCATCACGCCGTCGGCGCCGGTGGGCTGGCCGCTCCGCGTGCGCACCAGCATCGCCCGCCCTTCTCCTTCTTCCACGAACTCGATCAAGCCATACGCCATCGATCCCATCCCCGTGGGTGGATTCATCTTCCGAAGCCCGGACCGGCGAGCCCATGCGAATCTTGTGCACGCACCGCCCCATCCGGCACCGTCGTGCGCCTGGTGGGGGACGACGTGGAGGGGTTCGTGGCGGTGAAGTGAAGCGGGCGCGGATGTCCGGCAGATGGCAATGGGGCGCCCCTCCCACGGAGAGGCGCCCCATCGTTCGTTGCGTTCGGAGGTCGATCGATCGCGATGATGCCGGCGCGCGAGTCCGCGAAGGCGGACCTGGGGCCGTGGTTGCGGCGGATTCATCCGCCCGGTGTGCCCGGTCCGGCGATCGATCTACCTTGCCGCCACCGCCACGTCGCCCCCGGTTTTCGGCGCGGGCGTGGGCGCGGGCTCCCCACGGCGGGGCTCGATGCCGAAGCTCAGGAACAGGGTGCCCAGCACGATCACCGCGCTGGTCCAGAAGGGGTAGCCCACGCCCAGGTTCTGGAAGGTCCACCCGGCCAGCAGCGGAAAGAGCACGCGCGCGGCGCCGCCGAAGCTCTGCTGCACCCCCATCATCACCCCCCGCTCGCGCGGGTCGATCACCTGCGACAGCAGCCCGGTGACGCACGGGAAGGTGAAGGCGGTGCCCAGCGGCATCAGCGACATCACCGCCGCGGCGGCCAGGTAGCGCAGCTCCAGGTGCAGCCCGAAGGGGAGCGGCATCCACCACGCCGAGTGCAGGTTGGCGGTGAACGGGAGGAGCGCCAGGCCGATGGCCAGCAGCGCCTGCCCGATGCGCGCCAGCCGCGCCTCGCCGAAGCGGTCCACCGCCCACCCCAGCAGGAAGGCGCGCACCAGCACCGAGAGCGCGCCGTTCCAGGTGAAGAAGTAGAAGATGGTTTCTTCGGTGACCCCGAAGCCGGCGTGCAGGAAGAGCGCGAGCACGGCGGTGAAGCCCGAGAACGCCCCCATCGCCACCGCGTAGATCCAGATCAGCCGGGGCGCGGGCTGGCGCGGGTGGGTGAGCACCTCGAGCGTCGCGTCGCGCGGCTTCACCGGCGCGGCGGCGCCCGGGTGCGCCCGGTCGGGGACGTGCGACTCGCGCACGAACGCCCACACGAAGCCGATGTTCACGGCGCACAGGACGGCAGCCAGCACCCCGGGGGCGCGCTGGTCCCACAGCTTCACCCCCAGCGAGCCGATGGCCGGGCCGATGCTGACGCCCAGGTTGGTGGCGGCCGAGAGCCAGCCGAGCGCGCGGGCCCGGTCGCGCGGCTCGGTGCTGTCGGCCACGTACGCCTGGATCACCCCCACCGTGCCGCCGCCCGCGCCCTGCACGATGCGCGACAGGAAGAGGAGCGCCAGGTAGAACCCCGCGCTTCCGCCGGGCGCGGGAAGGCTGGCCCACGCGAAGATCAGGTACGCCGCCACCGAGGCGGTGAGCGCGGTGAGCAGCACCGGGCGGCGCCCGTAGCGGTCGCTCATCCGCCCCCACAGCGGGGCGCTGAGGAGCTGCGCCAGGGAGAAGGAGCTCACCAGCGCGCCCACCACGAAGCCGCCCGCGCCCAGCCGCGTGGCCACGAAAGGGAGCTGGGGAACCACCATCAGCAGCCCCATCATGTCCACGAACGCCGCGAACATCAGCGCGGTCAGGTTGCCCCGCCCGGCGCGCCGGGCCTCGCTTTCGCTGCTGGTTGCCGCTGCCACCGGTGCCGGGGTTGAGAGAAACGGATGGATCCCGCCACGAAGCTTCGGCGGAACGTACCGGGCCGCCGCGGGTGCGTCAATCGGCCCGCGTCAGGCCATGGTGAAGCTTCGCGTCAGCGCCCGGCCGACGCGGGCGGCTCGCGCAGGATCGGATAGACGCCGGCGTTCGCCAGCCACGGGTCCAGCAGCCCCCACGCGGCGAACCCGTCGTCGGAGCGTGGCTCCAGCAGGGTGAACGCCAGCCGCCCCAGCGGCTGGTCGGCGCGGACGCGCAGGAACCCGCCGGCGGCCGCCGCCCCCCCGGCCGCCGCGCCCCAGGCGCCGTACAGCCGCCGCTCGTGGTGCCCCTCCAGCTCGCCGCGCGCGGCCGTCGCCGAGTCGATGCGGAACGACTGCGCGCCGGCCGGGAGGGCCGCCACGCGCTCGAAGCGGATGCCGTGCGCGCGCAGCCGGTCGGCCACGTCGGCCATGGTGTCCGGCACCAGCCAGGCGGCGGGGACGCGCTCGGTGGCGGCGGGCTCGTAGTCGATGAACAGCGGCATCCGCTCGGGGCGCACCACCTCCTTGCGCAGCCAGATCAGCTCGCCGCTGTACGGGTTCCGCTCTTCCGACACCTCGCCCATCAGCACGGTTCCCGGGCCGGTGCGCCGCAGCCGCGCGGTCACCGCCATCTCCATCCCCCGCAGGTCGCGCCGGTCGGCTTCGGCGGTGACGCGGCGGATGCGGCCGGCGTTGCGCGCGGCCCACTCCACCACCTGCTCCACGAAGCGCCGCTGCACGTCGATGCGGTCGCGGAAGGTGAGGTACGAGTAGGTCTCGCTCAGGATGCCGAAGCGGTTGCGCAGCCCCCAGTAGTGGTTGCTGAAGCGCGGCCGCCAGTCGTAGGTGTACCAGCCGCGCTCGGCGCCGGGGCCGGCCGCCCACGGGCTCTCGGGCGCGGGGACGTTGCCGTAGTCGAAGAAATCGTAGCCGTACGCCCGCTTCACGGCGCGCTGCACGGCGGGGAGCCACTCGCCGCGGGTGAGCCGGACGATGGCGCTGTCGGTGTTGGGGTGCAGCGGCGCGGCGTAGGTCAGGTGATAGGCGTGGAAGGTCCCGTCGGTGGTGTGGAGGTCGACCAGCACGTGCGGGTCGTAGGCGTTCATCAGCGCGGCCTGCGCGCGCGCCTCGGGCGTTTCGAGCTTGGTGAAGTCACGGTTGATGTTCAGCCCCTGCGCGTTGGGCCGCGTCCCCATCCCCGCCAGCGGGCCGTGCTGCTGCGGCCGGTTGTTCAGGGCCACCCGCTCGTTCCCGTCGGCGTTGAAGATCGGCGCCACCAGCAGCACCAGCGAATCGAGCCACGCCGCGTGCTGGCCGCGCGACACGTCGCGCAGGATCTGCAGCAGCGCCTCCTTCCCCTCCACCTCGCCCGCGTGGATGTCGCCCTGCAGGTAGACGACCGTCTTCCCGCTCGCCCGCACCGCTTGGGGGCTCACGTCGGGCAGCGTGGAGACGATCGCCAGCGGCAGCGCGCGCCCCTCGAAGGTGTAGCCGAAGGTGGCCAGGTGGATGCGCGGCGACGCGGCGGCCACGGTGTCGAGGAACGCCGTGACGTCGGCGTAGCGGCTGGTCTCCACGAAGTTGCTGCGCTCGGCCCGGGTCAGCGGCCGCGCCTGCGCCGCCGCGTGGGCGTGGGCAAGCGCCACGAGTGCGGCGGCGAGCAGCGATGCGCGTGCGCTCATCGGTCGGCGAGGGAGCGGGATGGGGAGGAGGATGCGTCCTGCCGGACAACGTACCACCCGCGCCCCGCCTCGCCAACGAGCGGGCGGCCCGCGCCGCTCCCGCTCCTCCATTCCCATCGATTCTCCTCTGATCCCCCTCGCTCGCGGCCCGCCTGTGCGGAAATCGCTCCCGCCGGACGCTGGACCCACCCGGACGCTACTGTTTTCTTCGGCTACTTGTCGAACGCTCGCTCCCCCCCTAATCTGACGCCGCTTTTCGTTCGTAAACAAAGAAAACGGAAGATCGATGGAAACAGCCCAGGGAAAGCCCCCGGTGGAGACGATCCGGCGCATCGTGGCGCAGAGGGTCGCCGACCGGGACGTACGGACGGTGGCGCGCGAGATCGGGATCTCGCCCGAAGTGCTGCGGGCGTTCGTCGCGGGATCCACGCCGTGGGGGAGGACCGTGAACCGGTTGAGGGAGTGGTATCAGGCGCAGAAATCCGAGCGCCCGCGCACCGAGATCGGGTCGCCGCCGCTCGGCAGCCTGACGATGGACGTGCTGCGCGCCGCCGTGCACCGGGCCATCGAGGAGCACTCCCTCCGCGCCGTGGCGAGCCAGGTGGGGCTCTCGCCCGCCGGGCTGCGGCTGGTGATCACGCGCGAGGCCAGCCCGTACTCGGGCACGTTGCGCAAGCTGCGCGACTGGTACCTGCGCGAGGCGGGCAGGCGCACCCCCGGCGACGAGGCCACCATCCGCGCCGCGATCGACCTGCTGCTGGGCGAGCTCCCCGCGGGCGAGCGGGGCAGGACGGCGCAGGAGATGATGGACGCCCTGCGCCACGGGTACCAGCGCGCCGAGATCCAGCCGCCCGCGTGGTTCGCGAAGTTCCCGGAGTGATGTGATTGATGTGATGTGATACCGGTTGTGGGAAATGACTGTGCATTCCGCACCCACCCGCCGCCTCGTCACCCTGAGGCTGACCACGCACTCGCGGCGGCATGAGCGAGCGGTCGCAAGCCGAAGGATCTGTGGCCGGTCGGCACGAAAAACGAGCGGTAGCGCACCGTCGGTCACAGATCCTTCGCGCTGCGGCCATCGCGACATCCGCGGCGGAGGCGTGGTCGCGCTCAGGATGACGAGCCATGGGGGACCGGCTCGAATGCGCAGTCGATCCTACAAGCCGGTATGACTCCTGGATCGAACTGCTTCATCCGCACGGGGCCGCGGAGGATGAAAGTCACGGACGGGCTCTCAACCGCAGTTCCTCCGTGGACTCCGTGAGAGCCCGGCTGTTCGGATCGTGTAACCGGCGGGGCTCGCGGCGCCTCCAACCTCCGGATCGGCATCGCAGACCCGCGTGGTACAGATCCGCCGGCTGGGGTGTATCCGTAGATAACACAGCGACTTGCAATCAACGCCAACGCTCCCGGGAGCTGAACGCTCATGCGCCATACCGTCGTTCGCCGTGCCGCCGCCTGTTCGGCCATCGCCGCAACCGTGATCGCGGCGGGCGCGTTCCTGCCGCGTGGTGGCCGCGCGGCCGTCCCCGCCATCCCCCGCGCCGCCGCGGCCGACACGGCGGTGTTCGCGGGCGGATGCTTCTGGTCGATGGAGAAGGCGTTCGAGCACGTGCCGGGGGTGATCGAGGCCGTGTCGGGGTTCAGCGGCGGCACCGTCGCGAACCCGAGCTACGAAGACGTGGGGACGCGCCAGACCGGCCACGCCGAGGCGGTGCGCGTGGTGTTCGACCCCGCGCGCGTCGGCTACGCGCAGCTGCTGGACGTGTACTGGCACAACACCGACCCGATCTCCACCAACGGGCAGTTCTGCGACCACGGGCCGCAGTACCGCACCATCGTGTTCGTGCGCGACGCGGCCCAGCGCCGCGCGGCCGAGGCGTCGAAGGCGGCGGTGCAGCGGCACTTCACCCGGCCGGTGACCACGCGGATCCAGGACGCCGCCCCGTTCTACGCGGCCGAGGCGTACCACCAGAACTTCGCCGAGACGCACGCGGCGCACTACAACGCCTACCGCGTGGGCTGCGGCCGCGACGCCCGCCTGCGCGAGCTGTGGGGCGACGCCGCGGGCGGGCAGGGTCACTGAGGGTGCTGGGTGCTGGGTGCTGGGTGCTGGGTTTCGAATATTCAGAAGGAGTGAAGTGATGAGGAAAAGGGTTGCGTTCGCCGTGATTTCGGCGGTTCTCATCGGCGGCATCGTGACGCCGGCGATGGCGCAGGCCGCGCGGCAGGCGTCCGCGCCGGTGTACACGCGCCGGAGCGACGCGGAGCTGCGGCGCGCGCTCACGCCGCTGCAGTACCAGGTGACGCAGCACGAAGTCACCGAGCCGCCGTTCCACAACGAGTTCTGGAACAACCACCGGCCGGGGATCTACGTCGACGT
>DASSME010000481.1:0-2113 GCA_035689035.1 Longimicrobium sp. | reverse complement strand
CAGCGTGACCGCCACCGAGAACGCGGTGATGGCGGCGTCGCTGGCGCGCGGCACCACGCGCATCCGCAACGCCGCGGCCGAGCCGCACGTCCAGGACCTGTGCCACATGCTGGTGGGGATGGGCGCGCAGATCGACGGGATCGGCACCGGCACGCTGCACATCCACGGCGCCGACAAGCTGCGCGGCGGGCGCTTCCGCATCACCAGCGACCACATCGAGGTGGGGAGCTTCATCGGGCTGGCGGCGGTCACCGGCGGCGAGATCACCATCCTGGACGCGGCGCCCGAGCACCTGGACAGCATCCTGATCGGCTTCGACCGGCTGGGGGTGAAGACCGAGATCCGCGGGCAGGACCTGTTCATCCCCGGCGACCAGGAGCTGGTGATCCAGACGGACATCGGCGGGCACATCCCCAAGGTGGACGACGGCCCGTGGCCCGCCTTCCCGGCGGACTGCACCTCGATCGCCCTGGTCACCGCCACGCAGTGCCAGGGTACGATCCTGATCCACGAGAAGATGTTCGAGAGCCGGATGTTCTTCGCCGACAAGCTGGTGGCGATGGGCGCCCGCCTGGTCCTCTGCGACCCGCACCGGGTGCTGGTGATCGGGAAGAGCCGGCTGCGCGGCGGCACGGTGGAGAGCCCCGACATCCGCGCGGGGATGGGGCTGCTGATCGCCGCGCTGGGCGCCGAGGGGACCAGCGAGATCTACAACATCGGCCAGATCGAGCGCGGCTACGAGCGCATCGACGAGCGCCTGCGCGCGCTGGGCGCCGACATCCAGCGGGCCGACTCGCGCTCGTAACCGCGGCGCGGAGGCACGGGGGTGCGGAAGGCGGGCACTCCCGCCAGGGCGCCCGGGGCCGAACCGGCTCCGGGCGCCATCGCATCCGCGCGAGACGGGCGGCTTGTTCACGGGCGGCCGAAGCCGCAAGCTACCCCCACGGGAAGCCTCGCGGACCACGCGAGGCCCGTGGCCCCGGCGTCGTGGCCCACGAGATGAGTCGGGTCCGCGCGCGGACATCTCCACCGCGCCGGTGCCGGTAGTCCGCGCAGGCGCCGCGCAGGCGGACTTCGTGGGGTCGTTGCAGCGGTTTCAACCGCCCGGCTCATCGGCGGCCGAAGTGCCGGCATCTTCCTGGGACGCACATCATCATGTCCGACGAACAACCGAAGGGGCGCACCAGCATCGGCGAGGGGCTGCGCGCGGGGATCGGGATCCTGGCGGCGTTCAAGGACGCCATCGAGGAGACGATCGAAGAGGCGGTGCAGCAGAACGACCTCAACCCCGAGCGCGCCAAGACCGCGCTGAGCGGCGCGCTGGAGCGGGCGCAGGGCGTGTTCGGCGAGGCGCGCGAGCGGCTGGACGTGGTGCCGCGCCGCGAGTTCGACGCGCTGAAGGCCGAGGTGGAGGAGCTGCGCCGCCGGCTCGACCGCCTGGACGGCGGCGGCGGGCAGGTGCGGATGCTCGAGTCCGGCCCGCCGGGGAACGCGGGGCTGTGACGGAGCCGGCCACGTCCTCTGCCGCCGCGATCGTCGAGGAGACGCGCGTTCCGGGCGACGTGCCGCTGTGGGTGCACCCGGAGTGGCGCGAGCGCTTTCCCTGGCTGGTGCAGGGCACCACGGGGCGGGGAAGCCCGGACGATCCGTTCGACCTGGCGCTGAGCGGCGAGCGGCCGGTGGGCCCCGGCATGGGCCGCTGGCGCCGCGTGGCCGCGGTGACCGGGATGCCGACGGCGGTGCTCTCGCGGCAGGTGCACGGCACCGAGATCTGGGTGCACACCGAGCGCGGCGCGCCCGCCGTCTGCGTGATGGACGGCTACGACGGCCACGTCACGGATCGCCCCGGCCTGCTGCTGGCGATCGGCATCGCCGACAGCACGCCGGTGAGCATCGTGGACGCCGAGCGGCGGAAGATCGCCATCGTGCACGCCGGCTGGCGCGGCGCGGCGGCGGGGATCGTGGAGCGCGCGATCCGGCGGATGGCGGCGGAGTGGGGGAGCGCGGCGGACGCGCTGTGGCTGCACTGCGGCCCCGCCATCTGCGGCCGCTGCTACGAGGTGGGCCCCGAGGTGCACGCCGCGATGTACCCCGACCGCCCGCCGCCGCCGGG
>DASSME010000480.1:0-15129 GCA_035689035.1 Longimicrobium sp. | reverse complement strand
GGGGATCGCCACCAGCCGCTTCGCCCTCCACCGCCTGCACGCGCGCAGAACGCCGGACGAACCCGCGTCCCCCGCGGCTGCCGTCACCGTCACGCCGCTCCCCGGCGGCGCGTTGATCCGCATCACGCACTAGTCCAGACCACTCCCCGATCGCCCCACCCGTGACCAGGAGCCCCCGCATGCGCACCCTGCTCGTGCTGTTCGCCGCCGCGACCGTGGCCCTTCCCGCCGCCGCCCAGCGCGCGCAGACGAAGACCGCCGACCAGGGCCGCGAGGGCGTGCTGGACTTTCACCCCGACGCGCCCTTCGTGAAGGCGGTGGTCCCCAACGCCATGGCCCAGGTGTGGACCGCGCTTCCCGACGCCTACAAGCTGCTCGGCTTCACCGCCCACGCCTCGCGTGACACCACGCGCAAGGACGTGTCGACGGAGAGCATGGCCATCCGCGGGCAGCTGTATCCCGGCGAGGCGAACTCGCTGTACTTCGACTGCGGGCGCAACTCGCTGGCGGGCCCACTGGCCGACCAGGGCGACATCACCTTCTCCATGAGCAGCCACGTCGAGCCGGACCCGGCCGGCGGCACCGCGGTGCTCACGCAGGTGAACGCCCGGGTGAAGCGGCGCGACTCGTCGCAGTATCCGGTGGACTGCATCAGCACCGGGCGCCTGGAGCAGACCATGGCGCAGTTCCTGAGGCAGCGGCTGCAGACGCAGGGCGCCATCGAGATCCGGCGGAACCCGTGAGCTGTGGATGAAGGGTGAGCCGTCGTTTCCACCGGCGGCCGGAGCCGCGGCAACAACCACGAAAGCCTTGCATGCCGCGGAGGGTTGGACGCGATGTTTCCCGGCCGCGCGGGTGCGACCGGGTCTGACCGACCGCCGCAACCACCGCATCCCAACGCATCCGGCAGGCCTCGCGGGATCATCTCCGGCGAGGCCTGCCTTCGTTTGCGCCGTGATCCGGCTACCCGCGCCTGACCCCGGCGTGCGTCGGGCCCTTGTTGCCGCGGAACCGCGGATTCGTCCGCCCCGCCGTTGCCGGGCCGAATGCTCGCGGGTCTCGCGGCGCGGTGGCGCCCGCCCCCTCGTCCGCCTACATTTTCGAGGTATCCGAACGCAGCATCGCGACCGAAAACCGATCCGACGGACAGGCCCGATCATGCCCATATATCCCCTGCGCCAGCTGGACCCCTCGCGCGAGAGCGTGGAGCTGTACGACCGCTGGCTGGGCGAGCTCGCCGAGGCGCTGGAGCGCGGCGACGACCGCTGGGAGCTCTGCCGCAGCGTGCTCACCGGCATCTACCACCCCCAGCTCGCCGGCGTCGATCCCAGGACGCTGCCGCTGGCCGCGCAGGTGGCCCTGGCGCAGATGGACGCGCGCAACATCACGCTGGAGCCCGAATACTACGCCGAGGTGGACGTCGAAAAGTTCACCGAGCGCAAGCCGCTGCTGTGGATGTGGCAGATGTTCGACCAGAGCCCGCTGGGCCAGAACATCCACCTGGGCGTGCGCTTTCGCCGCACCCTGGCGCCGTACCTGTTCAAGCGCGTGGGGAAGAACTTCAAGTGCTTCCACTACGTGGAGTTCAGCTACGGCTACAACCTGGAGGTGGGCGACGACGTGGTGGTGCACCGCAACGTGCTGCTGGACGACCGCGGCGGGATCGTGCTGGGCAACGGCGTGAGCATCAGCGACTACGCCAACGTGTACTCGCACACGCACTCGATCGTGGACCAGCGCGACGTGAGCAACCTGAAGACGGTGATCGACGACGGCGTGCGGATCACCTACCACGCCACCGTGCTGGCCGGCACGCACGTGGGCGAGAACGCGATGGTGGGCGCCATGGCCGTGGCCACCAAGGACGTGCGCCCCTACCACGTCAACGTGGGCATCCCCGCCAAGTCCGTCCGCGTGAAGCCCAACGCCCCGCCCGAGGCGTACAAGGTCACGCTGCGGAAGGGCCCCGACGCCGATGCGGCCGGGGTGGCGGCCGGCGGCGAAGGCGCGGGGGAGGACTGACGAACGGGTGCGTGAGTGCGTGAGTGCGTGAGTGCGTGAGTGCGTGAGTGCGTGAGTGCGTGAGTGCGTGAGTGCGCACATGCGTTTCTGCGTCAGGAGCGCATGACCGCACCCGCACCCGTGGGAACGTCATCCTGAGAAGCCGCCGCACCCAACCGTCGGCTGCACCCAGGCTTGGCGGCGACGAAGGATCTGTGGCATCGGTCCGGGCGAAAGGCCGCCTTGCGCTCGGAGGCCGAGTATGGATCCTTCGGCCTGCAACCCTTTGCGTGGGCGATGATTGCGGTCTGGCCGGCCTCCGGACGAACTCTTCGAGGGGCAGAGGCGGGGTGGTTGAAGTATCTACCTGAAAGGGCAGTAAACCGATGTCTGATCAACATTCCGGCGCGGCGACGATCCCGATCGAGACCGCGGACCCGGTGAACGCGGCGATCCTGGCCGTTTCCGAAGACCGCCTGCAGGGCTTCCAGGAAGAGCCCTTCCACGAGATCGCGCGGCAGAGCGGCGTGGAGCTAGACACCGTGCTGGAGCGCATCCGCGCCATGCTGGCCGCGGGCACCATCCGCCGCGTGCGGCAGACGCTGATGGCCACCAACCTGGCCCCCGGCGCGCTGGTCGCCTGGGAGGTGCCGCCCGAAAAGCTCGACGCCGCGTTCGAGTACATGTTCCGTGACGACCCGTTCAGCGGCCACGTGGTGATCCGGTCGACGGACAAGGAGACGACCGGGTCGAAGTACCGCCTGTGGACCACGCTCAAGGTGCCGCAGGGCTTCTCGATGCCGAAGCACGCCGGGTTCCTCGCGGCCCGGACCGGCGCGCTCTCGTTCAAGCTCCTCCCGGCGAAGGCGCTGTTCACGCTGGGCGTGGGCCACGTGCGCCGGCGTGGCCTGGAGCCCGGCGCCCGCAGCGACGAGCCCGGCGCCGTGCTGGACACCAACATCGTGGAGCTGAGCGAGCTGGAGTGGCGCGTGCTGGTGGTGCTCAAGCGCGAGCTGGAGGTGGAGGAGGTCCGCGAGCACCCGTGGACCGCCCGCGCCGAAGAGGCCGGGGTGCCGCTCGAGACCTTCGTCCGGGTGGCGCGCGAGCTCAACGAGCGCAAGGTGATCGGCCGCTTCAGCACCTTCCTGGAGCACTACAAGCAGAACGCGGCGGGCGAGCGGGTCACGCGCTACAACGCGCTCTTCCACTGGCGCGTGCCGCCGGGCCGCGAGATGGACGCGGGGCGCGAGGTGGGCCGGCACTACGTGATGACACACGCCTACTGGCGCGAGGGCGGCCCCGAGTTCGGCGGCGTGAACATCATGGGCGTGGCGCACGGCACCGAGAAGGAAGCCGTGCTGGCCCACAAGGCCGCCATCGACCGCCACCTGGAAGAGGCCGGCATCGCGGTGGGGTACACCAACGTGTTCTGGGGCGGCCGCAGCGAGATCAAGCCGAGCGAGATCTCCCCCTTCGCCTACCGGGACTGGTGCCGCTCCGTGGGGCTGGATCCCGAGGCGATGCGCGGCGAGGGGCCGGCGTCGGGGGCGTGAAGTGGTGGGTGGTGGGTGCTGGGTGCTGGGTGCTGGGTGCTGAGTCGCGGTGCCGTGGCGCGATCGAACGACCTGCCGCGCCACGGCCCTACGGCGGGGCTGATGCCGGTAGTCCGCGAAGGCGGACTTCGTGTGGTTGTTGCAGCGAATTCATTCGCCCCGGCACAAAAAGGCACTCCTTTGCGGTCTCACACGGGCCGGCGGGCGATCGGCTCGCCGGCCTTTCACCTCGAGCTCGAATGCGATGACCACGATCGCCGCGGCCGAATACACCTGCGCCGTCTGCGGGAACGTGGCGGGGCGCGTGGAGGTGGTGCCGTCGCCCACCGGCAGCGGCAGCCGGCTGGTGCACTCCGTATTCTTCTCGATGTGGCGGCAGGGCCCGCCGGAGAGCACCTATGCCGAAGCGGCGCAAGCGCTTCGCGGCGGCGATCCGCGCGCGCTGTGGGCGCTGGACCGTGAATGGGCGCCCTTCTATTGCCCCGAGTGCAATGCCTGCTACTGCCGCGACCACTGGCGGCAGTGGATGGAGTTCGACGAAGGGTTCTACGACTGCACCTACGGCACCTGTCCCCAAGGCCACACCCGCATGCTGGACGACTGAGTACCAGCGGTGGCCGGTTCGATGCGAATGATTTGCGCTACATATGTACCACTTTGACTCCCCGGCACCGGGGCCCGCCGGACCGATTTTCCGCGCCAGCGCTCCCTTCGCCCCTGACAAATGCCCCGCGCACGGCGCCACGCACGGGCATCACGGATACTGCGGGCCATCCATTTGCAACAGCCTCGCTTGTGGCCCTGTCGCAGAAAGTAATCTTATGGGAGCGGTGGGGCGTAAAAGAACTTGCGCTTTTGCGAGGACGCGAGCAAACTTGAGGCATGAACAATCTTGCCATTCCCCTCAATGAAAAACAGGTCGACCTTCTCCGTCACCTCTACCGCCAGACCGGTCCCGTACTGAGCGACCACCTGGACGGCCGCGTGGTACGCGCGCTGCGCTCGCGGGGGCTGGTGGACGAGAAGGGTGGCTGGCTGAGCCTGACCGACGCCGGCCGCGCCGAGTTCGAGAAGGTGCGCCGCCGCCGCGTCGCCAGCCCGCACGCCGAGGTGGCCAACCCGCGCGCCAGCCGCGCCGAGGCCATCATCCGCGCGGTGGAGGCGCTGGAGCTGGCCCTCCCGCGCAACGCCGAGGTGATGGTGGGCGACATGCCCGCCTACGCCGACGACGTGGTGCAGGGCCTGCGCGGCTACGCCCGCCAGCTCGCCCGCGCCGGCTGACGCCACCGACCTGACCAGCAGCAAAGCAAAGATGCGGACGAAGCGCCCTGCTTCGCCCGCATCTTCTGCCGTCCGGCTGTTGGCCGTGATCCATCTACGCGCGATCACGGAGGATACGAAGGGGTCGCGGCAGGACCCGGCCAAGCGTCATCTCCAGAAGTTGAGGAAGGTGAGGATGACGACGGAGTTGGTGAAGTCGATGAAGAACGCGCCCACCATCGGCACCACCAGGAACGCGCGCGGAGCGGGGCCGTAGCGCTCCACCATCGCCTCCATGTTGGCCACCGCGTTCGCCGTGATCCCCAGCATGAACCCGCAGAACCCGCCGGTGATCACCGCCGCCTCGTAGTCTTTCCCCATCAGCCGGAACACGCCCAGGCAGATCAGCGCCACCATCGCCACCTGCGCGGCCAGGATCACCAGCAGCGGCACCGCCAGGCCGGCGATCTCCCACAGCTTGAGCGTCATCAGCGCCATGGTGATGAACAGCGCCAGCGCCACGCCGCCCAGGTCGCCGATGGTGCGGTGCGACAGCCCGATCCAGCCGGTGCGCTCGTCCACGTTGCGGACCACGGCCGCCACCAGCATGGCGCCGATGTAGGCCGGCAGCTTCACGCCCAGCGACGTGATCCCCTGGCTCACCCACGCGCCCGCCCACATGGTGGCCAGGATCACCACCACCGTCTTGAGCAGCACGTGAGCCTGGTTCCCCTCCGTCCGCGCCCGCACGGGTAGCCGCTCCGGCTCCCGCCCCTCCCCGTCCCCGGCGTCCGCGGCGGTCGGCGGAGCCGCGGCCGGCTCGCCTGGGCGGGCCGCGCGCAGCCGGTTGCGCTCCACCAGCCAGGTGGCGATCGGCCCGCCCACCAGCCCCGCGGTGACGATCCCCACCATCGCCGACGCCACCGCGATCGCGGAAGCGGCGGGGACGCCCACGGCCTCGAAGTCGGGCGCGAAGGCGAGCCCCGTCGCCGGCCCGCCGGCCAGCGTGACCGAGCCGGCCAGCACGCCGGTGAGCGGGTGCACGCCCAGCGGCACCGCCAGCAGCATCCCCAGCACGTTCTGCATCACGGCCACCAGCGTCGCCAGCCCCAGGCAGAGCAGCACCTGCGGCCCGCCCTTCTTCAGCAGCGACACGCTGGCCCCGAAGCCGATGCTGGTGAAGAAGGCGATCATCAGCGGCGCCTGCAGCGTGGTGTCGAACGCGAAGAGCTGCGCCGACGCGGACCGCGCGACCAGGACCGACACCGCCACCAGCAGGCCGCCCACCACCGGCGCCGGCACGTTGTTGCGCGCCAGCGGCGGCACCAGGCGCCGCACGCCGTGGCCCAGGAACAGCGCGAGGCCGGCGAAGGCCACCGTCTGGATCAGGTCCAGCTTGAGCAAGGGGATACCGGCCGGGTGGGGAGGTGGGAGACGGGTCGGGACCGAAGACGGGTCTGGCGGACGGAGCGGCGGATCGCGGATGCGGGCCTCGGGACGGCGCGGCGGATCGGCCGCCCGCCTCACCCGCCGTCCACGAACCGCGTGTTGAAGATGGGGAGCAGGCGCAGCCCCTTCCGGTTGTTGCGCACGTAGTTGAGCACGCCCACCTGCACGCCGTGGAGGTCGCGCGCGTAGTTGAACAGGCCGATGGCGAGCCCCCGCTGCGTGCCCCGCACGTCGTTCCAACCGCTGACCGAGACGCCGTCCAGCGCCGAGGTGCGCACCCGCGCCAGCGCCGCGCTCAGCCCGCGAACGTGGCCGGCCTGCACCCCCAGGCCGCCCACCGTCAGCCCGCGCACGCTGTCGGCCAGCACCAGCAGCCCGGCCGCCTGCACGCCGTTCAATTGCCGCCCGACGACCACCATCCCGCTGGCGGCTACCCCGCGCGACTCGCCCTTGACCGCCGTGACGACGCCGGACAGGCTGGCGCCGGTCAGCACGCCGTCGGTGTACGCGCCGAAGCCGCCCAGGCTGATCCCGGTGTGGCGCCCCTCGACGATGCTGAGCACCCCCGAGCCGGTAATGCCGTGCACGTCGCCCTCGGAGAGCACCGCGAAGCTGGCCCCGGCGATCCCGTCGATCCCGTGGTCGCCCACGGTGGCGATGCCGCCGAGCGCCACGCCGCGCAGCCGCTGCCGCGCGAGCGTGACCAGGCCGGACGCCGCCACGCCGTTGATCTGGTCCGTCGCGATCACCCCCAGCCCGCCCAGCGCCACGCCGTTGATGCGGTGCGCGCCGGGCGCGAAGAGCCCCACGGCCACCCCGTTCATCTCGAACTCGGGGTTCCGCTCCGGCTTCCACACGGTGAGGTTGACGCCGTTCACCCGCCGCACCTGGTGGTCCACCAGGTTCAGCCGCAGCCCCGTCCACTCGCGCGAGTTGCCGATGCTGACGCCCACGCCGTCCGCGCCCAGATTGATGGCGCGGTGGCTGGCCGGCGGCTCGGGGAGGGTGTCGGGCTGCGCGCACGCTCGAGCCGACGCCAGCGCGCACCGGGGCGGCGGCACGGTGTCGGCCTGCGCGCGCACCGGGGCGGGCATCAGGGCGCACATGGCCGCCAGCGCGAGCGGGAACGCCGCGCGAACGCGGCGCATGGCCAGCGCAAACGCGTGCACGTCGCCAGTGGACGGGGTGGGTCGGGAGGTGGAGCGGAGATACGGCGTCACGGCCCCTCCGTGCTCTCGGTCCAGGCGGTCAGGCGGTGCAGCAGCGCGTCGATCCGCTCGCGTAGCTCCAGGTCGTCCAGCCGCTCGCTCGCCTGGGACAGGTAATGGATCATCAGCCCGATCTCGCCCTGCGCCAGCTCCTCGGCGAAGAGCACGGGGTCGAGGCCCAGGTCCCACGCGGCGACGGTGACGGCGCGCACGCACAGGTCGGCGAGCTCGCCGCCGGCCGAGGCCGCGTCGGGGAGGGCGTGCGGCTGCATCGGGGTCAGGGGCGCGCGGGGGGCGAAGCCGGGGCCGCCGGCGGCGGGCTCGCCGGGGCCGCGGGCGGACGCGGCGCGGGGGACGGATGCTCGGGGTCCGCCGGGAGCTGGCCGCTGGCCCGGAGCCGCTCCAGCGCCTGGTTGGCGGCGCGGCGCTGGGCGGCGGCCTGGCGCAGGCCGGTGAGCATCCCGCGCACCTCGTCGCTCAGCCGCGCCTTCCACGCGCCGCCCACGCTGCGCAGCGCCATCAGCGACACCTGGCTGGCGGCGGCGCCGCCGGCCGGGCCGCTCACGCGGTAGACGACCCACGCGCTGTCGCCCTCCTGCACGTGGCCCATCACCCGGAAGGTGGCGGCGCCCAGGAACTGCGCCATCCCCTCGCGCTGCCCGATCACGTTGGCGGCGAAGCGCTGGTACACCACCGCCGGCGCCAGCGCCCGCAGCTCGGGCACGGAGCCGATGTTGAAGATCTCGCGCAGCCCGGCGGTGGAGGTGTCGCTGGTGGCCGCGTCGAGGAACGCCGCCTTCATCGAGTCCAGCTCGGCGGGATCCATCAGGCCGGAGTTGGCGGCCCAGTCCTGCGCCTTGAGCGTCTGCAGGTAGCGCTCGGCCGCCTGCTCGGGCGTCCCCTGCGCCAGGATGGCGGAGGGGAGCGCGAGGACGGCGAGAGCAGCGGCGAGGAGCTTCAGCTTCTTCATTCGTTCGCGGGCCAGGGACGGCAGGGCGATTCAAATCGCAGCAACAACCACACGAAGTCCGCCTTCGCGGACGACCAGCGCAGGCGCGGCTCGAAGTCGCGGAGCACGGGACCGACCCGGTCCGGATCGACGTAGCTGCGCGAAGCGCCCCCCTGTCCCTCTCCTGCAGTTCGGGAGAGGGACAGGCGTTCAGGACGCGACGCAGTCGCGCGCCTGAACGCCAGGGTGAGGGCTATCGCGCCGGGCGCAGGTTGGCGAACTCGGCGTCGGGGTTCCAGCGCGGCAGCTCGGAGGCGTTCGCGATCTGCGTGGCGAAGTCGAGCACCAGCGTGGACAGCTGCACGGCGCCCCGCAGGTCGAAGTCGGCGCGGTACTCGTCGCTGGGCTGGTGGTAGCGGTGCTCGGTGTAGTCCTCTTCCTGCTGCGCGCCCCAGCCGGCCGGCTTCCCCTCGTACTCGTTCCCCGCCCCGATCGACACCGAGGGGACGCCCACCTTGGCGAAGGAGAAGTGGTCCGAGCGGTAGAAGTAGCCGCGCTCCGGGTGGTCGTCGGGGGTGATGCGCCAGCCGTGGCCCGCGATCATCTGCCCGAACGACGGGCCCAGCGTGCTCTTGTTGTCGCCCAGCAGGCGGAAGTCGCGCGTGGCGCCCAGGATGTTGCCGCCGTCCACGTTCAGGTTGGCCACGATGTTCGCCGCCGGCACCGTCGGGTTCTGCCCGAAGAACGCCGATCCCAGCAGCCCGCTCTCCTCGGCGGTCACGAACACGAAGAGGAGCGAGCGCTTCGGCGCCGGCCGCTGCACCGCCGCGCGGGCGATGGCCAGCAGGTCCGACACGCCGGACGCGTTGTCCTCGGCGCCGTTGTAGATGCTGTCGCCGTTCACCGCGGGGCCGATGCCCAGGTGGTCCCAGTGCGCGCTCATGGCCACGTACTGCTGCGCCAGCTGCGGATCGCCGCCGGGGATCACGCCGACCACGTTCTCGCTCTGCAGGTGCTGCACGCGGTTGCGCATCGTCACGCTCATCGTGATCCCCGTGGCCACCGGGCGGAACGAGCGCTGCGCGGCCTGCTGCCGCAGCCGCCCCAGGTCCAGCCCCGCCTGCCGGAAGAGCGCGGTGGCGGCGCTGTCGGTGATCCACCCGCGGAAGGCGAGCGGCGCCGGGAGCCGGGGGTCGCGCGGGAGCATGCGCTGCTCGCCACTCCACGAACCGACCACGGTGTGCCACGGGTAGCCCGCCTGCTCGGTGGTGTGCACGATCAGCATCCCCGCGGCCCCGCGGCGCTCGGCCTCTTCGAACTTGTAGGTCCAGCGGCCGTAGTAGGTCATCGCCCGGCCGCCGAACAGGGTGGGCTCATTCGCGGGCGCGGCGGGATCGTTGACCAGGACGACCAGGATCTTCCCCTTCACGTCCATCCCCTTGAAGTCGTCCCAGCGGT
This sequence comes from Longimicrobium sp., assembly GCA_035689035.1. Taxonomy (GTDB): domain Bacteria; phylum Gemmatimonadota; class Gemmatimonadetes; order Longimicrobiales; family Longimicrobiaceae; genus Longimicrobium. The sequence goes on along the minus strand of DASSME010000480.1, from coordinate 5,251 downwards.
ACTCGGGGGCGGTGGCGCCGTAGCCCACGAACACCAGCTCGCCCGCCACGTCGGTGCTCAGGTTGTCGCTGGCGGGGAGGGACTGGGGGATGCCGCCGGACCACAGCACCACGTCGTCGGGCATGCGCAGCTGCGCGTTGGCCTTCCCCTGCGTGGCGGCGCGGACGCTGTTCGGCTCGGCGCGCACCACGTCGATCGGCACGCGCTGGAAGTAGCTGCCGTCGGCCGCGCCCGGGCGCACGCCGAAGGCGCGCAGCTGGCTGGCGATGTACTGCGCGGCCAGCTGGCCGCCGCGGGTGGCGGGGGCGCGGCCCTCCAGCAGGTCGCTGGAAAGGAAGCGCAGGTGGCCGTCGATCTCGTTGGCGGTGATCGGCGCCGGGGTCTGCGCCCGCGCGGTGCCGGCCGCCAGGGCGGCGCAGGCCAGCGCGAGCGTGAGGGGGCGTGTGGCGTGCATCGATGTCGGATGATGGTGCGGGTGTCCGCGGGCCGCCGCGCCGGGCGTGCGGCGCGGCTAAGCTAAGCGGCGGGCGGTGGATGGCGAAAGTGCGGGGTACCCGCCGCGTGCCGGAGAGATCCTCAGCGGTCCATCACCGGCAGGTAGGCGCGCCACGGGCCGACGGCGTCGCGGTACTGCTTGGCCATCACCCGCGCCGTCTGCGCGATGTGCCCCAGGTCGTGCGCCACCCAGGTGGAGAGCAGCTGCCGCAGCGTGACGGCGCCGAACGCGGGGTGCTCGCCCGTGAGCGCGAGCTGCTCGCCGCTCAGCCGCCACCCGGCCAGCGTCCGCAGGTTCTCGGCGCGAAGGTGGGCGAACTCGTCCAGCAGCTGGGCCAGCGTCTTCCCCTGGCTCTCGCGGAACTGCGCGAAGCGGTCGAACGGCTGGAAGCGGCGGTCGGCGCCCTGCTCCAGGATGATCCGCGCCCGCCCGATCCAGTCCGTGCGCTCGCCGTGGACCAGGTGCCCCAGGATGTCGTACGGGCTCCACGTCTCCGGCCCCTCGTTCGCCTCGGTCCACTCGGCCGGCACCCCGGAAAGCAGCGCCCGCAGCGTCGCCGGCGTCCGCTCGAGGATCGCCACGCCCTTCGCCAGATCGAACTCCATCGCGGGCTCCTGTTCACGATCGACTGAGTTGCAGGACCAGGGAATTTAGCGCGGCGCGCCGGGGGCCGCATCGACCCACATGAGACCTTTACACCTGAAACGAATCACGGGCCGGGCACCGTGTCGGCGCCCAGCCCGCGAATGGATCCGGCGACCCTCGTGTTCAGGAAGCGCCGAAAATCTCCTTCAGCGGCAGCTTCCACCCGGGCACCACGTCGCCGCCGTCGATCGCGTCGTTTTCCGAAAGCAAAAGCAGGTCGTTCCGCGAGCGGTAGACGGTGGCCGCGCGGCGAGTGGGGTTGACGACGATCACCATCCGGCATCCGGCACCCAGCCACTTGAACACCTTCGCTTCGACCTCGCCGAACGAGTCACCGGGCGAGACGACCTCTACCACCAGGTCGGGCGCGCCGATGCGGAACCCCTTCCCGATGCCGAGATGCGCGATTCGCTCGCGAGACACGAACGAGGCATCGGGGGCAAGCACCGTGTCGGGACCGGAGGCGAGCGTGAAGCCTGTTTCCGCCGTGTAGATCCGTCCCAGGCGGTGAGTGCGGACGTAGTGGCCGAGGTCCACGAGGATGTCGCCCGCGATCGCTCCGTGCTCATCTCCGGCAGGCGGGATGATCCTCAGCTCTCCGTCCACCAGCTCTCTCCGTACACCGTCATTCGGCATGCGGAGGAGATCTTCCGCCGTGACGAACCCCGGTGCGATCGCGGCTGCGGCCTCCGCCATGGGAACCTCTGGAAGAACACCGGCTCCTGATAGGCGCCTCCATCGAGGCGCGGATCTCGACACTCAAATTTCTTCAGGCGAGATTCCCGCAACCTTCAACAGATGGAGGAGAAGGCCGCGCTTCAACGGCTCGTTCCCGTGGATGGGCACGGAAATCCGCTCGGCGCGACCTTGCTTGCGATAGATGTGATGGCTGCCGTTGATCCGCGCCAGCTCCCAACCGTGCCGTTCCAGAATGCGGGCGAACTCTTTTCCGGAAATCGACTTCACACCGCGATCTCCACCACGCGCGCTCCACTGCCGGGCGCGGGTTGCTCCACGTCCACGGAGAGGCAGCCCTCGACCGCTTCATAGAGATTCGCAAGCAGTTCTTCGAACGTCTCGCCCTGAGTGGCGCAACCGGGAATCGCGGGGACCACGGCCCAGAAGCCGCCCTCCTCAGCCTCGTGCACCAGCACCCGCAGTTTCATCGGTCACCATCCTCCATCAAAAGAACACCGGCTCCTGGTAGGCGCCGAAGACCTCTTCCATCGCGGCGCGGATCTCGTACAGGGTGGCGTAGGCGCGGACGGCGTCGAGGAGCGGCTCCACCACGTTCTCGCCGTTGCGGCAGGCGGCCTTGAGCGTGGCCAGCGCCTCGTCCACGCGCGCCTGGTCGCGGCGGGCGCGCATGGCGGCCATCCGCTCGCGCTGCCGGTTCTCGCTCTCCTGGGTCACCTTCAGCAGCGGGATCTCGATCTCCTCGCCCTCGACGGTGAACTCGTTGACGCCGACGACCACCCGCTCGCCGCCCTCGATCTCGAGCTGCTGGCGCATGGCGCTGCGGGCGATCTCGCGCTGGAAGTACCCCACCTCGATCCCCGGCACCACGCCGCCGAGCTTGTCCACCTCGGCGAAGATCCGCTCGGCCTCGGCCTCCATCCGGTCCGTCAGCGCTTCGACGTAGTAGGAGCCCGCCAGCGGGTCGATGGTGTTGGGCACCCCGGTCTCGTACGCCAGGATCTGCTGCGTGCGCAGCGCGATCTGCACCGCCTTCTCGGTGGGGAGCGCCAGCGTCTCGTCCATCGAGTTGGTGTGGAGCGACTGCGTTCCCCCCAGCACCGCCGCGAGGGCCTGGTAGGCCACGCGGACGATGTTGTTCTCGGGCTGCTGCGCGGTGAGCGTGACCCCGGCCGTCTGCGCGTGGGTACGCAGGCGCCAGCTCTCGGGGTTCTTGGCGCCGTACTGGTCGCGCAGGTGGCGCGCCCAGATGCGGCGGGCGGCGCGGAACTTGGCCACTTCCTCGAAGAAGTCGTTGTGCACGTCCCAGAAGAACGACAGCCGCGGCGCGAAGTCGTCCACGTCCAGCCCCCGCGCGCGCCCGCGCTCCACGTACTCGAAGCCGTTGCGCAGCGTGTACGCCAGCTCCTGCACCGCGGTGGCCCCCGCCTCGCGGATGTGGTAGCCGCTGATGGAGATCGGGTTGTACTTGGGGGCGTTCGCGGCGCACCACTGGAACATGTCGATGATCAGCCGGAGCGCCGGCTCGGGCGGATAAACCCACGCGTGCTGCGCCTGGTACTCCTTGAGGATGTCGTTCTGGACGGTGCCGCGCAGCTGGTCGGGCGTCACCCCCTGCTTCTCGGCCGCGACGACGTAGAAGGCGAAAAGGATGATGGCCGGGCCGTTGATGGTCATCGAGACGCTCACCTGGTCCAGCGGGATCCCGCTGAACAGCGTCTCCATGTCGTCCAGCGAGCTGATCGCCACGCCGCACTTACCCACCTCGCCCAGGCTGCGCGGGTGGTCGCTGTCGTACCCCATCAGCGTGGGGAAGTCGAAGGCGACGGAGAGGCCGGTCTGCCCGCGCTCGAGCAGGAAGTGGTAGCGCGCGTTGGTCTCTTCGCTGGTGCCGAAGCCGGCGAACTGGCGCATGGTCCACAGCCGCGTGCGGTACATGGTGCCGTACGGCCCGCGCGTGAACGGGAACTCGCCGGGGAAGCCGAGCGCCGTGTTGTGGTACGCCGCCTCCTCGGCGCTGGGCACGGGCCGGTCGAGCGGGGTGTAGACCGGCTCCACCGCCGCGCCCGAGACGGAGGTGAAGACCGCGTCACGCTTGCGGGCGCGCTCATAGGCGCCGTCCCACGCGGCCAGCGACGCCTTGAGCGTCTCCAGCTCCTTCTCCTTTTCGCGGATGCGCTCCAGCAGCTCTGCCGGCGCCGCGCCGTTCTCCACCACGCTCATGGTTCGTTCTTCTGTAGATGGAAGGATCTAACGCGTCTCGACCCCGATCTCCGCCACGATCCGGTCGGCCACCTCGTACGGCGAGGCGTCGCCGGTCTCCAGCCGCGGCAGCGCGGCGTCGAGGATTTCCTCGCCGCGCCCCGACCTCCACGCCAGCCGCTGCAACCGGCGCTCCACCACCGCGCGCACCCGCTCGGCCAGCCGCGCGCGCCGCCGGCGGCTGAGCTCGCCGGAATCCTCCAGATACACCCGGTGGCGGTCCAGCGTTCGCGCCAGCTCCTCGATCCCTTCCCCGCTCTGCCCCACCGTCTTCAGCACGGGGATCGCCCAGGCGCCGCTCTCGGCCGCGGCCTGGCGCGCCGCCTCGCGCGCGTGCCGGCCCACCGTCTTCAGGCTCACGCCGTGGTGGCCGGCCCCCTGCGGCATGTCGCCCAGGCGCATGTGCAGCATCACCTCGATCTCCTGCGCCAGCCGGTCGGCGCCGGGGCGGTCGGCCTTGTTGATCACGAACACGTCCGCGATCTCCATCAGCCCCGCCTTCATCGCCTGGATCGAGTCGCCGCTCTCGGGGACCAGCACCACCACGCAGGTGTCCGCCGTCCCCGCGATCTCCAGCTCGCTCTGCCCCACACCCACCGTCTCCATCACCACCCGGCCGAAGCCGTACGCGTCGAGCAGGTCCGCCACTTCCTTGGTGGTGGTGGCCAGGCCGCCGAGCGCGCCGCGCGTGGCCATGGAGCGGATGAACACGCCGGGGTCGGTGGCCAGGTTGTTCATCCGGATGCGGTCGCCCAGCAGCGCCCCGCCGGTGAAGGGGGACGAGGGGTCGACCGCCACGATCCCGATCGTCTCCCCGGCCTTGCGGTACTCCAGCGCGAGCTTCGAGGTCAGCGTCGACTTCCCCGCCCCCGGCGGCCCGGTGATGCCGATGCGATGTGCGCGCAGCATCTGGCCGTGCAGCTCGTGCAGCAGGTGCTCGAAGCCGGGGCGCGCGTCTTCCACCATGCTGATGGCGCGGGCGAGCGCCGTGCGCTGGCCCGCGCGGAAGCGGGTGAGCAGCTCCTGCTCCCGCGTCGTGTCCGTTGCAGTCATCGGGTCAAAGTGCCGCGCCCGCGCGGGTCCCGTCAAGCGGGCGAACGCTCGTACGAGGGCGCGGCAAGCCCCCGCGCCCGGCGGCGGCCGCCGCCGTGT
>DASSME010000479.1:0-7154 GCA_035689035.1 Longimicrobium sp. | reverse complement strand
CGCGGCAACGCGGCGCGAGACATTCTAACGCCCCGCCCACCCTCCCCAAAAGCCGCCGGGCGAGACGGGCACGCCCGGACAAGGCGGTGATGGATCAGGACCGCGATACCAGACGGCGGGAGAGAACGGTGAAAGTTCACCATGGCCTCACGCAGGGTCCTCAGGGTTCGCGGAGAACTGCTGGTTTTTTCTGCGAACCCTGCGAACCCTGCGTGAGGAAGCCGTTCCGCCGCGGCCGGGAAAGAAGACGCCGCCCGGAGCCGGTCTGCTCCGGGGCGGCGCGGTCGAGGCGAGGGACGCGGTGACGCCGCGGACGGCGGGATTGCGCGCCGCCGCTCCCTCAGCTGCGGTTGTAGACCACGGCGAAGGAGAACTTGCCGGTGGGGAGGCGCGCGGGCGCGGCGGGGAGCGCGAAGCGGCGGCCGCCCGGCAGCCGCCAGGCGCGCCCACCCTCGGCGTCACGCGAGGGCTGGCCGAACTTCGCCGCCGCCGACGCCGCCGACTGGTCGATCTCGCGCTGCAGCGCCGCCGAGTCGCCCTCGGCCACGTAGAAGGCGTGCACCAGCACGCCACCCTGGAAGCGCGTGCGCAACTCGGAGCTCACCCCGCCTCGCTGCGCCGCGAACACCGTGCTCTCGGGCTTGCGGGCGGCGGGGCGCTCGTGCAGCCCCAGCCGCCCCAGCCGCGCGCGAACGACGGAGACGTGGGCGTTGAAGGGCAGCTCGGTTGGGAGCGGTGCCTGCGCGGCGGCCGGGCCGGCCAGCGCCAGCAGCGCGGCGACAAGGGTGGACAGTCGGGTGGTCATCGGCTTTCTCCGGACGCCGTGAGGGAGGAAAATTTCACTTTTGCGCAACGTGCCGCATACATGGTTATGCGCTTCTGGGACTACGGTCAAGATTCTCGCATGAACCGGTTTGTCTAACCAGTAGGACAACTTAGGAGCTTGCGACATAATGGTTCCGCCGGGCCGTTGCAATGAGATTTTGCCGTTTTAACATGGGAGGGAGTTCCCCGGAAATCCAAATTTCCGGTTCCCGCGGTTTCACCCGCACCCCTCCCTGGCCATGCCATCTCCGCGTGCCCCCGCGCGCCGCGGGCCCGGCGCAGCCCGGCTGCTGGCGCTCGCGCTGGCGGCCGTCTGCGCCGCGTGTCTCGCCCCGCGCACCCTCCAGGCGCAGACCTGCCTGCAATCGATCACCGACCCCTGCGAGCCCCCGCAGACGCCCACCCCGCCGCTGGTGGACGTGAGCCCCGCCACGGGCGCCGTGGGCGACCAGCAGATGATGGTCGACATCTACTGGCAGGACAGCAACTCGGCGCTGGTGGAGAGCACCCGCTCCATCACCGTGGCGGGCGGCGACTCGACCGCCGCCTTCACCTGGGACCCCTTCTACGCCGGCGGCAGGCTGACCGACGCCTCGTCGCAGGGGGCCGTCACGCTCCCCGCCAACGGCGCGGACCTGGTGGTGAGCGCCCACATCTGCAACAACGACGGGCTCTGCACCACCACCAGCGCCACCTACCACTACGAGCCGCCGCCCCTGGTGATCGCCCCCAGCTCGGTGGCGCGGCCGCAGGGCGAGTCGCTGCTGGAGACGTTCCGGGTGGTGAACGTGGGGAGCCGCACCGTCACCTACGCCTTCAGCGGCGCCTGCGACTGGCCGGTGGACCCCTGCGTGCCGAGCGTCTCCCAGCTCACCCTGGCGCCGGGCGACACGGGGCTGGTGGGGATCAACTACCGGCTGCAGAGTGGCGGCATCGGCTCGCTGGGGCTGTCGGTGGGGAGCACGGCCGGCCAGTGGTACGCCAGCACCATCGTGATCCCCATGTCCGCCGCGGGCGCACCCGGTGGCCCGCGCGACCGCGCCGACCTGTCGCTGCTCGACCGGGCGCTCTGCGTGACCACGCAGGTGGGCCCCGGGGCGGCGTTCCAGTGCGGCGACCTGCGGCTGGCGCACGCGCTGCCCAGCGCGCGGGTGCTGAACACCCCGCAAACCCCGATGCTGGTGTACAGCAGCCAGACCGCGAAGCCCTACCCGATCGTGGCGGCGCACGTGCCGCGCGACACCGGGATGCCCCGCCCCGACTCGCTCGCGGGCACGCTGACGGTGGAGGGGGTGGTGGTCGCGCGCGGAAAGTGGCGCGGCTTCCCGGGCGACACCGCGCGCGTCGCCCTGGGGTACGACGCCTCGGCCAAGGCCACCGGCCTGTACGGCTACACCCTGGAGGTGACGGCGTACTACGGCGCCTCGCCCGAGGTGCTGTACTCGCGGACCGGTCGGCTGGCGGTGGTGAACCGCTCGGACAGCTACTTCGGCCGCGGCTGGTGGCTGTCGGGCCTCGAGCGGCTGGTGCCGGTGAACGAGGAGGAGCTGCTCTGGGTGGGGAGCGACGGGAGCACCCGGCGCTACTCGCTCACGGTGGATGAAACGGGGTGGGCCGGGCCCTTCTTCGACCGCCCCGACACCATCCGGTCCGACGGAGCCGGCGGGTACGTCCGCTCGGTGCCGGGCGGCACGCGCGTGTACTTCGACGCGGCGGGGCTGCACCGCCGCACCGTCGACGCGCTGGGCCGCACCCTCACCTACGGCTACGCCGTCAACGCGCAGACCGGCGCGCTTCAGCTCACCCAGCTGCAGCTGCCCGGCACCTCGCTCGCCTACACCTTCAACTACACGGGCGGGTCGCCGAACGCCGGGCCCGGCAAGCTGGCCGAGGTGGTGGCGCCCGGCAACCGCGGGCTGGCGGACTCGGCGCGCGTGGTGCGGCTGGAGATGACCGGCGCCGACCTCACCCGCATCTGGGACCCGCAGTACCGCCACGACGTGGCGCAGGGGAGCGCGCTGGACTATACCCGGCCGCACGTGTACTTCCCGGCCGCGGGCGGGCGCGTCACCGCGCGCTACGACCGTTCCAACGTCCCCACCTTCTTCCGCTACGACGCGGCGGGGCTGCTCACCGGCACCGCGCTTCCGCTGGCGCCGGGCGACTCGATCAAGCTGGGCTTCCGCGCGGCCGAGTCGCAGGGGCTGTCGTCGATCGTGGCGCAGGCCGACGTTTACACCTGGATCGACGGACCGCGCCCCGTGGCCGACACCACGCGCTACTGGCTCGACCGCTGGCAGGCCCCGGTCCGCGTGGTGGACGCGGTGGGCCGCGCCACCGTGCTGCGCCGCGGCGGCACGCGCCTTCCCGGGCTGGTCACCTCGGTCACCTATCCGGGCGGGCGCCAGCTGACCGCCACCTACGACGACCGCGGCCACCTGCTGAGCACCACCGACTGGGGGATGCAGGCGGCGAACGGGATGGTGCCCACCAACGTCTACGGGTACGACACCCGCTGCGACAAGACCAACCGGGTGGTGCTCCCCGAGGGCGAGACCACGCGCACGGTGTACAACCAGTACTGCCAGCCCACCGCGATCCAGCGCGGCTCCGACCCCGCCCGCACCACGCGGATGGCGTACAACCCGGTGAACCTGGGCACCCCCTCGGCGGGGATGGTCCAGTCGGTCACCTACCCCACCGTGGGCGGCACCACCCCGGTGGAGCAGTACTCGTACGACGCGCTGGGGAACCTGTCGCTGGTGGTCACCCCCCGCGGCAACCGCATCGCCTACGGCGGCGACGCGATGGGGCGGCCGGTGCTGCACCGCGTGGCGCTGCAGCCCGGGGTGGTGCTGCTGGGCGACCCCAACTCGCAGCGTGACAGCACCGTCTACGACGTGAACGGCCGCGTGCAGTGGAGCGAGAGCTACGGGCCCCCGCTGAACGGCGCGCGCGAGCAGCGGCTGCAGACCAGCCGCACCTACGACCGCGAGGGGCGGCTGAAGACGCTTTCCCGCACCTCGGTCCCCGATTCGGCGGGGGTGGGCACGCTCACCACCACCTGGCGCTACGACGCGGCGGGCCGCATCGTGGCCGAGGTGGCCGCCGACGGCAAGCGCGACAGCACCGAGTACGACGCCGCGGGGAACACCCGCACGCTGGTGACCCGGCGCGAGCAGCGCGTCACCTTCACCTACGACGACCTGAACCGGCTCACCACGCGCACGGTGCTGCCGTTCGCGTACACCGCGCGCTACGAGGGCATCCCGGCGCACTACGGGCTGGGCTACGCCGCCTGCGGCACCTCGGTGTCCCCGCTGCAGCGCACCTACCCCAGCCTGCCCAACGACGGAGGCTGCGGCTACACCGCGCCCGGCGAGCAGGCGACCTTCACCTACGACCCCGTCACCTCGCTGGTGGCCACCGCCAACAACGGCGACGTGCAGGTGAGCCGCACCTACTTCCCCAACGGCCGCGTGCGCACCGAGACGCAGAAGATCCGCGACGCGTCCGGCACCGACTTCAGCAAGCACGTGTACACGCTGGAGTACGCGTACGACCTGGACGGCCGGCGCATTTCGCTCACCCACCCCACGCAGCTGGCGCCCGCCGGCGGCTGGGGGAGCACGCAGTACCTGTACGACCACGACACCGGCGAGCTGCAGCGGGTGGTGGACGCGCTGGGCAACCAGTTCAGCTTCACCTACGACGCGCAGGGGCAGATCGCGTCGCTCACGCGCCCGGGCGGGGTGGTCGACACCTACGGCTACAACGCCGACGGCCTGCTGCGCACGCTGGGCACCAGCGGCGGCCGGCGCACCTACACGCTCGACTACGACACCCGCGGCAAGGTGGTCCAGGCGCTGGGGCCGGGCGTGCGCGACTCGGTGAACGCCACCTACAGCGGGCTGGGGCAGACGGTGGGCACCACCTCGGTGATCTGGGGGAACGGCACCGACCCGGCGTTCCGCGGCTCGGAAAGCTACCGCTACGACGCGATGAGCAACGCGTACGGCAGCAGCACGTCGGCGGCGGTTCCCTGCTTCTGCGTCAACCAGCCGGCCACCACGCACGTCACGCTCACCAGCGGCACGCCGCAGTACGCCGGCGGCGCGGGGCGGCTGTCGTCGAGCTCGGAGTGGACGCGCATCCCCTACGACAACGGCACCCGCGACGTCACCCACCAGTCGCTGTGGACGTACAACCTGGAGGGTGACCAGGAGTTCGCCACGCAGGCGTACCAGGCCACCGGCTCGTGCGACTCGCAGAGCAAGGACCAGGCGGACTGCGAGGACCTGGCCTCGTTCTACGACGGCGACGGCACGCTGCGGGCGGCCGAGCACCGGTCCCGCGAGGGAACGGACGGGGGAGGCCGCTGGGAAGACGTGTTCGAGGAGTACCGGTACGACGCGCTGGGCCGGCGCGCGTGGGTGCGCACCCGCGTGACCTGCGGCGGCACCACCGGGGTGGGAGCCCCCAAGTCGTGCCAGAGCACCATCCGGCGCACGGTGTGGGACGGGCAGCACGAGTTGTACGAGATCCAGATGCCGGGCGAGGACGGGTCGGCGTACCTGGAGAACGACACCGGGGCGCTCCCGATCCGGACCTACACCGCCACCTGGCCCTACGGCCCCACGCCGCAGCCGATGCCCACCAACTTCTTCGAGTGGGACCCGAACGCCGCGTTCGGCCGGGTGGCCTACACCCACGCGCTGGGGGTGGACCAGCCGGTGGACCTGGTGCGCATCGCGCTCCAGCGGTACTGGCCCGAGCCGTACAGCGCCGGGCAGGCCACCTCGTTCTCGCCCTTCGCGATGAGCGTGCTGTGGGACTGGCGCGGCCAAGCCGACATCAGCGTGTCGATGACCGGGGCCAGCAACCACTGCCAGACCTTCTCGGGCACCAGCCGCTGCGTGTTCGTCCAGGGGCAGCGCAACAGCTGGCAGGCGTACGAGATCGGCTCCTTCTACAGCAAGGCGGCCGGGTGGCACGGAACGCTGATCACGGGGAAGCGCGACGAGACGGGCACCATGTACCGCCGCGCCCGCTACTATGACCCGCAGACCGGCCGTTTCACCCAGGAAGACCCGATCGGCCTGGCCGGCGGGTTGAACCTGTACGCCTACGGCAACGGCGACGCGATCAACTCCAGCGACCCCAGCGGCCTGTGCCCGATCTGCATCGGCGCGCTGGCGGGAGCGGCGATCGGCGCGGGGGCGTACTTCGTGTTCACGCCCCGGTCCGAGCGTTCGTGGGGGCGGTTCGCGGCGTTCACCTTGGGCGGGGCGGCGATCGGCGCCACCGCCGGGGCGGCCGCCGGCGTGATCCTGGCCGCAGCGCCCGAGGCCGGAGGCACCGTGGGCGCGGTCACCGTCGTCACCTCCGACGGGGCGGCGGCCACCGTGGCCGAGTCTGCGGCCGAGATCGCCGAGGCCGAGGCGACCCAGGCGGTCGCCAGCACGGCTTCGTCCACGTTCGGCGAGCTGATCGGGTGGGGAACGGGGCAGACCGAGGCGGCCATCGCGAAAACCGAGGCGCTCACCGAGAGCCTCACGAGCGAAACGGTGCAGGGATTCGTGGAGCGCGGCCTCAGCCGCGAGTGGGTGGAGGGACAGTTGCGGTTCTACGAGCGCTCGCTGGCCGAGGGGGGGCGCAAGCTGGTGAACAAGCAGCTGATCCCGCGGCTGCACCTGATGCGGAGGATCCTGGAGCTATGGCCGAAATGACCGAGCACGGAGGGGCCCCGTCCAGCGCGGCCGAGCGGCTGACCGCCCACTGGACGCGCACGGGCGTGGCCACCCGGCCCGGGTGCCCCCGCCCCGTGCTGGACGCCTTCGAGGCGCGGGCGGGCGCGCGGCTGCCTTCCGGGCTGCACGCGCTCCTCGAGCGGGCGAACGGGACGGAGCGTGACGAGAACGGGTTCGCGTTCCTTCCGCTGGAGGCGTACGAGTCGTTCGCCGCGGCGGCCGCGCGCAACCCGTACGGCTGGCCCGAGCCCCCCGAGCCCGAGCGGTACTACGTGTTCTGCGACTACCTGGACTGGTCGTGGGCGTACGCCGTCCGGCTGGGTGGGACCGGCGACGCGGACGGCGGACCGGTGGTGCCGGTGGGGATGAACGAGATGTTCGCCGTCGCCGGCTCGTTCGAGGAGTTCGTGGAGCTGTACCTGGACGACTCGGCCCGGCTGTATCCGCCGGTGGCGCAGGAGGCCCCGGGCTGAACGGCGGAGCGTCCGGCGGCACGGAAAAGCGGACGCACGTACCGAAGCCGCGCCCGGGCGGGGGGAGGAGCCGTATCCTTCCCCCGCCCGGCGGCGGCCGCAGAAA
>DASSME010000478.1:0-7060 GCA_035689035.1 Longimicrobium sp. | reverse complement strand
TTAAACAGAGGTGTAATTCTCGGATTTACAAGGGTTTAGCTGTAAGCGTAAATCTCGTCGAATGAACATATGTCCACCTCGGGGCAGCGTTGCCCCAGTGCATGGGCCGGGTCGCCACATGGTGACTTAACGTCGGGAAGTCAATGCTTTCTCCAAGTCGGCGGCTCCTTACGGTGACATGAACGACGGCGTGGAGAGCGGCTTTCGCTCCCACGCCGTCGTCGTCTTCACCCGCGCAATCACGCGGGCGCATCGGTTCCTACGGTTTTTCTACTCCACCGCCTGGTAGTTGACGAAGCCGTTGCGCTTGGTGATCTCGGCGCGGTGGTAGCGGCAGATGTCCAGCCGCATGGCGAACTCGTCGAAGCGCTGGGTGGAGCACCGCCGCCCGGACGGGCGATAGAAGGTCCACGTGGAGGTCTGGACGGGACCCAGGGCCACGGTGGCGTCCGCCCGGTACGTGCGCGGGCCGTCCATCAGCTCCACCTGGAAGCGGTAGTCGGGGCCGACGGTGATCTGCGGCTGGCCGCTGGCGTCGACCGTCGTCTGGTCGAACGAATAGGTGTAGGCGTTGTCCGGCGCGTCCGGGTACCAGAAAGAGGTGTGGGTGACGCTGTAGTAGGTCACGGCCGTACCGAAGCGCAGGTACTGGAAGCTGGTGAAGCCGTTGTCGGGCGTCCCGGTGCTGCAGAGGTAGAAGAGCGCGCCGCTGCTCCACCGCGACATGCAGTCCAGCTCGCCCGACACCGGGCCGTACTCGTGCCCCAGCGCGTTGGGCCAGAACCCGGAATGCACCACCACCCCGCCGGTGCTCTGCGACACCCGGATCTGCGTGGCCGCCCGCGAGACGCCGTGCGGCGTCCAGCCGTTGAGCTGCGCGTTCTGGGTGCGCGTGGTCTGGGTCAGCGTCTGCACGTTCAGGGTGCGCCGGCCGTCGTCGTAGAGGTTCCAGGCCGAGTCGAGCTGCACCGACTGTTCGCGGTAGTCCTCGGCGGACGCATAGTAGCTGAACCGGCGGTCACGCTGCGCGCCCACGTGGATGGTGCCCTCGGCCACGTTGTTGGCGGGGTCGAAGTCCGCCGGGCTCACGTTCTCGGCCGCCACGCGCAGGGCGTGGTCGCCTGCGGACGCGAAGGTGTGCAGGAAGGCGCAGGTCACCTGGTCGCCGGCGTCCACCCAGATCGCGCGGGCGCGGTCGGCCTCCACGCCGTCCACGTACAGCACGCAGTCGGTGCGCGCGCCCACGTCGCCGTTCCCCTCGCTCACGGTGGCCAGCAGGGTCACGGGGACGCCGACCATGGCGTCGGCGGGGGCCTCCAGGCGGACGCGCAGGTCGGGGCGCAGGCGCACCGCTTCGGTCACGGTCACCACGGCGGTGCGCTTCGGCTCGGAGACGTTGGCCTGCACCTGCAGCTTCTGGCCGCGCGCCAGGCCGGTGTAGCTGAAGGTGGCCGTTCCGCCACCCGACAGGTTGTTGTAGTTGAGGGTGCGCAGCACGCCGCCGCCGGCCTCGAGCTGCTTCACCTGCACTTTCGCGAGCGGGCTGGGCGCCGCCACGCCGTCGAACGAGCCGGTGGTCACCTCGAGCTGGGTCACCCCGTCGCTGCCCAGCAGCGCGCGGACGGCCAGGCTGGACGAGCCGCTGCGGCCAGTGGCGGGCCTGGCGCCCGCGTCACGGTACTTGACCGCGTTGGAGATGAAGCGCGGCTGGTCGGTGGTGGTGGTTGCGACTGCGCCGCGCGGGCTTTCGGACGGCGTCTGGGCGGGCTCGGTCAGGTCGTGGGTGCACGCCGAGAGCAGCAGTGCGAGGGCGGCGGGGGCGATCCCGCGCCGCCACGGAGGAGAGGAAGGGCGCATTCGCGCGGCTCCGTGGTATGAGGAGGGGTGCTGCGATTGTCGAACTCCGCATCGTTGCGGCGCCGGTCTGGCACTCATGATCCGCACCGTTGGGGCAAACACGCTCTCCAAGCTGCGCAACTTGCAGCCTGATAACGGGATAGATGCTTTCTGGTCGAATATGGGTGCCAAACGAAATGTCCGACACGGGGCGGAGATGACCCGCTAGTGGTGCATCGTTGCCACATATCGTTACATGGGCAATTTAGTCCGATGACGGGCTCACGGCGTAGGGGAACTCCGTACATGGTTGTTCATCCCGGAGCGACTGGGCGCTATACTCTCACTGGAGTGATGGTTCGGGGGCTTCTATCTCTGCGGGGGCTTTTGATGCGACGCCACACCATCGAAGTGATTAGCCTTGTTGTTGCCGCCGTGGGCGCGACAGCGTCGGTATTCGCTTGGCCGGACTTCCGCTGGCAGGTTCTGCATGACGCCAAGTACAAACCCGAGCCGCCGGTGGTGACGCGGCCGGAGACGCTGGTGGGAGGAGGCGTGGTTTCCTCCACCGAGTCGCGCACCCAACCGCGTGTCGTCGTTCCGACCGCACCGCCCGTCGCACCGCCACCCACGCCGCCGGTGGTATCCACCGAGGGAAACGCAGGAGAGTGGTATGAGATCCGGGCTATGTCGGTTCAGTCGTCCTCCGTGCTTCCGCCCAGCAGGGTGGCGAGCTACGGGCCGGAGATGGCGGTGGATGGAAAATGGAACACTGTATGGGTGGAGGGTGCGGACGGCGACGGCTCCGGCGACTGGATCGAGCTCAACCTGAGGTCACCCACCACCGTATGCCGGGTCGGCATCGTGAACGGCTATGGCAACGGGCCCCGATACTACGAGAACGAGCGCGTGCGAGACGCCGTGCTTACGTTCTCGAACGGTTCGTGGCAGCGGATTCACCTCACCGACAACAACGACTTGCAGTATTTCGACGTCACGCCCACGAACACGCAGACGGTGAGGCTCGCGATTGAGTCGGTGTATCCCGGCACTCGGTGGAGCGATGCAGCGATCGGAGAAATCCGCGTGTGGGGGCGACACTAGCCGAAGTGTTCGTTGCTGGTCCACCAAACGATCAAGTTGTAGTCCTCACTACTTTCGATTCCGTCCAAGGAGAATGATGACCCACCGACGCACCGGCGAAGCGTTCGAAGACACCGTCCGGCTCACCGTCATCGGCGACAAGCTGGAAACCGGCCAGCAGGCGCCCGCGTTCGAGCTGGACTGCCTGACGCCGGGGGACGCGTTCCCGCACACCGTCTCGCTCGCGGATTCGGCCGGGCAGGTGCGGCTGCTGAACGTGATCAACTCGATCGACACGCCGGTGTGCCACGTGGAGACGCGGCGGTGGGACCAGACGCTGCCGCCCGGCGTGAAGGCGTACACCATCAGCATGGACCTGCCGTTCGCGCTCAGCCGCTGGCAGACGGAGCAGGACGCGCGGCACGAGTTCCTGTCCAGCCACCGCGGCGAGCGGTTCGGCGAGGATTACGGCGTGCTGCTGGAGGAGTGGCGGCTGCTGCAGCGCGCGGTGTTCGTGATCGACGGCGACGGCCGCGTCGCGCACGCCGAGTACGTGGCCGACCAGATGCGGGAGCCCGACTACGACGCCGCGCTGGCCGCCATCGAGCGGCTGGCCGGGGCGTCCGCGGCGTCTTGAGCGAGCCGCCCACGTCGCCGGACGCGAACACCACGCACTCCGCGGGTGACGGCGTGGCGTTCGCGTGCCCGTTCGAGGTGCGCTGGGCGGACCTGGACGGCAACCGGCACGTGCGCAACACGGCGTTCAGCGAATACGCCACCCACACACGCTTCCGCCTGCTGGCCGCGCACGGGTTCGGTGCCCGGCGGCTGGAGGCGCTGCGCTTCGGGCCGGTGATGATGCGCGAGGAGACGCGCTACCGCCGCGAGCTGCACCTGGGCGACCAGGTGACGGTGACCGTGCGCTGCTCGGGGCTCTCGGCCGACGCGTCGCACTGGCGCGTGCAGCAGGAGGTGCTGCGCGCCGACGGGAAGGAGGCCGCCGTGCTCACCATCACCGGCGGCTGGATCCACCTGGACCAGCGCACGCTGATCGTGCCCCCCGCTGAGCTCGCCGCCGTCCTGCTCGCCCTCCCCCGCACCCGCGGCTTCGCAGAGCTGCCGACGCTGATCCGCGCCCGCGGCGCGTGAATCCGCCGGTGCGCGGCGCGCCCGCGGCGGAGCGGCGTGCAGCGTGGCCCTCCGCGTTGCGAGCCGCCTCCATCCATCTTCCTGGGACGTGCCATGGGCGATCCGTACGCCGGCAAGTGCGTGGTGGTGGGCCTCACCTTCGAGGACCTGGATGACCAGTTGATCGGGCACGCGCAGTTCCACTGCCGCATCGCGCGCATCAACCCGCTCGAGGGGATCGTGCTGGAGCGGCTGGACGGCGGGCCCACCTTCAACCTGCCGCCGGCGCTCGAGCTGCTGCAGCCCGCGACGCTGCACGAGTACCGCTTCAACACCACCGGCGAGGTGGTGCACGACCCCGACTTCGAGCTGACGATGAAGATCGGCGTGCCGCCCGCCGCGGCCGAAGCCATGCGCGCCGGCACCAGGCCGCTGGAGCCCGGGTTCACCCGCGGCTTCACGGGCCCCGGCGCGCCGAACTGACCCTTCCGCATTCACTGGAGCACGATGGGCACACGCGTGGTGGTACCGTTCGACGTCACCGGCTGGGAGCCGTCCGAGATCCCCTCGGCCGAGGGCGGGCCCAGGCTGGGGCGGGCCATGATCCGGAAGACGTTCCGCGGCGAATTGGAGGGGACGAGCGAGACCGAGATGCTGTCGTGCCAGGGCGAGAACGGCGGCGCGGGCTACCTCGCGCAGGAGGTGGTGACGGGGACACTGGCCGGGCGCGCGGGGACGTTCGTGATGCAGCACGGCGGCATCGCCACGGCGGGCGGCCAGCGCGCGTTCGGCAGCATCGTCCCCGGCTCGGCCACCGGCGAGCTGCGCGGCCTGCGCGGCGACGTCCAGTACCGCCACGACGAGTCCGGCGCCACCGTGACGATCGACTACGAGTTCGAAGACTCCTGACGCGGGCGGCCGTACGCAGCGTGGCGATGGCGTCGGCCACACGTCCCTGTCTGATGGCGTTTGGGGGGATGCTGCGTCCAACCCGCCGCTCGTCATCCCGAGTCACTCACCGCGCTGCGCACGACCACGGAGGAATGAAACGACGATCTCTCACAGAGTTCACGGAGTTCACAGAAACAACTGCACTTCCTCTGTGAACTCCGTGAGTTTTGCACGAGCCACCCAAGAGGCGAAAACGGGCGCCGAGCGATCTGCTCAGCGCCGGGTTTGGTGCGGGGTGACGAGCGGTGGCGGGGATTCGCGGTCGCGGGGGCGGCGGGCGGTGGCGCGGCCGACGCGGAAGTACAGGCGCAGCCCATCGTCCTGCACGCCGTAGCGCTTCTCGAGCACGGCCTCGAAGGTGGACAGGTCCACGTTCCAGGCGTCGCTGAACACGCGCAGGCCCAGGCCCGCGGAGACCGCGGGCGCGCCGCCCCAGCGGGTGCGGTCGTCGCGGAAGTCGCCGGCGGCGTACAGGGCGGCGCTGGCCAGCAGGTACGGCTCGCCGCGCGAGCGCCGGCCCAGGCTGATGAACTGCGCCGGGAAGGCGCGCGCCAGCGTGAGCCGCGGCCCCGCCGCCACCCCTTCGATGAACTCGTGGACGCCGGGGCTGAGGCCCGCGTCCAGCTCCAGCGACGCCATCCAGGCGCCGCGCGGGCCGGCGGTGGCCATCCGCCCCCACGCCAGCATCAGCTCGCGGCCGCGCTCGAAGCCGCCGGTGAGCTGGACGGCGGCGTTGAAGGTGGAATAGCCGCGGGCGGGCTCGTACTCCTGCACCGGCTGCTGCGCGCGGGCCGGCGCCGCCAGGGCGAGCGTCACGAGCGGGATGACGGCACGTCGAGACAGCATCGAGCGGTCGGATCGTTATCGAGGGACGGGCTCACTGCGCGGGCGCGGTCACTCTTCAACGTCCCAGAAGCGCGGGAGCTGACACGGCGCCTCGCCGCCCATCTCCACCGCTTCGGCGGGCGGCGGCACCCCGCGCACCGGCGACGCGGCCGGCTCCCGCGCGGGTGGTTGCGCGGGAGCCGGCGGGGCGCCGTCCGGCGGTGTGTCGGGCGCGGTTGGGCTTGTCACGCCTCGCTCGTCCGGGCAGCCGAGGCGGGCCGCCGCGGGCACGGCACCTTCGGATAGCGATACAGGTCGCGGACCACGGGGTCGTTGGGCAGGAACGCCTGGAATGTCTTCACCACGTCTCCGCTCCTGGTGTCGGAGACGTGCCGCGGGATCTGGACCACCTCCACCCGGTCGCCATCGCCGAAGCGGGCCACGAACAGGTTGCCGCGCGCCAGCGAGTAGTGGTGGCCGCGAATGGTAACCCGGCTCAGCAGCGCGTTGTACTGGGAATCCAGCGAACGGCCCGTCGCCACGGGCTCTCCATTCCCGAAGCGTGCCCAGACCTTCCACTCGTCGTGCGTGGTGGCGATCACGTCCCCGCTGGTGGACCCGGCGACTACCCACGTCACCGAGTCGGCGGGGAAGATCACCAGCACGTGGTACACGCCCGCCCTCGAACCCAGGGAGTTCGAGGGCGCGCCGTACACGCTGACCGTCGCCGCGGGCTTGCCGGTGAAGGATGCGTCGCCGCGGCCATTGGCCACCAGCGCGCCGGTCATCCACAGCCAGGTGAAGGCGACGGACGCCGCGCCGAGCCACGCCACCGTCGAGAACACGATTGCGGACAGCGCGACCAGCTTCGCTTTGGACCAGCGCACGAGCCACCTCCTGATGGGAAAGGGTGTTCGCAACCCGCACGGCTTCGCAGCACACCTCGGGCCATCTCCCGCGTGCCGGCGGAGATGGCCCGATTGGCGGGATTCTCGTCGATCTCGCCGGCCTGCCGGTCTCGCTTCCGACGGCGATCCGGGGCGAAAACGGGACGGGGGCGGGGACGGCTCGCCCCACCGTCACTCGCGCGCGGCCGGCTCCATCTCGCCCAGCAGCCAGCGGCGCACGCGGTCCAGCGCGCTCATCGCCGTCAGCCCCTTGATGAAGTCGCGACCGCGGTCGCCCAGGTCGTAGCGCCGCGACCAGACGCCACCCTCCCACGCCAAGCCGATGCAGA
>DASSME010000477.1:0-3033 GCA_035689035.1 Longimicrobium sp. | reverse complement strand
GTGCCGTCCCCAGCCCGGAGCTGCCGGGTGGCCGTCCGGGCAACGGATCGGCCGTCCTGCCCCGCCCCGCCCGCACGTGGGACGACGAGCCCGCCCTCGTCTCCACCGGCCCCGCCCTGTGCGCCGAGGGCCACCGCGCCGCCGGGCCGGCCCCCCGCCGGCCCGGCGGCCGTACCCTGGCGGGCCGCGAGCGCGGAAGGGAGGGAACGATGAAGGCCCGAACCCTGATGAGCCCCGACCCCGTGGCGGTGACGCCCGGCGACCCCCTGCTGCGCGCCGCGGCCGCCATGCGCGACCTGGACGTGGGGATGGTGCCGGTGGTGGACGGGCGCGAGACCATGCGCCCGGTGGGCGTGATCACCGACCGCGACATCGTGGTGCGCCACGTGGCCGCCGGTCACGTGCACGCCTGCACCTGCGGACACGTGATGAGCCGCCCGCCGCTGGTCACCGTGCACGCCGCCGACACCGTCTCCGAGGTGATGCGGAAGATGGTGACCCACCGCGTGCGCCGGGTCCTGGTGGTGGAAGGCGGCCGCCTGGTGGGCGTGATCAGCGCCGCCGACCTGCTGGCGCGCGAGGGCCGTCTCGCCCCCGAGCTGGTGGAGAAGGTGCTGGAGCAGATCTCGGAGCCGGCGCTGGTCGGGGTGTAGCGGCGGGTGCGTTGAATTTGAAACGGGTGCGGGAGTGAGCGGGTTCGCCCGGGGGGGAACTCGCCGCTCGCCGCTCGCGGCGGCACGCGGGCCATCCGCGCGGACTTCGACCGGGCGCCGACGGTTACTCGCGTCCTCGAACCCATTCACCCACGGGCGCACGCACGCACCCCCTGCCGTTCCGCATCCCGCACAGCGGTTCCGAAACACCGCACCCGCATCTCGCACTTCTCCTTACACCGCTTCCCCGAAGATCCCTTACTGCCGGGCAGGCTCCGCGGCGGCATCATGGAACTCGTGACGAGCTGACGCACCCCGGGAACCGGAGCCAAGTCCCATGTCCGAGCCGATTCGTACGATCGTGGTGGGCGTCGCCCACGCACATGTTGCCGACCTTGCCCTGCGCGCCGCGACCGACCTGGCGCTGGCCTGCGGCGCCGAGCTGCACCTGGTGCACGCGCTGGAGCCGCCGCTGCTGGGCGGCAAGGCCGCGGACACGGGCGCCGACTACATGCACCATCGCGACGGGCGCGACGGCCGCGTGCGCGAGGCGCTGCGCCGCGCGCTGAACGAGATCGTGGCCGGGCGCGGCGAGCTGCGTTCCCGTGCCTGGGTGTACCCGATGGCGCCCGGCGACGCGATCCTGACCGTGGCCCGCCGCGTGGGCGCCGGCGTGGTGGTGGTGGGCGCCTCGCGGCACGGCGCGCTGGAGCGGGCGCTGCTGGGCACCGCCGCGCAGCGCGTGATCCGCGCCTCGCCCGTGCCGGTGCTGGTGGCCCGCCGCGACTTTGCCGAGCCGCCGCGCCGCGTGCTGCTCACCACCGACCTGTCCGAGCTGAGCGCCGCCGTGCACGAGACCGCGCTCGACACCCTGGATGGGCTGTTCCCCGGGCGTACGCTGGAGCTGCGCTCGCTGGCCGTGGTCTTCCACGGGATGCTGCCGCCGCCGCTCACCGTGGGCACGCTGGCGCACCGGGCGCAGGGCGAGCTGGCCGCCTTCCTCTCCGCCCGCCGCCCCCGCGCGGCCCACGTGGAGCCCGCCCTGCGCGTCGGCCGGGCCGCCGAGGAGATCGCCGCCGAGGCCGCCGAGTGGGACGCCGACCTGCTGGTGCTGGGCACGCACGCCCGCCACGGCGTGGAGCGCTTCCTCGCCGGCAGCGTGGCCGAGACCGCCCTCACCGCGGTCGATTGCAACGTCCTGGTCGTCCCCCCCTCCGTCGCCACGGTGGAGCCGCACGACCAACCGCTCGCCGCCTCCGCGAGCGCGTAGGCGGGGCGCTTCTCGTCGGCGCCGTCCACCCCCTTCTCCTGCAGTTCGGGAGCAGGGGGCCGGGGGGATGAGGGCTGGGCGACACCCGACACGCGTCTGCGTCCGTCTCCCCACACGCCGCCCGCGCAGCGCCCCACAGCGCCGGGACGCCTGCCGCCGCCAACTTGGAGATGATGCGGGAGATCGCGGGAACGCCGCGCCGCCGCACCAACACCCCGCAGTGTGGAGGGAACGATGATCACCCCGATCCGGAACATCGTGGTTGGCGTGGCGACCCTGGGCGAAGACGACGCCGGCGGCGGACGGCAGGGCGAAGACCCCGTGCTGGCGCCCGCCGTGGCGCTCGCCAAGTCGCTGGGCGCCACCCTGCACGTGGTGCACGTGCACGAGATGCCGCCCCCGCTGGTGAGCGCCTGGGCCCAGTACGCGCCGTACGCGGACCCCGGCTTCCGCGCCCAGTACTGCCGCGACCAGCTGGCCCGGCTGCAGCGGATGACCGCGGGCTACGACTACGCGCGCATCCGCTGCCACAGCATCGAGGGCTCGGCCGGGCACACGCTGGTGGAGGTGGCCGCGCGCGAGCACGCCGAGCTGGTGGTGGTGGGCGCCACCCGCCGCGGCCGCTTCTGGCGCAACCTGCTGGGGACCACGGCGGACCGGGTGATCCGCGGCTCGCCGGTGCCGGTGCTGGTGATGCACCAGCCGTTCGTGCGCCCCGTGCGCCGCGTGCTGCTCACCACCGACCTCTCCGACGAGAGCGCGCAGCTGCACGACCGCGGCGCCGACACCGCCGCGCGGCTCTTCGGCGGCGGCCTGGAGCTGCGCACGCTGATGGTGGTGTGGTTCGACGCGCTCCTTCCGCCGCCGCTCAAGGAAGACGCGCTGAAGGACGCCGCCGAGGCCGAGCTGCGCGACTTCGTGGCCGAGCGCACCGGCGGCGCCGCGATCACCCCGCGCGTCCGCTTCGGCGAGGTGGCGCGGGAGATCGACCGCGAGGCGCAGGAGTGGAACGCGGATCTGCTGGTGCTGGGCACGCACGGCCGTTCGGGATTCTCGCGCCTGGCGCTGGGGAGCACCGCCGCGGCCGCGCTGCGAGGCGCCGCCTGCAAC
>DASSME010000476.1:0-2575 GCA_035689035.1 Longimicrobium sp. | reverse complement strand
AACAGGTGGCGCTGCTCGGCGGCCGCCTCTGGGCGATCCAGGAGACGCACCTGTTCACGTCGCCGCTCTCGCCGGTGCGCTGGACCGAGGTCACGCCCGGCAACGACACGCTCTACGCCTTCACCGTGGACCGCGAGACCGGCGGCGTGTACGCGTTGGGAAAGACGCGGCGCGTCTACCAGGTGGACGCCGATGGGGAGGGCAGCCGGCTGGCCGACGCGCCGATGCACGACTGGGCGCGGTCGCTCACCGCCGCGAACGGGGTGGTCTACGCCGTCGACGGCGAGCTGGGGCTGTACCGCGTCTCGCGCGGCCGCGCCGTCTACGCGCGCCCGCTCACGCGCGCGGCGGCGCGGCCCCCGGTGCGGCGGATCGCCCTCGCGGGCGGCGTGACGTGGGGGGTGACCGCCCACGGCGTGTACGCCACGGCCGACGGCGGGCGCGGGTGGCGGCTGGCGGGGATCGCGCCGCTCACCCTGGCCGGCGTGCTGCCGCTGGACGGCGGCCGGCTGATGGTGTGGACCGGCCACGGCTTCAACGCCGTGTTCGATCCGCGCACCGGCGCGCTCGACGAGGTCGCCGCGCTGCGCGGGTACGACGTGGTGAACGTGCTGGCGGGCGACTCTCTGTGGGTGGCGTTCGGCGGGCGGCAGTACGAGTCCGCCGGGCGCGTGGACGTGGCGCGCACCTTCTACCCCGGCGAGTTCGCGGGTACGCGGGAGCACGGCTTCGTGCTGGTGTCGCGCGACCGTGGCCGCAGCTGGACGCGCGCGGACGAGTGGCGGGACCACGGCGTGGCGTGGGTGTTCGTCCACCCCGGCGGCGCGATGACGCTGCTCTCGTACCTGGGCTCCGTGCGCCGGCTCACCCCCGCGCGGGGCGGGTACCGCGCAGAGACGCTGGTGACGGCCACGGACCGGAACCGGGATTCCGTGCCCTACGTGCAGGAGGCGGGCGGGATGTACTTCGACGGGGACGAGGGGTGGCTGGACGGGTGGATTCACCACCGGGGCAACCAGCGCTACGTGACGCACGACGGCGGGCGCACCTGGAAGGCCGCCGAGCTTCGCGACCACCACTACCAGGCGCTGTTCCCCGCGCGCGGCGGATGGATCGGCAACACCGGGCACCGCCTGTTCTGGATCGACCGGGCGGGCGAGCGCGAGCTCTTCAACGCCGGCGGCCGCGAGGCGCGCTACGACGCGGAGGGCGACTACCGCGCCATCCGGCACGCCGCCGCCGCGCCGGACGGCGCCGTCACCGTGCTCCTGAGCTCGGGCGAGGTGAAGCGGGTGCCGCTCCCCCGCGTTCCCTGAGCATCGTCACGGGAGCCGCCGTGCTCACCGCCGCGCCACCAGCCGCGCGACAGGGCCCGAGGGGCCTGAGAGGACGAGCGTGCCCTCGTCGACCCGCCAGCTGCGCGCCTCCTCCAGCGCGGCGAGGAAGGCGGTCTCCTGGCGGTTCAGCGCTTCGTCCACGCAGGCGCGGCGGGTGGAGACGAGCGGGCCCAGGCGCAGCGAGGTTCCGCTCAGCTCGTAGGGGCCGCCGTACTGGTTGCACCCGGTGTCGCCCGAGGCGCGCGTCTGCGCCGCGTCCAGCCGCAGCGTGGGGCCCGCGCCGGACCCGATCGCGCGCGCCGGCTGGCCCCGCACCTCGGCCAGCGTCCACGCCGTGTTCTCCAGCGGCACCCCCGCCGCGCCCGCGGACGGCTCGGGCGCGGGCGTCATCCGGCACGCGCCGACGAGCGCCAGGGCGACCATCTCCGCGCAGCGCATCGATCTCGATCTTCCGAACGCCATCGCATCTCATCTCCCTTCCCGAGTCGGGTCGATCCGCTTCATCCGTAGCCGTCGCGGCATGAACGAACCGTGGCAAGCCGAAGATCCGTGGCCGGCCGGCGCGAGAATCGAGCCGTAGCGGTTCGCGTTCAATGACCGCGGCGGCTCCTGGTTTGTGCCACCGCGGGTACGCGGTTAGCATTCCATCACACCCCTCGATCCCCGCACACCTGGACGTGTCGACCTTGGTGGAACGCACGCAGCCCTGGGTAGTCGTGGCGGAGTACGGCGCCGTGCTCGAGGCCGACTTCGCCTGCGCCACGCTGCAGGAGGCGGGGATCCCCGCGCGCGTGACCGGGGCGCACCTGGGGCTGTTCGGCGCCGGGTACCAGGGCCCGTCGATGTACGGCGCGCGGGTGATGGTGCCCTGGCATCGCGAAGACGACGCCCGCCACGTGCTGGAGGGGCTGGAGCCCGACGACGACGCCGACGACCCACCCCGCGAGGAGGCCCCATGAAGCGCCTGTTCGTCCTGCTGCTGGCGGCCGCGTGCAACGGCGGCGGCTCGGCCGACCCCGATCCGCCGCCGCCGACCTCCACCGGCGTGCGGCTGGTGCAGGTGGCCAGCGGGCTCGACCAGCCGGTCGAGATCGCCGCGGTGCCCGGCAGCGACCGGCTGGCGGTGGTCGAGAAGACCGGCAGGTTGCTGCTGCTTCCGGAACCGGGTGACGGCGTTGCCGGCACGCTGCTCGACCTGCGGGGCAAGGTCTCCACCGGGAGCGAGCAGGGACTGCTCT
>DASSME010000475.1:0-10527 GCA_035689035.1 Longimicrobium sp. | reverse complement strand
TCAACAACCGCGACTTGGCCACCTTCACCACCGACCTCGACCTCTCCATCCGCCTCGCCTCCGGCGTGGGCGACGGGGTGACGCTGGTGGCCGAGAGCGGGATCCGCACCGCGGCCGACGTGGACCGCCTGGGCGCCGCCGGGTTCGACGCGATCCTGGTGGGCGAGAGCCTGATGCGCCAGCCGGACCTCGAGGCCGCCGCGGCGGCCCTCGCCGGCCGGCCGAAGCTGCCGCGGAGGCGGGGGTGACGCGCCCGTGGCCGCCCGCGGTGAAGGTGTGCGGGCTCACGCGGGCGCACGACGCGGAGGCCGCGGCCGCGGCCGGGGCGCGCTACCTGGGGGTGATCCTGGCGCCCGGGGGGAAACGCACGGTGACGCCGGAGGCCGCCGCGGTTATCTTTGACCGACTTGATGCACGGCGCGTGGGCGTGTTCGTGAACGCCACGGCGGACGAGCTCCGCCGCGCCGCCGGCGCCGCGCGCCTGGACGTGCTGCAGCTGCACGGCGACGAGCCGCCCGAGCTGGCGGCGGCGCTGCGCGACGAAGGGTTCACGGTGTGGAAGGCGGTGCGCCCCCGCGACGGTGACGAGTTCGCCGCCGCGGCCGTCCGTTATACGGGCGTGGTCGACGCGCTGCTGCTGGACGGCTACAGCGCCGAGGCGCGCGGCGGAACCGGGGCGTCCTTCCCCTGGCGCGAAGTGGCCGGGCGGCTCGGGGTGCTCCCGGACGGCGTCGCCCTGGTGGCCGCCGGCGGGCTGCGCCCCGACAACGTCGCCGAGGCCGCCTCCATCCTGCGCCCGTCGGTGGTGGACGTGAGCTCGGGGGTGGAGACCTCGCCGGGTGTCAAGGATGCGGCGGCGGTGCGGGCGTTCGTGGCGGCGGTGCGCGGGCTGGGGGATTGAGGGGCGGGCCGCGGCGCCGGATTGCGCGACGGCGGGTTGCGGGACGTCCGTTGCGCGGCGGCGGGTTGAAACCCGCCGCTGGAACCTCGGGAAGTCCGCCTGCGCGGACTGCGTACGCGGGGCCCGCGTATCCTCCGGGACGGTGTCGCGGCCGCGGTACGGTGAGCGGCGGTTCCAGAGTGACGTTCGTTCAGGTGCGCCAATCATCCCGGATGGAGTCCGCGAAGGCGGACTTTGGGCCGTTGTTGCCGCGATTTCGATCGCCCGGCAAACCCGAGCGGATGCCGGATCGCCCGGCAACCGTGACCTGACCATCGGCGGCGTGCTGGCCGCCGATGCTCGTTGAGACGAAGAAATCGATCATGACGACGATGCTGGATGCCGGTTCCGCCGCGGAGACGATCGCGCTGGCCGAGCACACGGGGCGCTTCGGGCCGTTCGGCGGGCGCTTCGTCCCCGAGACGCTGATCGCCGCGCTGGACGAGCTGACCGGGGTCTACGCCCACGCGCAGGGCGATCCCGCCTTCTGGGACGAGCTGAACGCGCTCTGGCGCGACTTCGTGGGGCGGCCCACCCCGCTCTATCGCGCCCGCCGGCTGGGCGAGGCGTGCGGCGGGGTCGACGTGTTCCTGAAGCGCGAGGACCTGAACCACACCGGCGCGCACAAGATCAACAACTCGCTGGGGCAGGTGCTCCTCGCCCGCCGCATGGGCAAGGAGCGCATCATCGCCGAGACCGGGGCGGGGCAGCACGGCGTGGCCACGGCCACCGCGTGCGCGCTCTTCGGCCTGCGCTGCATCGTCTACATGGGCGAGGAGGACGTGCGGCGGCAGGCGCTGAACGTCTACCGGATGAACCTGCTGGGCGCCGAGGTGCGCCCCGTCTCCAGCGGCACGCGCACCCTCAAGGACGCCACCAACGAGGCGATCCGCGACTGGGTGACCAACGTCCGCGACACGCACTACATCATCGGCTCGGTGGTCGGCCCCGACCCGTACCCGCGGATGGTGCGCGACTTCCAGAGCGTGATCGGCCGCGAGGCCCGGGCGCAGATCCAGGAGGCCGAGGGGCGCCTTCCCGCCGCCGTGGTCGCCTGCGTGGGCGGGGGATCCAACGCCATCGGGATGTTCCACCCCTTCGTCGGCGACCCGGGGGTGGAGCTGGTCGGCGTGGAGGCCGCGGGCGACGGGGTGGAGACCAGCCGGCACGCGGCCACGCTCACCCTGGGCAAGCCCGGCGTGCTGCACGGGTGCCTGAGCTACCTGCTGCAGGACGAGCACGGCCAGGTGGCCGCCGCGCACAGCGTGAGCGCGGGGCTCGACTACCCCGGCGTGGGGCCCGAGCACTCGTTCCTGAAGGAGAGCGGCCGCGCGCGCTACACCTCGGTCACCGACGCCGAGGCGCTTGCCGCCTTCGAGCGGCTGGCGCGGCTCGAGGGGATCATCCCCGCGCTGGAATCGGCCCACGCCATCGCGTTCCTGCTGCGCGAAGGGGCGGCGTGGAAGGAGCGGGGGCCGGTAGTCGTCTGTTTATCCGGCCGCGGCGACAAGGACGTGGCGCAGGTGGCCGAGCTCACACGGTGAGTCCGCAAGCGGTAGCAGCACGTATCAGCTTGCGCAACCAAAGGCGCGGCACTCAGCAGAAAACCGTTGTGGAAGCTGGGCTTAGCGGTTAAGCTATCGGCCTGCGTCCCCACGCCCCAGCACGCCCCGTCCCACCCGATGACGGATTCCGCGACCGAGACCCTGACCCAGCCCACCGGCGGCGCCCCTGACGGCGCCGCCGCCGACGTGCGCGCGCAGGTGCAGGACGCCCTGCGCGGGCTGGCCAAGGCGTGGCGCGCGCACCTGCTGTACGAGGGGAGCTCCCCCGCGCTGGACCGCATCGTGGAGGGGGTGCGCGAGTCGCTGCGCCGCACCTTCGCGGGGGTCCCCTTCTTCACCGTGGCGGTGGAGGAGCGCGAGCTGGTCTGGGAGGGCGTCTCCGTCTACCACGGCGAAGACACCGACCGCCCGGGGTTCGGCGGGGCGGGGCGCAGCGACCCGGCGCGCGAGAACCTGGCGTTCACGCTCTACCGCGACGGGGTGCGCGAGCTCTCCTTCCACCGCGGCTTCGAGCGCGAGGAGATGGACGAGCTGCTCTCCCTCCTGGCGCGGGTGAGCCGGCTGCGCGGCGAGGAGCAGGACGACCTGCTCACCCTGCTGTGGGACCGCGACTGGTACCACCTGCGCTACCGCTACGTGGAGGCGCTCCCCGAGGGCGCCGTCCTCCCCGGCGCGAGCGGCGACCCCGCCAGGCCGGCCGAGGCGCAGCCGCGCGAGGAAGAGGTGCAGCTGGCCAGCACCGTGTCGCCCGAGGACTTCCGGGGCGCGCTCTACTTCCTGGACGCCGAAGAGCTGCGCCGGCTGGAGGGCGAGCTGGGGCGCGAGATGCGCCGTGACCTGTGGACCGACGTGCTGAACGCGCTCTTCGACCGCATGGAGGACGGCGGGGCGCTGCGGCAGGAGCAGATCGTGGGGATCCTGCGCGACCTCCTCCCCATCCTGCTGGGCTCGGGGAGGCTGGACACGGCGGGGCTGATCCTGAACGAGCTGGTGAAGATCGCCACCGGCGGGCGCCGCCTGGCCGGGCCGGTGATGAAGAGCCTGCGCACGCTCTTCGACCAGCTCTCGGACCCCGCCACGGTGGCCGAGCTGGTGCGCACGGTGGAGGGCGCAGGCGCCGCGGTGAGCGAGGCGTCGCTGGGGTCGCTGCTCAGCTACTTCCCCCCCGAGGCGCTGGGCCCGCTGCTGAAGGCCGCCGAGACCACCGCGTCGGCCACCGTGCGCCGCACCGTGCAGACGGCGGCCGAGCGGCTGGCCGAGGGCGCGCGCGAGCACCTGGCCCGCCTCCTCCCCGACCATGACGACGCGGTGGCCGCCGGGGCCGCGCGGCTGGTGGGCCGGCTGCGGGTGACCACGGCGGCCGGCGACGTCGCGCGGCTGCTGCGGCGGCAGGACGCGAACACCCGGCTGGCGGCGGTGGAGGCGCTGCAGGAGCTGCGCTCGCCCAGCGCCAGCGAGGCGCTGGAGGGCGCGCTGGAAGACGCGGACGCCCGCGTGCGCGTCGCCGCCGCCCGCGCGCTGGCGGCGCTGCGCTGGGCGCCCGCGAAGGCGCGGCTGGAAGCGGCGCTCGACGGCAAGCGCCTGCGCGAAGCCGAGCTGACCGAGCGGATCGCCTTCTTCGAGGCCTACGGGCAGCTCGCCGGGGCCGAGGGGGTCGCCGTGCTGGAGCGCATCCTGAACGGGCGCAGCTGGCTGGGGCGGCGCGAGAGCCCCGAGATCCGCGCCTGCGCCGCCCGGGGGCTGGGGAAGATCCGCCACCCCGCCGCCGAGAAGGCCCTGACCGCCGCCGCCGCGGACCCGGACCCGGTGGTCCGCACCGCCGTCAGCCACGCTCTCAAGTCGCAGCGCCAATGAGCGACGTGCTCACCCATCCCGAGACGCAGCGCGGCGCCGCGCAGGGCTCGCCCGGCCTGAGCGCCGAAGACCGCGACCTGCAGCGCAAGGGGCGCGACTTCCTGTTCGCGCTGGCCGGCGCGCTGCGGGCGCTCGCGCTCTACCCGCTCGAGAACCAGGCGGTGGTCGACGCGCTGAACGCGCTGGAGGCCGCCGCCCTCTCGGTGCTGGACCAGGACGACGAGATGGTGATCCGCTACGTGGGCGACTTCTTCTTCGTGAACGACGTCCGCCTGCGGGTCGACCTCGCCTCGTACGCCACGTACGGCCAGGTGGGCCGGGCGCTGCAGCGGCACCGCATCGGCCAGCTGGAGGTGTTCCGCGGGGCCGAGCGGGGGGAGTGGACGGCGCTGCTGGCGCTGGTGAACAGCGAGCCGCAGGACGAGGAAGACCCGTTCGGCGCCTTCTTCGACCGCCTGGGGCGGACGGCGGTCCTGCACCTGGGCGTGGGGCCCGACCGCGAGGGCGAGCGCGACCCCACGGGCGACAAGGGGCGGCAGATCGCCAAGCGCACCTACGCGCAGACGGTGGCGGTGGCGCGCGAGGCGATGAGCGGCCTGCGCATGGGGCGCGGGGTGAGCCTGCGCCCGGTGAAGCGCGCGGTGCAGGCGATCGTGGACCAGGTGCTGACCAACGAGGCGTCGATCGTCGGGCTGACCACGCTGCGCGACTACGACGAGTACACCTTCACCCACTCGGTGAACGTGTGCATCTTCTCGGTCGCGCTGGGAAAGAAGCTGGGCTTCAACAAGCACCAGCTGTACGAGCTGGGGCTGGGCGCGCTGCTGCACGACGTGGGGAAGGTGCGCATGCCGCTGGAGCTGATCAACAAGGCCGGCCCGCTGAGCCCGGACGAGATCCCGGTGCTGCAGGAGCACCCGGCCGAGGGGCTGCTCTCGCTCTTCGAGATGCGGGGGCTCTCCGAGGTGCCGCTGCGGGCGATGCTGGTGGCGTACGAGCACCACATGAAGGTGGACCAGACGGGGTATCCGCGCTCGGAGCGCCGGCGCGAGCCCACGCTATTCGGGCGGATCGTGGCGGTGGCCGACGGCTTCGACGCGGCGACCACCAAGCGCAGCTACCAGGCGCAGCCCTGGCCGGCCGACAAGGTGCTGCGCGAGATGCGCGACAACCCCACGCGCGGCTTCGACCCGCTGGTGGTGAAGGCGTTCATCTCGATGACCGGCATCTACCCCGTCGGCAGCGTGGTCATCCTCGACACCTTCGAGCTGGCGGTGGTCTGCCAGACCAACCCCAACCCCGAGTGCCTGCACCAGCCGATCGTGAAGGTGATCTACGATTCGCTGGGGGTGCCGGTCGTCCCTCCCACCACGCTGGACCTTGCGGAGATCGACCCCGCCACGGGGAAGCCGCGGCGCAGCATCATCAAGACCACGGACCCGGAGCGGTACGGAATCAATGTCGGTGACTACTTCGTCTGACCGCGCGGCGCTGGCGCGCGCCTTCGCCACGGCGCGCGAGGAGGGCCGCGCGGCGCTCGTCCCCTACGTCACGGCCGGCCATCCCACCCCCGCCGACACCCCCGCCATCCTCCGCATGCTGGCGGACGAGGGCGCCGACGTGATCGAGCTGGGCGTCCCCTTCAGCGACCCCCTGGCCGACGGCCCCACCATCCAGCGTTCCTCCTTCCGCGCCATCGAGCAGGGGGTGGACCTGGAATGGACGCTGCGGGCGCTGGCCGATTTCCGGCGCGAGCGCGACACGCCGGTGGTCCTCTTCACCTACCTGAACCCCGTCCTGCACCACGGGGTGGACCGCTTCCTGGACGACGCGGCCGCGGCGGGCGCCAATGCCGTTCTCCTCACCGACCTGCCGGTGGGCGCGGACCCGGAGCTGGAGGGGCGCTTCGAGGCCGCCGGGATGGACCTGATCCGCCTGGTCTCGCCGACCACGACGCCCGAGCGGGTGAAGACGATCGCCCGGGCGGCGCGCGGGTTCCTGTACTACGTCTCGCGGACGGGCGTGACGGGCGCCGTGCAGTCGCTCTCCTCCGGGCTGGCGCGCGAGGTGGCCGAGGTGCGCGCTGTGACCGACGTGCCGGTGGCGGTGGGCTTCGGCATCTCCACCGCGGCGCAGGCCGCGGAGGTCGCCGCGATCGCGGACGGCGTGGTCGTCGGCAGCGCGCTGGTGGACCGCCTGGAGCGGGGCGGGGTGGAGGCGGCCCGCGCCCTGATGCGCGAGCTGCGCGGCGCGGTGGACTCGGCCGCGCGCGGTTGACCGATCCGGCATCGGGCTCCGCGAAATCGTGCCGGGGTGCCGCCGGAGGGTGGCTGCGGGGTCGCGCCGGCGTCCGGCTCGCATTCCGTCCTCCGAGCTCGGTCGCGTCCGGCGGGCGGCGGCTCGGAACGCCGGCGCCGTCAACTGCGTCATCAGGTTCAGCGCACGCCTGCGTCCCGTCGCTGGTCCCACGGAGATACGCGTGCGTCGGCACCGCGGCCTCTCGCGGCTCGGAACCCCTGATGACGCAGTTCGCGGTTCGGCGCACGGCCGCATCCGTCGCGCGCGAACTCCGGCTGCGTCAGGCGGACGGGGATTGGAACGCAGGCCCCGCCGACTGCTTCGATCAAGGTCGGCGCACGCCTGCGTCCGCGACTTGCCTTCAGGTGTCCACTTTCAAAAATTTCGATCCTCAGCGCATTCTGGTGGCGGCAGCCACGCACCCGACGCGGCGGAGCGGGGCGGATGACGGCGCGGATCTCTCCTTGAGCCAGGGCGGCACTTCCCGACGGTGATGATGGTCTCGGTCTCGAATCGGTTCGGGCGTACATGGCGACGGTGACTCCGCCCGCGCTTCCGCCGCTGCTGGCGACGGTGCTGCGGCTGTACGCGCGCGCCCTGATCTGGCTGGGCGCGTTCGTGCTGGCCGCGGCGTGGCTGCGCTGGCCGCCGTCGCCCGCGGGGTACGCCGGCGCGGCCGCGGGGGTCCTGGCGGTGGCGGCGCTGCGCTACGGCGCGGTGCAGCTCAGCAAGTTCGCCTACGTGACGATGACGATCGTTCCCGTGGGCGCGCTCACGCTGCTGGGACAGCCGGTGGCCGCCGCCATCGCCGCCGCCGTGGGGACGCTGCTGGGCGACGCCGTGCGCGGCAAGCAGGTCTTTCCCGCCGCCGTGAACGCGGGGCGCGAGACGGTGAGCGCCGTGGCCGCCGCCGGCGTCTACGCCGCCATCCGCGCCTGGACGCACGACCCCACCCTCGACGGATCGTCCGGGCCGCTCGGCATCAACGCCATCCCCGGGCTCGCCTTCTACTTCCTGGCCTGGTTCGCCTTTTCGCGCGGCCTCTTCTACTTCTCGCTCGCCGTGCGCGGCAAGCTGACGCCCGCCGAGTGGGCGATCATCCTGCGCTACGAGTTCGTCTCGGCCGGGCTGGGGGCGATCGCCGCGCTGCTGGTGACCGCGGCGTTCTGGTTCGCGGCCGAGGGGTACGGGTGGCTGCTGATCCTGGTCCCGCTGGCGGTGATCGGGATCCTGGCGCGGGCGCTGGTGGTGGAGGCCATCGCCAGCGAGGAGCTGCGCAAGGTGGTGGCGATGGAGGCCGTGATCGCGGCGGGGATGCCGCTGGCCGAGAGCCTGGCCAGCATCGAGAACCTGGCCGCGCGGCTGGTGGACTGGACCCGGCTCAGCATCTGGGCCGGTGACGCGGGCCGCCTGCGCCCCATCTACCCCCCGCCGGACCGCGGCCCCGCCCCCGTGCCGGTGGACGGCCTGCGCACCCAGGCGCTGGCCGCCGACGGCGCCGTGGTGGTCGACGACACCCGCCGCGACGCGCGCGTGGAAGGGGTGGCGGACCTGCGCTCGCTGGTGATCCAGCCGCTGCGCTACGGCAAGATCACCCTGGGCGTGCTGGAGCTGGCGCACCACCGCCCGCGCGCGTACGGGCCCAACGAGGTGCGCCTGATCGAGCGCTTCGGGCGGCAGGTGTCGCTGGCGCTGCAGCTGGACGCGCTGGTGCGGCCGATGACGCTGAGCGCGGCGGAGATGGAGGACCAGCTGCGCGCGCTTGGGGGCCGCCTCTCGGAGCTGCGCAAGAGCGGGCAGCAGGTGGCCGGCCACGCCGCCGAGATCCGCGGGAGGATCGAGGACCAGGGGCGCCGCACCGGGCGCGGCCTGGAGGCCACCCAGCTCCTGGCCGCCGCCGCCGACGAGATGGCCGACGACGCCGGCGCCGCCGCCAGCGCCAGCGGCGAGGCGGGGACGATGGCGGCCGAGAACCGCGCCGCCATGCGCGAGGCGATCGAGCGGCTGGTGGAGCTGCGCGACTTCGTGGACGACGAGTCGCGCGCGCTGCGGCGGCTGGCGGGCGCCAGCGACCGCATCTCGGACCTGGTCGCCACCATCCACGAGATCGCCGAGCAGACCAACCTGCTGGCGCTGAACGCGGCGATCGAGGCCAGCCGCGCGGGCGAGCACGGCCGCGGCTTCGCGGTGGTCGCCGAAGAGGTGCGCAAGCTGGCCGACAGCAGCGGCCGCGCCGCCGCCCAGGCGCGCGAGATGGTGGACGCCGTGCGCGGGCAGATGGACCAGGCGCTGTCGCGGATGGAGCAGGGCGCCGGCCGCGTCGCCAACGTGGGCGACCTGTCGCGCGCCGCGCTGGAATCGGTGGACCGCATCGTCTCGGCCGCCGCCGGCTCGGCCGAAGTCACCTCGCGGATGGCGGAGCGGGCGCGGGAGCAGCGGGCGAAGGTGGCGGGGCTCAGGAACGAGATCGCCGCCGTCAGCCAGCTCGCCGCCGACAACGGCCAGGGCGCCACCAGCGTCGCCGACGCCGCCCGCGCCCAGGCCGACACCCTCGCCGAGATCGAGCGCGCCGCCGAGGCGCTGGGCGAGGTCAGCGGCCGCCTGAACCACTACATCGCCCGCTTCAGCGCCATCACCTGATCATTGACAAGGACAAGGGGGGCGGTGAACGCTTCCCTTGGAATATTGTAGGCACCTCTCCGGCACAGATCCGATGCTCTTGGCGCTTCACCCCGCGGAGTGTCGGCCACTAAGAGCGAGAATAGGTGACTTCTGCCATGACGAGTTCTGCTAACGAGGATGGCCGCAGTACTACATCTAGTTTTGGCTGCTCCCAGTACGCCGATAGGTTCAACTCCCAACCGCGACGTTGCTGAATTGAGCGTCGTTACATAAGATGCGTACGATCAGTAGAATGACGAAAAGCGATTCAACGCGGAAACCCTCCCGCAGCGAGAATCTCGTGGAAGGTGAATTGATGCGGAACGCGGTGGGGCGTGAAGGAACCTACCTAGATGAGGTCCGACGTCGGCGACAGCAATGTTTGGCTCGCATTGCCCGCATTCCGATTGCTGCTCTCATCTGGGGCCCCGCTCCTGATGCCAAAACTGCAGTTGGGCGGACTCGCGCCGCGCTCAAGGAAGAGCTCACACGCCATGGCCATGTTGCGCATTATAGCGAAGATCTGTATGACGCGAGCCCGGAGTTTTCGATAGAAGCACAACAGGCCGCAGACGTGGAAGCTCACGACATTGTTTTCTCTCTTCCCGACTCACCGGGTTCTATCGCGGAGATTCACAGCTTTTTCAAGCTCCCAGGACTATCGGGAAAGATTGTTACATTCCTCGACAAGCAGTGGAACGATGGATATGCAAACAAAAGCCTCGTGGAACTCCGCTCCGTCGCTACTGGGGATGTATTCCTTTACGAAGCTGCTGACCTTCCAGATTGCGTAATCAGAGAAGCGTTGACTGTGGTTCGTCGCCTCCAAGAGGTCCATTTCCTTCTCGGGAGGCGAGCATGAGTAGGGATGTGGTGCAACTTCTGAATAGCTACCGCTTACCCGTAGCCCACGATGAGCGAGCGTACACCTCTATTGCAATGTTTTTCCGAAAGCCTCACCTAACTGTGAGTACGCTCGCAACGGAACTGGGATCTTCAGAAGGTGAACTACGCCCCGTCCTCCTCAGTCTTTATCGCGCAAATCTCATTGAGGTCGTCGGGGCTGAGGAGTACCGTCTTACCGATTTCGGCCGGAGTATCGGGGTTAAGCTCGGAATGGCCTTAGCCGCCAGTGACTACTTCGTTCGCATATATTCAGAGAGTCCTGTATATGCGGAATTTCTGTCCAATTGCTTGGAGTTTCGAAGT
>DASSME010000474.1:0-20921 GCA_035689035.1 Longimicrobium sp. | reverse complement strand
CGCGACGACGGCCGGCGCGACCGCCGCCGCGGCGAGCGCGGCGGCCAGCAGGACGCGTGTGATCCCGCGGGGGTGGGTGGGCATGGATCGGGCGGGGTTCAGGGTTTGCCGGCTACTTCTTCGCGGTGTCGGCCGGCGCCGCGGCGGGCGCGGCCCGGGTCTGCACGGCGCGCTGCAGCCGCCGGGGGATCCACCACTCCCAGGTGTTCTGGTAGGCGCCGTAGGTGTCGACCTTCATCCCGCGCAGCCGGCTGTTCACGCCGTCGAGCTGGTCCATGAAGTACAGGAAGGTGTAGGGCTGCGCCTGCGCGATCCGCGCCGCCGCCTGCCGCCACACCGGGGCCGCGGTCTCGGTGGTGGGCTGCGTCAGCGCCTGCTCGAAGAGCGCCGTGGTCTGCGGGTCGCTGTAGCTCACGTAGTTGAACGGGCTCCCCGGGCCCCACAGCGTGGTGAGGTCGGGCGACAGGCCGATCGACCACCCCGCCGCGGCGGCCTGGAACTCCTTCTTGGTCAGCCGGTCGAAGAAGGTGTTGGTCTCGCTCATCTGGATCCGCGCGTCCACGCCGATGCGCTTCCACTGCTGCTGCACGATCTGGGTGACGTCGGCGCGGCGCGTGTTCCCCGAGTTGGTCTCGAGGGTGAAGCT
Source organism: Longimicrobium sp. (assembly GCA_035689035.1). GTDB lineage: Bacteria > Gemmatimonadota > Gemmatimonadetes > Longimicrobiales > Longimicrobiaceae > Longimicrobium. The sequence goes on along the minus strand of DASSME010000474.1, from coordinate 20,275 downwards.
GAACGGCTGCCCGCCCTTGTCGCGCACCCCGTCGCCGTTGCTGTCCTTCCACCCCTTCGCCTCGAGGATGCGGATGGCCGCCGCGGTGTCGTAGGGGAGCGGCGGCATGGTGCGTGGGTCGTACAGGTCGCTGAAGATCGGCGAGTACGGCGCCCCGGCGGGCACCGCGTGCCCCTCCATCTGCAGCGCCCCGATCAGCCCCTTCACGTCGATGGCCATCCCCAGCGCCCTACGGATCTCGGGGTCGGCGAAGGGCGCGAACGTCTTCGGGTTGTAGCCGATGAAGTCGTAGAAGCGCTTGGCCTCGACCTCGAAGCGTACGCTGGGCGCCTGCTGCCGCACGTGCTTCACCTGCTCGTAGGGGATCGGGCGCATGAAGTCGATGTTCCCCGTCATCAGCTCGGTGAGCCGCGTGGTGGGCTCGGGGATCACGCGGATCACGATGCGCTCCAGCCGCGGCTTGACCGGGAAGTACGGGTTGGGCACCAGGGTGACGTGGTCGCCCTTGGCCCACTCGCCGATCTTGAACGGCCCGCTCACCACCATGTTCCGGGCCGGGTCCAGGAACGCCGGGTGGGTGCGGATCTGCGCGGGCGAGATGCTCTTGAAGACGTGCTCGGGGCTGATCCCCAGCCCCGAGTGGAAGAGCATGTCGGGGTAGCGCCGGTCGAACCAGAAGGTGACGGTGCTGTCGTCCTGCGCCGTCACGCTGTCGATGTGGTTCACGTAGTCCTGCTGGGGCGCGGCCACGGTGGAGTCGCCCAGCAGCCGGTAGGTGAACACCACGTCGCGCGCGGTGATCGGCTGGCCGTCGGACCACTTGCGGCTGCTGTCCATGTGGTAGCGCAGCGCCGTGCTGTCGGCCCCCATGAACTCCCAGCTGCGGGCCAGCGCGGCGGGGTTCTGGGTGGAGTTCAGGTACACCAGGCGCCCATTCACCCACGCCCCGCGGCTCAGCGCGTTGAACAGCACGTCGCCGCCGATGTCGCCGTCCACGCTCGACTGCCCGGTCAGCGGCATGGGGTGGTCGATGTCGGAAAGCTCGGCCAGGATCGCCGTGCCGCCGCTCTCGGGGGTGCCGCCGGTGTCGGCCGCGGCCGAAGTGCCGCGGCTCCCCGGCTGGTCACCGCCGCCGCAGGCGGCCAGCGGCAGGAACGCCGCGAACAGCGCGGCGCGCAGGAGGGTGACGGCGCTGGTTGCGTTGCGCATGGGTCTCAAGCAGGAGGAGGTGGGGATGTGGAGCCACGTCAACGGGGGGCAAGGCGCCAGGGGCGCGCAGCCCGGCACTTCGGTACCGCTTCCGGCGTGCCGTGCCGCCGGCCTTCCGCCGATCTCCGGCGCGTCCGGGGCCCCGCCGCGCGGGGCCCGGAGCGGCCAGAGCGTTTCGCCCCGGGTTCCGCGCGCTAGCGGCGGCGGTCGGCGGGGATCCACCAGTCCTTCACGTTGGCCAGCTTGCTGCGCGCGTCCATCTGCACCCCCTGCAGCCGCGGCCCCAGGCCGGCCATGTCCTCGCTCCAGAAGAGGAAGGTGACCGGCTGGTCCTGCTGCAGGATCTGCGAGTACTGCGCCCAGGTCTGCTTGCCCTGCGCGGGGTCGGTGGAGCGGAGGCCGCGCTCCATCAGCGCGTCCGCCTGCGGGTTGCAGTAGCCGGTGCGGTTCGCGCTGTTCTCCACCCGGCTCTGGGCGCAGCTGAAGAGCGGCGTGGGGTCGACCTTGAAGGTGTCGAGGCTCCAGTTGGCGATCACCGCGTCGTAGTCGCGGGCCTTGAACTGGCGCAGCATGGTCTGGAACTCCTGGGTGCGCACCTCCACCAGCGCGCCCACCGCCTTGAGCTGCTGCTGGATCACCTGGGCCATGTCCTGGTGCGTGCGGTTGGCGGTGTTCACCATCAGCACGAAGCGCAGCGGCTTCCCGTTCTTCTCCACCACGCCGTCGTGGTTGGCGTCGGTCCACCCCGCCTGCGCCAGCGCCTGCCTGGCGGCGTTGGGGTCGAACGCCGCGCCGGGCGCATCGGTGTACATCGGGCTCCACGAGGGGATGATCCCCGCCGCGGGGACGGCGAAGCCGCGCATCAGCCCCTTGATGATGCTGGGCCGGTCGATCGCCATCCCCATGGCCCGCCGCACCGCGGGATCGTTGAAGGGCTCGCGGGTGCCGTTCCACGCCAGGTAGGTGAACTCGCGGCTGGGGAAGTGCTTGAGCGTGAGCCCCTGCTGCCCCTGCACCTGCACCGCCTGGTCGGGCTGCAGCGTCCACCCGATCACGTCGGTGGTGCCGTTCACCAGCTCGGTCACCATGGTGGTCGGCTCGGGGATGATGCGGAAGATCACCCGGTCCAGCCTGGGCCGCCCGCCCAGCCCGGCGGGGAAGGCGGGGTTCGCCTCGAGGGTGAGGGTTTCGTTGGGCTTCCACGCGGCGAACTTGAAGGGGCCGCTGCCCACCGGCTGGCGGTTGTAGGCGGCCTGCGCCAGCTGCGTGGAGGGCGTGCCCTGCAGCAGGTGCTTGGGCACCGGCGCCCACCAGAAGTCGTCCAGCGCCTGTGCGTGCGGGGCGGTGAAGGTGAAATGGATGGTGTAGGGGTCGACCACCGTGGCGCTCTTCACCAGCCCCAGGTACGCGGAGCCGAGGAGGGACGCGACGGTGGTGTCCTTGGCCAGGTCGAAGGTGAACTTGACGTCTTCGGCGGTGACGGGCTGGCCGTCGTGCCACTTGACGTCGTTGCGCAGGTGGAAGGTGACGGCGGTGTCGGTCATCTCCCAGCTCTGCGCCAGCCACGGCTTGGCGGTGAGCTTCTCGTCGTACTGGATGAGCGGCGTGAACAGCATGAAGCGGATCACGTCGTCGGTGGTGGCGTGGGTGTTCACCACCGGGTTGAAGGCCTGGAAGTCGCTGGTGACGGCCACCACGGCCATCCCGCCGGTCTGCGGCGGCCCCGCGGCCGCCGCGCCTCCGTTGCCGGCGCCTCCGCCTCCGCCTCCGCCCCCGTCGCCGCCACAGGCGGCCATCAGCAGCGCGGCCGCCGCGCACCACCCCGCCTTCCACGCTCTCGCTGTGGTCATCCCCGTCTCCCCGTCCCTGTGGCGTGTCGGTCCGCCGGCGCTGCGCGAAGCGCCTCGCCGCAAGCGGCGCCTACTGATGCCAAGTCCATGCCGCACCCGCGTACCGCGCCGCGCCCTCCGCCGCCCGCCCGCGCTCGCATCCGCTCAGCCCGTCCGGCCGCAGGCGCACGCCGAACGTCTCGGCGAACCCGTGGGCCAGCGCGGCGGTGAGCTCGTCCCACGCCGGCTCCCGCCCGAGCACCTCCACCAGCGTCGCCGGCGCGTCGGGCGGAGACGCGTCCACCGGCTGTCCCCGCGGTGGCCCCTCGGGCGCGGCCAGCACGAACGCGGCGACGGCGGACTGGTCGTCGTGCAGCGGGAGCGAGCCGTGCTGCAGGATCACCTCCCCCAGCCGCCGCTGCGCGCTGCCGACGAGCTTCCGGCCGGCCGCGACGACCTCTCCTTCCACCGGCTCGGCGAAACACGGCGCCAGCGAGGGCGCGGGGGCCCGCCCCGCCCCCGCAGGCTGCTGCGCCGCGGGGGCGCCCAGCGTGCGCAGGCCGGCGACCAGCGCGCGGTTGATGGCCGCGTAGGCGCGGCGCGGGCCGCCGAGCAGCGCCTGGGGCGCGGCGACCGTGTAGGTCAGCTCGCGGTGGTGCAGCACCGCGCGGCCGCCCGTGGGCCGGCGGACCACGTCGATGCCGCGGGCGGCGAGGGCGTCCAGGTCGTAGCGGCCGCGCCCGGGCTGGTTGCGGCCCAGCGACAGGCAGGGCGGGCTCCAGCGGTAGAAGCGCAGCACCGGCTCGCCTCCGGCGGCGACGCTGGCGGCGAGCGCCTCGTCGGCCGCCATGTTCCACGCGCCGGGCGCGGGCGGCGTGTCGATCAGGCGCCACCACGCGCCATCGTTTTGCTGCATGCCGCGAGGATAGACCCCGTGCGAGGCGGCGTCAAGGATCGGGCGGGATCGCGGAGCCTCTCCACGCCGGGATCGGTGGCGGGAAGCCGGCCTCGGCGCGGCCGCGGCGGGCCCTCTCCCCCCGGCCCCCTCCCCCAAAAAACTGCCTTGGGGGAGGGGGAGAGCTGGGTCGCGGGGAGTGACTTCGGCTCGCATCCCCGGCGACGCTGTACCGCGGTCCGCGCGTGGGGCGCAGGGCGCGCCGACCGTCCCTCCCCTGCGGTTCGGGGGAGGGACAGGCGTTCAGGACCCGACGCAGTCGGGCGCCTGGACGCCACGGTGAGGGCCCGCGGGGCCGCCTCGCGCGCTATACTGTGGATCGTTTCTGTGGATCGTTGCGCCGATCGTTTCCATCCGATTCCAACCTCCGGCCGCATCCCCCTGTCCAACGCCTCTGCCAGGACGGATGAAGGCGCCGGACCGCTGAACGTGGAGCCAACCCTCTGATCGCACAACTCGAAGCGGTGCAAGGCGGTGACGCCGTGGCGGCGGCCGCGGGCGACGCACATGCGTTCGCCCGGCTGTACCGGGAGCACGCCGGCCGCATCCACTCCCTGGCCCGCCGCATGGCCGGCGACCACGAGGCCGACGAGCTGACGCAGGACGTGTTCGTCCGCGCCTGGGAGAAGCTGCGCACCTTCCGCGGCGAAAGCGCCTTCGGCACCTGGCTGCACCGGCTGGCCGTGAACCTGATCCTGGCCAGGCGGCAATCCTCCGCCACCCGCCGCAACCGCGACGCCGGCGACGAGGCGCTGGAATGGACGCCGGCGCGGAGCGCGCAGCCCGAGCTGGCGATGGACTTCGAGACCGCGATCGGCAAGCTCCCCGACGGGGCGCGGCAGGTGTTCGTCCTGTTCGACGTGGAGGGGTACCGCCACGAGGAGATCGCCGAGATGCTGGGCGTGAGCGTGGGAACCAGCAAGAGCCAGCTCCACCGCGCACGCATGATCCTTCGGGAGCACCTGAGATGAGTGACACCGTGACCGACCCGCACGACGAGTGGACCGACCGCCTGAGCGAGTACCTGGACGACGAGCTGCCGCCTGCCGAGCGGACGGCGCTCGAAGAGCACCTCCGCTTCTGCATCGGGTGCCGCGCCACGCTCGAGCAGCTGCGCGCCGTGAAGGTGCGCGCCGCCGCCCTGCGCGACCGCGACCCCGGCACGCACGTGTGGACCGCCATCGCCGGGCGGATCGGCGCGCCCGGCGTGACGCTCGACCCGCCGGTGGACGAGCTGGCCGCGCGGCGCCAGCGCAAGCGGATCCAGTTCCCGTGGATGCGGGTGGCCGCGGTGGCCGCCGTGCTGGCGCTGGGAGTCGGGATCGGGCGGATGACGAGCCGCCCCGGAACGCTTCCCACCGCCCACGTGGAAGCGCCCGCGCCGGGCACCCCGATGAGCGCCGACGCCTACCGCGTGGCCGTGGCGCAGCACCTGGACCGCACCGAGACGCTGCTCACCTCGTTCCGCGCCGAGGCCGCGGGCGGGGAGGTGGACGCGCAGGTGGGTGAATGGGCCGGGCAGATGCTGACCAGCACGCGCCTGCTGCTGGACAGCCCGGCCGCCGACGACCCCAAGCTGAGAACGCTGCTGGAAGACATGGAGCTGGTGCTCGCGCAGATCGCCGCGCTCCCCCGCAAGACCGACGCGAACCACACCGAGGTGGACCTGGCCCGCCGCGCGCTCGAGGAGAAGCAGCTGCTTCCCCGCATGCAGTCGCTGGCGCCCGCCGGATCGCCCGCAACCCTGGGAGAGTCCTGAGATGTTCCGTTCCCTTACCCTGATGCCGGCGGCTCTGGCGCTGCTCGTGGCTCCGCTCCACGCCCAGAAGCCGAAGCCCGCGCGGCTGGCGCTGGCCGACGGCCCGCCGCCCGCCGCCTTTCCGCAGGACCCGGCCGACGCGCTCTACCGCAGTGGCCGCGAGGCGCTGAACCGCAACGACTGGGGCACCGCCGCCCGCCAGTTCCAGCTCATCCGCCAGCGCTACCCACGGTCCAGCTACACGGCCGACGCGCTGTACTGGGAGGCGTACGCCCGCTACCGCACCGGCAGGAGCGACCAGCTGCGCATGGCGCTGGGCGGGCTCGAGACGCAGCGCAGCCAGTACCCCCGCGCCCGCACCCGCGCCGACGCCGACGCGCTGCAGCGGCGCATCCAGGGCGAGCTGGCGCGGCAGGGCGACTCCGACGCGGCCGAGGCGGTGGCGGGCGCCGCCCGCGGCGCCGCGCAGTGCCGCGGCGGCGGTGACGACGACGCGCGGATGGCGGCGCTGAACGCGCTGCTGCAGATGGACGGCGAGCAGGCCATGCCGCTGCTGCGCACCGTGCTGGGCCGCCGCGACGCCTGCAGCGAGGAGCTGCGCGCGCGGGCCGTGTTCCTGGTGGCGCAGAAGGCCGGCGGCGACGCCGAGAGCATCCTGCTGGACGTGGTGCGCAACGACCCCAGCCCCGAGGTGCGCGGCCAGGCCGTGTTCTGGCTGGGCCAGAGCGGCACCGAGCGCTCGCTGGACGCGATCGAGCAGATCCTGCGCACCAGCCGCGACACCGACGTGCAGGAGAAGGCGCTGTTCGCCCTGTCGCAGCACCGCAGCCCGCGCGCCGCGCAGCTCCTGCGCACCTGGGCCGAGCGTGACGACGTGCCCGGCGAGCTGCGCGAAAAGGCGATCTTCTGGATCGGCCAGCGGCCGTCCGCCGAGAGCGCCCAGTACCTGCGCACCCTCTTCGGCCGCCTGCGCGACGAGGACCTGAAGGAGAAGGTGCTGTTCTCGCTCTCGCAGATGCGGGGGATGGGGAACGACCGCTGGCTGATGAGCGTGGCCGCCGACGGGGGGCAGCCCACCGAAGTGCGCAAGAAGGCGCTCTTCTGGGCCGGGCAGACGGGCGTCTCCATCGCCGAGCTCTCGGGCGTGTACGACCGCGTGCGCGACCAGGAGCTGCGCGAGCAGGTGATCTTCGTCCTCTCGCAGCGGATGCGCGACCCGGCGGCGCTCGACAAGCTGATGGACATCGCCCGGCGCGACCCCGAGCCCGAGCTGCGCAAGAAGGCGATCTTCTGGCTGGGCCAGAGCCGCGACCCACGCGCCGCGCGCCTCCTCTCGGAGCTGATCGGCCAATGAGCACACGATGGATGAAGGCCGCCGCCGTCATCGGCGCGCTGGCCGTGGCGACGTCGGCGGCGTGCGCGGACGCGCAGGCGGGGCAGGGCGGCGTGGCGGCGCGGGTGGCCGCCGCGCCCGACGGCGAGGTGTGGATGCGCTTCGCCTCGCGCCCCGGGGTGTGCGGCGGCGAGCACGGGATCTCCACCTCGCGCCGCCCGGGGAACCGCGTGGTGGTGAGCGGGTCGGACGACGACGACGGCTGGGAGTGCGACGAGGGGCCGGTGTGGGTGGCGCTGGTGAAGCGCGGGGGCCAGGTGCAGCGGGTGCGGACCCGCGTGGCCCGCGGCTGGAGCACCGAGGGACGCGGCCGGGTGACCGACCTGGGCGCCGTGGGAGCGCGCGACGCGTCGGACTACCTGCTGGGGCTGGCCGAGCGCGCGACCGCCGGCAACGTGGGAGAGGAGGCGATCGTCCCCGCCACGCTGGCCGACAGCGTGACCGTGTGGCCGGCGCTGCTGCGGATCGCGCGGAACGACGCGCGGCCCGAGAACACGCGGCGCTCGGCGGTGTTCTGGCTGGGGCAGCAGGCCGGAGAGCACATCACCCGCGAGCTCGCCTCGTTCGTCAACGACAGCGACGAAGACCGGGAGCTGCGCAAGCACGCCGTCTTCGCGCTCTCGCAGCGCCCGCGCGACGAGGCGGTGCCCGAGCTGGTGCGCATCGCCCGCACCCACCGCGACCCCGAGATCCGCAAGGCCGCGATGTTCTGGCTGGGCCAGAGCGGCGACCCGCGCGCCCTCGCGCTCTTCGAGGAGATCCTGCGCAACTGAGCGACGGGGTTCGGATGCGAACGAAGGAGGACCAGGGGAGCCCACGCTCTCCTGGTCCTCCTGCGTTTTCCGCGATTGCGATCGTCCCGCCCGGCCGCCGGCCGCGTCAGCGCGCGGCAGCCTCGGGGGCCGGTTCAGCGGGCTGCGTCTTCGCGGCGGGCTTGGGCTGCGAGAACCACATGCGGATCGCGATCAGCGCCACGAACACCGCGAATATGCGGCGCAGCGCCAGGCCCGAGAGCATCAGCGCGAAGCGCGCGCCGAACCCGGCGCCGATGAACAGCCCCAGCGCGATCAGCGCCGCGGCCACCATGTTCAGCTGCCCGTGCTTGTAGTACTCGTACGCGCCCAGCGCGCCCACGGGGAGAAGGAGCGCGGCCAGCGAGGTGCCGGTGGCGGTCTGCGGCTGCATCCGCGCCACGAAGATCAGCGCCGGCACGATCAGGATGCCACCGCCCAGGCCGAACAGCCCCGACAGCACCCCCGCGGCCAGGCCGATCATCAGAAAGACCCAGATCCCCATCGTTCACTCTCCCCCCGCGGCGCGGCTGCGGCTCGTTCGCCCGGCCGCCGGCGCCCTGGTGCGCGGGCGGCCTCCCTTCTTCCCGTTCTCGCGCGCCGCGGCGGCCTTGGCCTCGCTGGTCGCGCTCCCCAGCCACTTGGCGTACCACGCCTTTACGTTCAGCAGGTGAAACATCAGCCCGGGCACGGAGATGTCGGCGTCGAGCTCTTCCCAGTGCAGCGCCTCTCCAAGGTTCGTGGTCGCGTCTACCTGCGCCAACTGCTCGGGCGTCGCGTTCCCCAAGCCCTCGCCGAAGCGTGATGGGAAGCCGAAGACGCAGCCATTCTTCATCTGAAACATCACCAAGTCGCGTTCCGGGTCGTACCAGGCGCTGACCGCGCGAGGTTCTACCCGCTCCTCATAGCGGTAGCGCGCGTACGCCTCGGCGTATTCGCTCTCCCGTTCTTCCTCCGGGAGAGCGAGCCAGTCGTCGCGCAGCTCTTCAGGAATCCTGGTGTTCATTCTCGCCTTTCGTCTTCATCTGCCACGCGGCCCACGCCGCGCGTAGCTCGTCCCTGTGCGCCTGCACCAGCGCGCGTGCCTTTGCAAGATCTGGCGTGCGAAGGCCGTTGGAGCGTGCGCGGCCGCTGTCGAGCTCGATGACGGCAGGCGAGCCGCTGTAGAAAACGTGCACGTGCGGCGGGTCATGGTCGCCGGCGTAGAACCGGCACACGAACCCGTCGACTCCGAGCACGACCGGCATGGGAGTATGCATCCGAACAGTTGGGTTTGTCAACCGGTGCCGCCCGTCTTCCCCGGGTGATCAAGGACCCTCAATACCGTTCGGATGCGGGGTGCGCCGCAAGACACAAATCGGAGCTATCTCTTTGCGCCAGCGCAGGATCAGCCGCATGCCACTCCAGTCACTTGCGCCGGCCGCTCGGTGTCGCGCGGCGCGCCTTCCGCGTCACCGGTAGCCCGCGGCCTGCAGGGCGAACAGCGCGGCGTAGCGGCCGCCGAGCGCCACCAGCCGGTCGTGAGTGCCTTCTTCCAGCACGCGGCCGTGCTCCAGCACCAGGATGCGGTCGGCCATGCGCACGGTGCTGAAGCGGTGCGAGATCAGCACCGCCATCTTCCCCTCGGTCAGCTCCGAGAAGCGGCGGAACACCTCGTACTCGGCGCGGGCGTCGAGCGCGGCGGTGGGCTCGTCCAGGATCAGGAGCTGCGCGTCGCGCATGTAGGCCCGCCCCAGCGCCACCTTCTGCCACTGCCCGCCGCTGAGGTCCACCCCGCCCTCGAAGCGGGTGCCCAGCATGGTCTGGTAGCGCTGCGGCAGCTCCTCGATCACGTCGGCGGCCAGCGAGCGGCGGGCCGCCTCCTCGATGCGCTCGCGCACCCCGCCCTCGCCCGCCCGGAGCGCGGCGATGCGGCCCACGGCCACGTTCTCCTCGGCCACCATGTCGTAGCGCACGAAGTCCTGGAAGATCACGCCCACCTGGTCGTGCAGCTCGGCCGGGTCGTACTCGGCCAGCGGGCGGCCGTCGAGCAGGACCTGGCCACGGGTGGGGTCGTAGAGCCGGGTGAGGAGCTTGGTCAGCGTCGTCTTCCCCGCCCCGTTCTCGCCCACCAGCGCCAGCCGGTCGCCGGGCGCGATGCGGAAGCTGATCCCGCGCAGCACCCACGAGCGGTCGTCGTCGGGCGGAAGCCCGGGATCGGCGCCGTCGTCGCCCGATCCGGGCCGGGGGTAGCGGAACCAGACGTCGCGGAACTCGAACCCCTGGCGGATCGGCACGGGAAAGGGGAGCGCCCGCTCCGGGCGCGCGATGGTGGGGCGCATGGCCAGGAAGACGAACAGGTCGTCCAGGTAGAGCGCCTGCTCGTAGAGCTCGGTGAACGACAGCAGCATGCGCTGGATCACGTCGCGCCCGCGCGAGAACGTGCCCGAGAGCAGGGTGAGGTCGCCCAGCGTGACGCGGCCCGTGACGGTGCGGACCACGATCGCCGCGTACGCCGCGTAGTAGCCCAGGGTGCTGACCAGCGACAGGCCGGTGCTGGCCAGGTTGCGGCGGATGGCCAGCTTGCGGTTGGCCTGGTAGAAGCGGTCCGACAGCTCGCGGTACTGCTCGATCAGCCACCCCGAGAGGCCGAAGAGCTTCACCTCCTTGGCGGTGCGGTCGGTGGCGGCCACGAAGCGGTAGTAGTCCAGCTTGCGCCGCTCGGGCGTCCACTGGTAGAGGAGCGAGTAGCCGAGCGCGGCGAAGTGCGTTTCGCCCAGGAACGACGGGAGCACGGCCACCACCAGCAGCGCGAACAGCAGCGGCGAGAAGGCCAGCAGCGTTCCCGTGAGCGTGAGCGCGGTGATGCCGTCCTGCGCCAGCGACAGGAGCTGGCTGAGCAGCCCGATGCGCCCCACGGTCTGCCGGCGGGCGCGCTCCAGCCGGTCGTAGAACTCGGGGTCCTCGAAGTGCTTCAGGTCGAGCTCGGCGGCGTGCTCCATCAGGCGGACGCTCAGGCGGTTGCTGAACAGGTCGCCCAGGAGCGATTCGAGGAGCGAGCCGGTGCGCGCCGCCGCCTCGCCCAGCGCGACGATGCCGAACTCCACCCCCAGCAGCGTGGCGATGCGCGGCCAGTGCGGATCGTGGGTGCGCGTGGCGACCACGACCGTGTCGATGATGAGCTTGCCGACCCACAGGGTGGCGAGCGGAACGAAGGCGCGCAGCAGCCGCAGCGCGCCGATGCCGGCCACCATCCCGCGGTGCGTCTGCCACACCATGCGCAGGAACGGCGGCAGGTTGCGCATGGCGCGCAGCCGCTCGCCCCACGTGGGCCGCGGGTCCGCCGGGCTCCGGGCGCGCTGGCCGATGTGCTGTCTTGCCTGTGCCATGCGGTTGAGAGTAACGCCACCGAGGCTGTCCCGTCGAATACGCGGGACGACAGGAAATGGGATCCAGCCGTGGTGGGGAATGACCGGGGACGGGGCTTCCGGTCAGGGAGTTCGAGGCGTTCCGCCGGATCCGGGGGGAGGTTTTCGCGGCCGGGCTCCAGCGCGCGGGCGACGGGCGCGGTTGATTCAGGGCCGCTCCGGGGATAGCTTTGCGAAGCGCTTGCCACGCAGCGCCTTACGTTTTCTCGCGCCAACCTTGCCTGCGATGAACGAAACCTTCGCCGAGTTGCGCCGCCGCGAGTTCAGCCGGCTGGACGAGCTGGGGCACGTCTACCTGGACTACACCGGGGCCGGCCTGTACGCCGAAAGCCAGGTGCGCGCGCACGCCGAGTACCTGTGCCACACGGTCCTGGGCAACCCGCACTCGCGCAACCCCACCTCGCAGGCCGCCACCCAGAAGGTGGAAGAGGCGCGGGTGAAGGTGCTGGATTTCTTCAACGCCGACCCCGGCCACTACGACGTGGTGTTCACGCTCAACGCCAGCGGCGCGCTCAAGCTGGTGGCCGAGGCGTACCCGTGGGAGGCCGGCGTGCAGTTCCTGCTCACCGCCGACAACCACAACTCGGTGAACGGGATGCGCGAGTACGCGTCGTGCCGCGGCGCCCAGGTGCGCTACGTGCCGCTGAACCACGAGCTGCGGGTGGACGACCTGCGCGAGCACCTCGCCTGCCCCGACTGTACCAAGCCGAACCTGTTCGCCTTCCCCGCCCAGTCCAACTTCTCGGGGGTCAAGCACCCGCTGGAGTGGATCGACGTGGCGCGCGAGCACGGCTACCACGTGCTCCTCGACGCGGCGGCGTTCGTCCCCACCAACCGGCTGGACCTGCGGCGGCACACGCCGGACTTCGTCTGCCTCAGCTTCTACAAGATGTTCGGCTTTCCCACCGGGGTGGGGGCGCTGCTGGTCCGCCGCAACGTGCTGGGCGAGCTGCACCGCCCCTGGTTCTCGGGCGGCACCGTGCGCTTCGTGTCGGCGCAGAACCCCGTGTTCCTGCCGCACGTCACCGGGCGCGCGTTCGAAGACGGGACGCCGAACTACATCGGGATCGCGGCGGCGGCGAGCGGGCTCGACTTCGTGGGCCGGATCGGGGTGGAGAGCATCAACGCGCACGTGATGGGGCTCACCGCCGAGCTGCTGGAGCGGCTGGAGGGGGCCACGCACGGCAACGGCGCGCCGCTGGTGCGCGTGTACGGGCCGCGCGGCCTGGAGCGCCGGGGCGCCACCGTCGCCTTCAACCTGCTGGACCCCGACGGCGAGCTGGTGGACTTCCGCGTGGTGGAGCAGCGCTGCAACGAGGCCGGCATCTCCATCCGCACCGGCTTCTTCTGCAACCCCGGCGCGGCCGAGTTCGCCTTCGACTACCACGACGACGACGCGTTCCGCTGCATCCAGACGATGACCGCCGAGTCGTTCACGCTGCAGCAGTTCTCCGACTGCATGGGCGACCAGGCGGTGGGGGCCATCCGCGCCTCGCTGGGCATCGCCAGCCACCCCGGCGACCTGGCGCGGCTGCTGGAGGTGCTCGAAACCTTCCGCGACGCCCCCGCCGCCGAACCTTCCGCCGCCCAGATCGCCGCCGTCGCCACCATCGACTGAGCGCCGTGACGGCTCCGGAACGAAAAGGCCCCCACGGGTATCTCCGGTGGGGGCTGCCGTATCTGGAGGCGCTTCCCGGAGCGCCCAACTCCGGGGGCCGAGGCTGGCGAGGGACGATCCCCGGTGGCGTTATTACAACTTGAGACCGTTCAGTTGAATAACCGTCCGCGCTATTGAAGATTCCTTTCATCAGCGGCCAGGCATGAACCACCCGCGCCCGTGTTACCCGGCCGTTCTGGGCTCCGGAAGCTCCGTCCCCTCGTTCAGCAGCGCCAGGTACTCGGTATAGGTGTAGATGCGGTCGCGCCCACGCCCGGTGACCTCCTTCGCCACGCCGAGCCGCTCCAGCGTGCGGACCCCCGCGGAAACGGTGGACGCGTTGTAGCCCTACCGCCCCACCGGCGGCCCTTGCTTGCGGTGCACGTCGGCGCGGAGGATGGAGAAGACGAGCCAGATGCCCAGCAGCGCCGCGCCCAGGAAGAAGAGCATGGCGATCCCCGGATAGCCCCAGACGGTGAAGCGGGTCTGCACGCGCATCATCATCGCGGCGCCCATGATCAGCGCCGCCAGGATCAGGCCGGTGGTGAGCCGGTTCGCGATCTTCTGCATCCCCTCCATCAGCCACATCTGCTCGGTCACCCGCACGTTCATGGTGAAGCCGTCGTCGGCCACCTTCTCGAGCACGCGGTTGAGCCGGTTGGGGAGCTTCTGCACCAGGTCGTTCATCTCCAGCAGGTTGGCGAACACCCGCTGCGGGGAGAGCGACTTGAGCATCCGCCGCTGCATCAGCCCGCTCACGTTGCGGCGGATGCTGGCGTTGGGGTCGAACGCGGGGTCCAGCGTGCGCCCCACCTGGTCCAGCGCCAGCAGCGCGCGGCCCAGCATGGCCAGCTCGGTGGGAAGGCGGATCCCGTTCTCGGCGGCGGAGCGGAACACCTCGAGCATGATGCGCCCCACCTGCACGTTCTCGGCGGTGGCGCCCTGGAACAGGTTCACCAGCTCGGTGGTCCTGCGGGTGAACTCGCCGCGGTCGAAGCCGTCCTTCGCCTCGCCCAGGTCGATGGTGATCTCGGCCGCCTCGGGGCCGTGGCCCTCGCTGATCGCCAGCACCAGCCGGATCAGCCGCTCCTGCAGCTCGGGGCTGATGTGCCCCACCATCCCCAGGTCCAGCAGCGCGATGCGCCCGTCGTCGGTCAGGAAGACGTTGCCGGGGTGCGGGTCGGCGTGGAAGAAGCCGTCGATCAGGATCTGCTTGAGGTACGCCTGGAACAGCTCCTCGGCGAGCGCGGCGCCGTCGATCTCCAGGTGCGCCAGCGGCGACAGGCTGGTGATCTTCTTCCCGCGCACGAACTCCATGGTCAGCACGCGCGAGGTGGTGTAGTCGTCCACCGGGCTGGGCACCACGATGCGCGGGAACTCGTCCAGGTTCTGCCCCAGCTTGGCCAGGTTGGCGGCCTCGCGGCGGTAGTCGAGCTCGGCCACCAGCGTCTTGCGGAACTCCTGCAGGGTGCGGCCGAACTCGTACTGCCGCCCGGTCCGGGTATGCCGGTCCATCCACCCCGCGATCTCGTCCAGCGCGTCGAGGTCTTCGGCGATCTGCTGGCGGATGCCGGGGCGCTGCACCTTGACCGCCACGGGGGTGCCGTCGCGCAGCGCCGCGCGGTGCACCTGCCCCAGCGACGCAGCCGCCATCGGCTCGGCGGTGAACTGGCTGAACGCCTTGCTGGTGCGCACCCCCAGCTCCTCGGAGACGATCGCCTCGGCTTCCTGCGCCGAGAACGGCTCCACGTTGTCCTGCAGGCGGGTGAGCGCGTCGATGTAGGGCTGCGGCAGCAGGTCGGGGCGGGTGGACAGGAGCTGGCCCAGCTTGATGAAGGTGGGCCCCATCTTCTCCAGGTCGTCGGCCAGCTCCTCGGGCCGCGGGCCGTCGGCGGGCTGCGGCGCCGCGCCCTGGTCTTCCTGCAGGAGCGCGTCTTCCAGCCCGGCGGTCTGCACCAGGTCGCTGCGCCCGTACTTCAGCATCAGCTTCGCGAGGTCGCGGTAGCGCTTCACGTGCTCGGGCTTGAGCGAGATGCCCATGGTGCGGTATCGTCCGGCTACGGGTCTACGTAAAGGCAGAATCCAGGTTTTCGCCCCGGCAAAACGCAGTTTCCGTGCGCGGCGCGGCGCGCGACGGGCCAAGGGGCGTGCGGGTTCGATGGTGCGGCGGGCCGGTAGTCGATTGGATGCGGGGGCTGGTGGCCGGGCGGCCTCGGGGCCGCGGAAGGCGAAGGTTTCGGGCGGTGCTCGCCTCGTTCATGAAAGCGGTTCCGCGGGACCGGGTATCCGGTCGTGGCTGCAACGGCGCGCTGTCCGCCTGCCCGGATGTCAAAAAACGAAGGGCCTCGCGCGGTGGGAGGCCCTTGGTCGTCATCGTTGCCGTGGAACGTCCGCGCCGGCGACCTCACCCACCCGTCGAGAGCCCCGGCGCCCGCGCGGATCGTCAGCCCTCCTTCAACGTCGCCCGCAGCGCCCCCTCGAGCTCGGGGTGCTCGAACGAGTAGCCGAGCTGGGTGAGCTTGCGGTGCTCCACGCGCTGGCTGTAGAGGATCGTCTCCTCGGCCATCTCGCCGAAGGCCAGCTTCAGCGCGAACGCGGGAAGGGGGATGATGGCGGGGCGTTTGAGCACGCGCCCCAGCGTGCGCACGAACTGCTCGTTGGTCACCGCGCCGGCCACGGCGTTGACGGGGCCGCTCAGCCGCTCGTCCACGATGGAGAGGTAGAGCACGTCCACGGCGTCGTCCAGCGCCACCCAGCTCATCCACTGGCCGCCGCTGCCGATCGGCCCGCCGGCGCCCAGGCGGAAGGGGGTGAGCAGCTTGGCCAGCGCGCCGCCCCTGGCGGTGAGCACCACGCCCAGGCGCGGGAGGACCACGCGGACGCCGGCGCGGGCGGCGGGCTCGGTGGCCGCCTCCCAGTCGCGCACCACGCCGGCCAGGAAGCCGCCGCCGGGCGCGCTCATCTCGTCCACCCGCTCGTCGCCGCGGTTGCCGTAGATGCCCACGGCCGAGGCGTTCACCAGCACCTTCGGCTTGCGCGCCAGCCCGGCGACGGCCTGGGCGAGCGTGCGGGTGCCGTCCACGCGGCTGGCGCGGATGCGGCGCTTGCGCTCGGCCGTCCAGCGCTCGCCCACGTTCTCGCCGGCCAGGTTCACCACCGCGTCCACCCCCTCGAGCCCGGCGGCGTCCACGCGCCCGCCCTCGGGATCCCACCGCACCTCTGCGGCGCCCTTCGGCTCGCGGCGCACCAGCCGGATCACCGTGTGCCCATCCCCCTCCAGCCGCCGTGACAGCTCGCGGCCGATCAGCCCCGAGGCACCGGCGATGGCGATGCGCAGCGGCGCGCGGGGCTCGGGGTTCGCGTCCATGGGCCTTCTTTCCGCGGTCGGTGTGCCGGTCTCGGTCGGGAGATGGATATCTTACCCCACCCCTTCGTCGCCGCAACCGTGTTCGGCGCGGCTCCGCGTCCTCTCCCCGGAACCTGCTCGCTCGTTTCACCCGGAGCCACGGAGGACTTGGAGATGGCGGGGAAGGCCCGCCGTCCTCCGAGCTTCTCCGGTGAGCTCCGTGTGATGATCCGGCAACTCCCGCCGCGCGACGGACCCGGCGGAGGAGGAATGCGACGGGCGGCCCGTGATGGACCGCCCGCCGGTGGATCATCCCGTCGCCGGAGCGATCCCGATCAGTAGAACCGCGACAGCTCCAGGCGGCCGTTGGCGACCAGCCGGCCCTCCACCCGCACGTACTCGTTCTGCCGCAGGTTGCGGAAGCGGTTCGCGTCGGTGGAGTTGCTCTGGTACGGCATCACCACGGTGAGCGTGCCGCCGTTGGTGCTCAGCGCGAACTGCCCGCGCTGGTAGTCCACCCAGGTCACCCGCCCTTCGGCCCGCGTGTACCCCGTGCCGCCGCCGTTGTAGACGCCGGTGTTGTTCCCGTTGTACACGCCGGTGTTGTTGTTGTACCCGCCGTTGTTGTCCTGCACGCTCTGCGTGACGGTGATGTAGTCGGTGTAGTACTGGCCGTTCTGCCCCTGCTGGATGCGCAGCCCGATCTGGTCGCCCTGCTCCAGCGCGGTCACCGGATAGCGCTGGTTCTGGTAGACCACCTGCGTGTTCTGGTCGAAGTAGACGTTGCCCACCTGGCCGTTCTGGGTCTGGATCTGGATGATCTGGCGCTGCGTGTCCACGCCGCGCACGATCCCGTAGACCTCGCTCCCCGAGCCGGTGCCCGGCGACAGCACGCCGCCCAGCACGTTGCCGAGCGTCCCCAGGCCGCCCAGCTGGCTGCAGCCGGTGACGGCCACGCCCACGCCCAGCAGCACCACGCCCCTGAGCCCCCGCATCAATCCGTTCATCGCTTCGTGCTCCTTCTGAATCGGTCCCCGCGCAAGGCTCCGCATGGATGGCCCGCGGAGCGGCGGGTACCGTGGAGCAAACACGGTGCCACGAAAGAAGATCTATCTCATTGAATTTGAACGGCTTACCTCTACGGGTCCCCATCCGCTCCCCGTCCCCCGCCGGGGTTGTCGGCGCCGGAAGCCGTCGGGAGCGGCCCGGACGGATGGCGGTATTGACGGACGGCGCGTTTCGCGCGAACGTCTGTTCCCCGTTGCAACAGGGATTGTAGCGCCGCGAGACAGGCAGGCCGCGGCGGCCCGGCCCGCCCGCGCCCGGTTCGCACCGTAAGCGTTTCAACCGCAGGGACTTGGGGAGAAACGCGGGGGTGCGGTCCCGTACGTGCCCTTGTGGATCGGCGGCAGACCAGGCGTGCGCGGACGTGGACGGTGGCCGGGCGCCGGGGGGGTGACCCCCACCGGAGACGGTGGAACGGCATCCCACGCGGACAGGGCGGCGTCCGGCCACCACGCGCCACGCTACGCGCAACCGGGCGGCGGAACCCGGGCGTTCCCCATCTCCACCGGCGCGGTTACGATTGCATCCGCCGCCACGAGGAACCGGCCGGGTGGCGGCCCCGCTCGCACTCCCTCCCTTCGGAAACACCAGGAGAGCAGGATCATGATGATCGACCGGAAGCTTCCCCGGATCGCCGCGAAGACGCTGGCGGCCGCCGCGCTGGTGCTGGCGCTGGCACCGCGTGCCGCCCACGCGCAGCAGCCCACCGTGCACACCGTGCGCATGCTGGTGGAGGGCGGCGTTCCGCGCTTCGACCCCGCCACCGTCACCATCAAGCCCGGCGACCAGGTGCGCTTCGTCAACGTCTCGGGCGGGCCGCACAACGTGTCGTTCGACGCGGCCACCCTCCCCCAGGGGATGGACCACGTGATGGAGCACGCGATGCCCGACCAGATCCAGCCGCTGTGGGGGAAGCTGCTGGTGGACCCCAACGAGAGCTACACCATCTCCTTCGCGGGCGCCCGGCCGGGGCGGTACCCCGTCTTCTGCGTGCCCCACATGTACGACAAGCACGGCGGCACCGAGACGGGGATGAAGGGCGTGATCATCGTGCGGTAGCCCCCCGGCCCAGCTTCCACTCTTACACCGTCCCAGGAGCCCACCCCGTGACGAAACCCGGTGCGGTCCGCGCCGCCCGCGCGCTGTGCGCGGCGTGCGCCCTGCTGTCCACGCATCCCACGCCCGGCGGCGCGCAGTCGCTGCTCGACCGGCCGCCCAACCTCTCCGGCGGCTGGGTGGGAAGCAGCGGGCAGCTCTACTTCAACTTCCTGCACCGCTTCACGGCCAGCGACGCGCCCGAGCGGAAGGTGAGCAACGTGCCCACCTTCACCCTGGCCGTGGGTCTCCCCTTCCGCACGCTGGTGGGGGTGGAGTACGCCACCAACAGCAACCTGGCGCCCGGCTACCCCAACGAGTGGGAGATCTTCGCCCGCCACGCGCCGCTGCAGCAGGACCGCGGCGCGCCGCTGGACGTGGCCGCGCAGCTGGCCTACAACCTGGCCGCCCAGGGGCTGGACGGGGAGGTGTCGGCGGCGCGGCGGATCGGGCCGCTGCGGGTGATCGGGGTGGGCCGCGTGCTGAAGGACCCGGGGGGCTCGGACCGGCGCTACGCCGTCGGCGGCGGGGGCACGCTGCGCATCTCGCGCTTCTTCGCCCTGGCGGCCGACGCGGCCACGCTGACGGACCGCCGGGAGGGTGAAGAGGTGGCGTGGAGCGCGGGCGTGCACCTGGCCATCCCGGGGACGCCGCACACGCTGTCGATCCACACCGCCAACACCAACGCGTACACCCTGCAGGGTCTGTCGCGGGGCGAGAAGACACGGCGCTACGGCTTCGAGTTCACCATTCCGCTCACGCTGAACCGCTGGTTCGGCCGCGGCGCCGAAGGGCACGCAGCCGCGGGCGCGCCGCCCGCGGCCGAGCTGGCGCCGGCGGACTCGGGCGCCACGCCCACCGGCCCGGTGGCGCACGCGGGGATGCGGAACCTGGCCTTCGTGCCGGGGACGGTGGAGATCCAGGCGGGCACCACGGTGGAGTGGCTGAACAACGACCCGCTGGCGCACAGCGTCACCTCCGACGACGGCTCGTTCGCGTCGGGGCTGATCGCGCCGGGGCGCAAGTGGCGGCACACCTTCACCACGCCGGGCACCTACACCTATCACTGCACTCCGCATCCCTTCATGAAGGGCACGGTGGTGGTCAAATGAACCTGAGAGCGACGTATTCGATCAGCTGCGCGGCGTTCGCGGCGCTGGTCCTGGCGGGGGGGCTGGCGGGGTGTTTCAGCGAGCACGCCACGGTGCTGCCGCCCACCGGCCAGGAGCTGTGCAGCGGCGCCCAGCCCGCCGACGTGGTGCGGATCGTGGACTTCGGCTTCTCGCCCGCGCAGGTCACGGTGGCGCGGGGCGGCAGCGTGCGCTTCGTGAACTGCAGTGCCAGCGCCACCCAGCACAGCAGCACCGCCGACGGAGGCACGTGGGATTCGGGGCTGCTGCAGCAGTACGCGGTGTTCGAGAAGAGCTATGCCACGGCGGGAAGCTTTCCCTACCACTGCACCCCCCACCCGTTCATGAAGGGGACGGTGGTGGTGCAATAGGGGTTGATGCACGGCGGAGGACCGATGGATTGCATCGCCGGAGAGGCTTCACCGCTGGGCCGGCAGGGGCGATTGAAATCGCAGCATCGCAGCAACGACCACACGAAGTCCGCCTTCGCGGACTACCGGCGCCCAGGTAGCCTTCGCCAGGGAGCGCGGCAGAAGCTTCGGAGCGTTGGTGTCGAGGACAGAGGAGGTTGTGCCGCGCTCCCAGGCGTCGGCGGCACGACCGGCAGTAGTCGGCGCAGGCCCCGGCGCAGGCCGACTT
>DASSME010000473.1:0-2814 GCA_035689035.1 Longimicrobium sp. | reverse complement strand
GCTCGGTATCCGCACGGGCGAAGGCTACGCGCTGCTGGACGGGGAGGGGAACGCGTCGGAGACCCTGTTCCACGTGGGGCCGCTGCTGAAAGCGGACTACTGGGAGAGCACCGCCGTCCCGGAGCTGCGCGTGCACGCCGCCCAGCTGGCCGCCCACCTGCGGGCCGCCGCCGTCCCCGCGGCGAACACCTGATTCGTCGACGGGAACGGCCGCAAAGCATCACGCAGGGGAAGCAGAGAAGCAGAGGCAGCAGAGACGAACGGTGGTTCTCTGCTTCCTCTGCGTGAAACAACGCCGCGTCGAGCGGGGGAGGGTTCTCCCGTGGCATATACTCTGCATCATAAAGTACTTGACAGACGATGGAGGACGGGCTACCGTTCCGCCGGAGTGGACGGAAACGCGAGACGGGTGGAGGTGATCGATGTCACAGCTGGTCGACGTGATGTACCCCGTGCCGGACCTGCGGCGCACGCCGCTCTCGTCGCTGCGCTGGTGGGAGTCGCGGCGCCTGCTCTTCAACAAGGTGGTGGGCGCGGCCGGGCTGGTGACGCTCGCGGGCATCTCCCTCCTTTCGCTGCTGCCGCCGTACACGGGCGGGTTCAGCCTGCTCCCGATGGTCATGGGCTCGGTGATGTACGGGATCGCCGCGAACGTGTGCTACACGCTGGGATGGGTGACCGAGCTCGCCGCCCGCGCGCTGTGGGGGCGGCGCGCGCCGGACATCGGGCCGCTCCTCTTCCGGCAGGGCCTCATCTTCTCCGTGGGCCTCACCCTGCTGCCGGTGCTCATGTTCGCGATGGTCTGGGTGGTGCGGGTCGTTCTGGCCATCGTCACCTGACCGATCGCCACGCCGGTCGCCGGAGGGACGCGGCGGTCGATCGATGAAGTGTGGTGCCGCACGCCGTGAAGCCTCGCGCAGTTTGCGAGGCTTTTCGTCGTTGTTGCTGCGACTTCAGTCGCCGGTCGAGCGTGGTCGCGCTCGAGATGACGGCGGCACAACGTACGTTTCCGATCCACCACGAGTGGGACGGTAATTCCATTTCGCCCCCTCGTCTTGACGGCATTGGTGCGGGGACCGATGTTTCGCCCGTCATCCGTTCCATCCCTGCGCCACAGAGCCTGATACGTGGAAACGCTCGCCTGCGGGCACCGCCTGGCCGATCCCGGGCAGACGCACTACTGCACCTACCTCCGCGTGCACGAGCTGCTTTCGCTGCAGCCCGCGCCCGAGCGGGTGCGCCACCCCGACGAGCACCTGTTCGCGGTGACGCACCAGTCGTTCGAGCTGTGGTTCAAACAGCTGATCACCGACCTTCCGCGCGTGATCGACGCGCTGCAGCGCGACGACGTGGGGATGGCCACCTGGCTGATGGGGCGCTGCGCCGCCGTGGTCCGCATGTTCTCGCCGATGATGCGGGTGCTGGAGACCATGACGCTGGGCGGCTTCTATGCCTTCCGCTACCACATGTCGCCGGCCACCGGCGGCGAGAGCGGGCAGTGGCACCAGGTGGAGATCCTTTCCGGCGCCCGCGAGCCCGAGCTGCTGCGCTACCTGCAGAGCGAGCCGCGCCCGGGCGACGCCTCGGGCCCCGTGGTCGGTCTCTGGACGCCGCGGCTGGCCGAGCTATGGGATCAGCCCTCGGTGGCCTCGGCGGCGAAGGAGCTGTTCGAGCGCCGCGGCGTGTCGCCCGCCGACGCCTACGCCGCCAGCCACGCCGGGGCCGAGCACTGGGACCTGGTGCTGCTGGCCGAGGCGCTGCTGGATTACGACGAGGAGGTGCGCATCTGGCGCTTCGTGCACGCCCGCACCGTCGAGCGCACCATCGGCCCCGACGTCCCGGGGACCGGCGGCAGCACCGGCGTGCGCTTCCTGGAGCGGATGGCCACCATGCGCGCATCGTTCTTCCCCTTCCTCTGGGTGGCCCGCGGCGAGCTGTGGGAGCGCACGAAAGCCGTCCTGGACGGGGCCGTGCCCGCCAGTTGACCCGCGCCGGGGCGGGCCTTTGCGGCCCGCCGGGGAGGCGCAGCGCCGCCCCGGTCTGGGAATACCAGAGCGGATTGCCCATCGGTCCGGAGTCGCTCGGCTCATCCGGGACCTGGCTGCGGAAGGCGGGCGTAGTCGCCTTCCCCACGCGCAGGTCCCCGGCGGAAGCGGGCAGGGGCGGGGGGCGATGGATGACACGCCTCGCGGACGGCCGCGCGTAGGTTGGACGGAGATGGTGGGGTGCGATCTACCCCTTCCGCAAACCCTTCGGCGGGGAGCGGCGAGATGCGCGCGAGAACACTCGGGGCCGCCTTGCTGGCCCTTCCGTTCGTGGCGGCGGGCGCGCTGCCCGGCCTGTCGGTGCAGCCCGGCAGCCGCGTGTGGGTGGACGGCTCGAGCAACACCAGCTTCTGGCATTGCGTGTCGGACGCGCCGCGCGGCTCGGCCGACGCCGGCACCACCGACCCGGCGCGGATCGCCGTGGTCCGGCGCGCGGAGATAGTGGTCCCGGTCGCCACGCTGGAGTGCGGCAACCAGACCATGAACGAGCACCTGCTCCGCGCGCTCCGGGCCGACGCGGCCCCCGAGATCCGCTTCCGCCCCCGCTCCGTCCGCCTGGTCCGCGCGGACGGCGGGTGGACGGCGACGCTGTCGGGGCGGCTCTCCGTCGGCGGCCGGGCGCGCCGCGTCACCGTCCATGCGGACGTGGCGGGCGAGAACGGCGGGCTGCGCGTGCGCGGCCGCAAGACGCTGCGGATGACGGACTGGGGCGTGGCCCCGCCCACCCTGATGATGCGCTCGGTGGTGGTGGACCCGGGGGTGACGGTCG
>DASSME010000472.1:0-15749 GCA_035689035.1 Longimicrobium sp. | reverse complement strand
AGCCTTGTCGATGTTGTCGAAGCTCACGAAGTCGGCCAGCCCCTTGGCGGCCTGGATCCGCGTGATCGCCGCGGTCAGCGTGGTCTTGCCGTGGTCCACGTGGCCGATGGTGCCCACGTTCACGTGCGGCTTGGTGCGCTCAAACTTGGCCTTCGCCATTGGTTTGATTCCTCCGTTGGTTGGTGATGATGGCTGAATGGACTCTTCCCGGGGAGCTCGGCCCGAGCCCCCCGGTCAGACGAGCCGCCTCAGCCGCGAACCTTGGCCACGATCTCCTCGGCCTTGGACTTCGGCACTTCCTCGTAGTGCGCGAACTGCATGGAGTACACGGCGCGCCCCTGGCTCATGGAGCGGAGCGAAGTCGAGTACCCGAACATCTCCGACAGCGGCACCATGGCGGTGATCACCTGCGCGTCGCCGCGCTGGTCCATCCCCTGGATCTTGCCGCGACGGCTGGACAGGTCACCGATCACGTCGCCCATGTAGTCCGACGGGGTGACCACCTCCACGCTCATCACCGGCTCCAGCAGCACCGGCCCCGCGCGGCGGGCGGCCTCCTTGAAGGCCATGCTGCCGGCGATCTTGAACGCGATCTCGCTCGAGTCGACGTCGTGGTAGCTGCCGAACACCAGCTGCACCTTCACGTCCACCATCGGGTAGCCGGCGAGCACGCCGGTGTCCATGGCCTCGCGCATCCCCTGCTCGGCCGGCTTGATGAACTCGCGCGGGATCACGCCGCCCACCACCTTGTCCTCGAACACGAAGCCCTGGCCGGGCTCGGCGGGGGACATGTTGATCACCACGTGGCCGTACTGGCCGGAGCCGCCGGTCTGCCGGACGAACTTCCCTTCCACCTTCTCGACCGTCTTGCGGATGGTCTCGCGGTAGGCCACCTGCGGCCGGCCCACGTTGGCGTCCACCTTGAACTCGCGGAGCATGCGATCGACGATGATCTCCAGGTGCAGCTCGCCCATCCCGGAGATGATGGTCTGCCCGGTTTCCTGGTCGGTGTGCACGCGGAAGGTCGGGTCCTCGTCCGACAGCCGGCGCAGCGCCTCGCCCATCTTGTCCTGGTCGACCTTGGTCTTGGGCTCGATGGCCACCGAGATCACCGGCTCCGGGAACGTCATGCTCTCCAGCACCACGGGGTGGGCCTGGTCGCAGAGGGTGTTGCCGGTGGTGGTGTCCTTCAGCCCGATGGCGGCGGCGATGTCGCCGGCGCGCACCTCGGGGATCTCCTCGCGCTTGTTGGCGTGCATCTGCAGGATGCGGCCGAAGCGCTCGCGCTTCCCCTTGGTGCTGTTGAGCACGTGGGCGCCCGAGGCGATCACGCCCGAGTACACGCGGAAGAAGGTCAGCTTACCCACGAACGGGTCGGTGGCGATCTTGAACGCCAGCGCGCTGAAGGGCTCGTCGTCGGTGGCGTGGCGCTCCACGGGCGCGTCGCCGTGCTCCGGGTCGGTCCCCTTGATGGCGGGGATGTCGACCGGGGCCGGGAGGTAGTCGATCACCGAGTCGAGGAGCTGCTGCACGCCCTTGTTCTTGAACGCCGAGCCCGTCAGCACGGGGGTCATCGCCCCGGCGATGGTGGCGTTGCGGATGGCGTGGCGCAGCTCGGCCTCGCTGATCTCCTCGCCCTCGAGGTAGCGCTCCATCAGGTGCTCGTCGTGCTCCACCGCGCCTTCCACCAGCGCCAGGCGGGCGGCCTGCACGGCGTCCTGCAGCTCGGCGCGCACCGGCTGCTCGGTCCAGTTCTTCCCCAGCGTGGTGTCGTCGTAGATCAGCTCCACCTGGCGCAGCACGTCCACGATCCCCACGAACTTCTCACCGTCGCCGATGGGAAGGTGGATGGGGAGGGGGTTGGCGCCCAGGCGGTCGCGGATCATGTCCACGCAGCGCTGGAAGTTGGCGCCGGTGCGGTCCATCTTGTTGACGAAGCAGATGCGCGGCACGCCGTACTTGTCGGCCTGGCGCCACACCGTCTCGCTCTGGGGCTCCACGCCGGCCACCGCGTCGAACACGCACACGCTGCCGTCGAGCACGCGAAGCGAGCGCTCCACCTCCACGGTGAAGTCGACGTGCCCCGGGGTGTCGATGATGTTGATGCGGTACGTCTCGCCCAGGCGCTCCCACTGGCAGGTGGTGGCCGCCGAGGTGATGGTGATGCCGCGCTCCTGCTCCTGCTCCATCCAGTCCATGGTCGCCGCACCCTCGTGCACCTCGCCGATCTTGTGCGTACGGCCCGTGTAGTACAGGATGCGCTCGGTGGTGGTCGTCTTGCCGGCATCGATGTGCGCCATGATGCCGATGTTGCGGTACTTCTCGAGCGGCGTGGTGCGTGCCATGGTTTCAGCTCTATCCAGTTACGCGGAAAGCGCGGGGCGCGGGAGCGGAGGTCCGCTCGCCGCGCCGCCGCGGCTTCCTACGGTGTTCATGTAGCCTTCGGGGCGCCGGACAGCCCGGCGCCGGCCTTTTACCAGCGGTAGTGCGCGAAGGCCTTGTTGGCCTCGGCCATGCGGTGCGTGTCGTCCTTCTTCTTGATGGTCGCGCCCTCGTTGCGGGCGGCGGCCATCAGCTCGGCGGCCAGGCGGTCGGCCATGGTCTTCTCGCCGCGGGCGCGGGCGTAGCCCACCAGCCAGCGCATCCCCAGCGCGGTGCGGCGCTCGGGGCGAACCTCGACCGGCACCTGGTAGGTGGCGCCGCCCACGCGGCGGCTCTTGACCTCGAGCACCGGCTTGGCGTTGTTCAGCGCCTGCTTGAACACCGTCTCGCCGGGCTGGCCGGTCTTCTCCTCGATCACCTTCATGGCGTCGTAGAAGATCCCCTCGGCCAGGCTCTTCTTGCCGTCGAGCATCAGGGTGTTGACGAACTTGGTCACCATCTCCGAGCCGTAGACCGGATCGGGGGTGATGGGGCGCTTCACTGCGCGAGTGCGACGGCTCATCTTACTTCTTCCCCTTTCCGCCCTTGGCCGGCGCGCCCTTGCCCGCGGCGGCACCCGCCTTGGGACGCTTGGCGCCGTACTTGGAGCGGCTCTGGCGGCGGTCGTTCACGCCGCTGGCGTCGAGCGTGCCGCGGATGATGTGGTAGCGAACGCCGGGCAGGTCCTTCACGCGGCCCCCGCGGATGAGCACGATGCTGTGCTCCTGCAGGTTGTGCCCCTCGCCCGGGATGTACGCCGTGACCTCGAACCCGTTGGTCAGCCGGACGCGCGCGACCTTGCGAAGCGCCGAGTTGGGCTTCTTGGGGGTCGTGGTGTAGACGCGGGTGCAAACGCCGCGCTTCTGCGGGTTGTTCCGCATGGCGGGCGACTTGCTCTTGTTGAGGAGCGTCTCGCGGCCCTTGCGAACAAGCTGGTTGATGGTCGGCATACCGGGACTAAACCTTGGGAGACGAAAAAACTCAGCGAAGGCCTTTGGCCTCCGCCGTCGCGAACGAAAAAGTTGCGCGACAGACTGAGAAACGTAAGGGAATGCGGCGATCCTGTCAACCCTGCGCGCACGGCAAACAGCAGGTTCCCGCCGCTTCTCCCTCGTCCCGCCTCCCACCGAAGCCTTCGTGATCCCGGAACGCCTCGGCGCCACGCTCTCGCGCCTTCTCCCGCACCTCGATTCCGGGCGGATCGCGCTCACCGGCGGCGTGGCGGTCGGGCTGCACCTGGGCGCGCGGTGTGGCGAGCGGGCGCGCGGCCTCGCCGCGGACGACGTCGATCTCGTCGCGAGCGGCGTGGACGCGGTGCATCCCGGCGTGACGGCCGGGTTCCTGGTGTCGCACTTCCACCTTCCGCACCCCGGCTACGCGAAGTTCCTGGTCCAGCTCGCCGACCCGGTGACGCGCCTGCGGGTCGACCTCTTTCCCGATTCGCTGCACGCCCTGGCGCGCGCCGCGGTGATGGACGTGGCCGGCGTGCCGCTACGGGTGCTGGCCCCGGACGACATCCTCGAGCACAAGCTGGCGACGCTGGCGAAGGCGTCGGCCGCGCACCCGGCCGAGCCCAAGCACTTCGAGGACGCCCGCCGGCTCGCCGCGCTGTGCGGGCGCCCGGTGCCGCCGGTTCCGGCGGCGCATCTCGGGGCGGCTACGTACAGCCGGGACGTGGACGCGGTCTGTGCCCGCTGCGAAGCCAGCCGGTGCGCCGCGTTCCCGCTCGCACCCAGGCGCGAGATCCTGGACGTGCTGGGGTACGTCTGACCGCGCTCGGGCCGCACTGGAAAGCCCCGGCGGTCGTTCGCAGTGGGCCCAGGGCTCTCGATTACCGTCGCGGCCCTGCCTGAGGCCGCGCAGGCGGCCGCGGGACGTGCCCCTCGCGGATCTCGCGCAGGGGAGGCGGCACCGGCTTCGGCGGAATGGGCTGGGTTGGGATCTGTGACATCTTCGGCGCACTCCGGTCTGGAAGGTCTTTGGTGACGATCACGAACTGCTCCGGGGTCTTTTCCCGTACCTGCTGGTTCACGAGGAACGGTATCGCTGACATTCCTGTCGCGACTGCCGCGAAGATCATCCACCGGCGGCCGAGATAGAGTTGATCGCCGCGGTATTCGTTGACCCGCTGGTTGTGCTCGGTGGCCTCGGCGTAGGCTCTCTCCAGGTACTCCTCGAATTCCCGGTCGCCGCGCAGCCGGCCCTGCCCATACGCCTCGTGCCAATCGCGAAGCTCGTTGTGATGCCTGCGCAGACGCGCGGGTGAGTCTACGGCCATGTAGGTGTGGCCATGCATGCTCCGGGCGAAGTGGTACACCGACTTGACCAGCAGGACCAGGGTGGCCGACGCCAGCACCCAGAACGCGAGCACGTCGGCCCCAACGCCGGGGCCGCGTAGCCCACCCAGCATCGCACCGACCGACGCCCCGAGCAGAGATACGATGGTGACCGGTGTGCCAAGGGTGTCGTGAAGACTCTCGCGGTGAGCGAACTCGTATTCATAACTGTGCTGGTAATCGAAGCTCATGGCCCAGTGACGTGGATCATCCGTTTCGCTGCGAGCAGGCGCAGCAAGCGCACGAAGTACACACGCAATTTCGGAGACCTCAGGTAGAAAGTCAACTCCCCCGTTGCGCTGTAATTTCCCCACGCACCCGCGGGTGCGTACTTGTGCGCTCGCGCGCGGGCGCGTAGGTCATGTAGATGCGCGGCCCGGCGGGCGGGCCGTGGGTTTTCAGCGGGAGAGGGGATGACGATGGAGAAGCGGAAGCTGGGCGGGCAGGGGCTGGAAGTCAGCGCGCAGGGGCTGGGGTGCATGGGGATGAGCGAGTTCTACGGGCCCGGCGACGAGGCCGAGAGCGTGGCCACCATCCACCGCGCGCTGGAGCTGGGGATCGACTTCCTGGACACGGCGGACATGTACGGCCCGCACACCAACGAGATGCTGGTGGGCCGGGCGGTCAAGGGACGGCGCGACGAGGTGGTGCTGGCGACCAAGTTCGGCATCGTCCGCGACCCGGAGAACCCGGGCGTGCGCGGGATCAGCGGGCGGCCCGAGTACGTGCGGCAGGCGTGCGACGGGTCGCTGAAGCGGCTGGGGGTGGACCACATCGACCTCTACTACCAGCACCGCGTGGATCCCGAGGTGCCGATCGAGGATACGGTGGGCGCGATGGGCCGCCTGGTGGAGGAGGGGAAGGTGCGCTTCATCGGGCTGAGCGAGGCGGGAGCGGAGACGATCCGCCGGGCGCACGCCACGCACCCGGTCACCGCGCTGCAGAGCGAGTACTCGCTGTGGAGCCGCGACATCGAGGACGACATCATCCCCACCATCCGCGAGCTGGGGATCGGGCTGGTGGCCTACAGCCCGCTGGGACGCGGCTTCCTGACCGGGCGCTTCACGAGCCCCGACGACTTCGCGCCCGACGACTTCCGGCGCAACTCGCCGCGCTTCCAGGGCGAGAACTTCGGGAAGAACCTCGACCTGGTCCGCCACATCGAGCAGCTCGCGGCGCAGAAGGGGTGCACCGCCTCGCAGCTGGCACTCGCGTGGGTGATGGCGCGGGGGAGCGACGTGGTCCCCATCCCCGGCACCAAGCGGCGCGCGTACCTGGAGGAGAACGCCGCGGCGTCCGAGGTCCATCTCACCGACGACGACCTGGCGCGCATCGAGGAGATCGCGCCGAAGGGAGTGGCGGCCGGCACCCGCTACCCCGCCGCCGCGATGGCGTCGATCGGGCGGTAGCGACCCGGAAACAGGGCCCCGGCCGGTTGACAGCCGGGGCCGCGTGGACGAGCTTTGTCCAAGGAAAGACGGCTTCCGTTCCGCTCCGTCCACTGGATCAGGAGAGCGGACGAACGAGAGACAAGGCCTTGCCCGGCAGAGCGTCCGGGCAGGGCCTTTCTGCGTTCCGGAGCGCGGACGCGCGCCTTTCGTGGACGCGGGCGGTGACCGATGGAAGATCGGGCGTTGGAGCGCCCCGGGCCGGCACAGCGACCGGCCGGGGCCTTTGCCACGTCCCGGGCGGGAGGGGCCCACCCCCAGGCGCGCCGCAACCCCGCGGCGCGCGGCCCGCTCCCCGCACGGAGGCAGCATGAGCACCATCTGCGACACCCAGCCCCCTCCCGACCCCCACCGGCGCGACATCGCCTACGACAAGCGCGTGCAGGCCGCCGCCATGGCCCGCGACCGGATGCACCCCTGCCACCACAACAACTGCGACGAGTACGAGTTCCCCTACGTGGGCAACTACTCCAAGGGGCTGCAGCACGACGGGGTTGGCGACGTGATCCCGTCCAGCGCTACAGCTCGCTGCCAACTTCATCGCAGCTCTCCGCTGCTCCGTTGACCTCCGTTCCTCCGTGTGACGCTTTTCAGGGAAGCTGGTCCCGAGCGGATGAGCCAGAGAGAGGCCGAGCTCCCGTATCGGACACAATGTCGGACGGAGCCCGCTCGAAATCCTTTTCGAGCGATCCTTCCGGAACCATACTGCATGGGCCCGCCTCATCCGGACGGTGGCTCCCCCGCCGCGCGGGCGTATCCCCTGCCAGCTATAGACGCCCTTCCTTCATCCCCGGCCCGGAGAAGATCATGTCCCCCGTCACCGCCGCGCCCCCGTCCACCACCGCGCCCACACCCCAGCGCCCGCGGCAGGCCCGCGGCGGCGCCGAGCGCGTGTTCCTGGACCTGCTGGACCGCCACCTGGACGACGCGGCGATCCGCTTCATCGTGCGCGGCGAAGAGGTGGTGGTGGGAAAGGGGCCGCGTGACGGGGCGCCGGCGCTGCGCATCCACCAGGACCGGTTCTTCGCGCGGGTGCTGGGCGGCGGCAACCTGGGGCTGGGCGAGGCCTACATGGACCGCGACTGGGAGATGGAGGAGGGCGACATCGAGGACTTCCTCACCCCGCTCCTGCGCAACCGCATCGACCGCAAGGTGAAGGGCGACGTGGCCACCGCCGCCAGGGTGGCGCGCGTGCAGCTGGCCAACCTCTTCCGCCGCACGCACTGGGGGCACGCGCGGTTCCACTACGACCTGGGCGACGAGGTGTTCGAGTCGTTCCTGGACCCCGTCACCATGATGTACTCGTGCGGCTACGCGAACACCCCCGACGACAGCATCGAGCAGCTGCAGACCAACAAGCTGGACCGCATCTGCCAGAAGCTGGGCATCCGCCCCGACGACCACGTGCTGGACATCGGCTGCGGCTTCGGCGGGATGCTGATGCACGCGGCAAGGCACTACGGCGCCACGGGCGTGGGGATCACCACCAGCCGTCGGCATTGCGAAAAGGGGAACCAGCGCATCCGCGAGGCGGGGCTGGCCGACCGGGTGCGGCTGGAACTGCGCGACCACCGCACGGTGAGCGGGCGCTTCGACCGGGTGGTGAGCATCGGGATGTTCGAGCACCTGCCGCGCAAGGAATACAACCGCTTCTTCGAGCGCGTGGCCGCGGTGCTTCCCCGGCACGGCACGGGGCTGGTGCATGCGATCGGCGCCAACACGGCCAAGAACGTCCACGACCCCTTCATCCAGCGCTATGTATTCCCCGGCAGCGGCCAGCCCAAGCTCTCGGAGCTGGCGCACTGCTGCGAGCAGAACGGGCTGCCGATCCGCGACGTGGAGAACATGGTGCGGCACTACGGCTACACCTCGCGCGCGTGGCTCGAGCGCTTCCGCGCCAACCGGCACACGCTGGACCAGACCCGGTACGACGTCCGCTTCCAGCGGATGTGGGAGTACTACCTGAGCTGCGCGATTGCCGGCGCGTGGGCGAGCGACGCGGCGCTGTACCAGGTGCTGTTCGCCGCCGATCACGCGGCGCCCATGCCGCTGCACCGCGTCTAGACGGGGTGCGGCGATGCATCCGCTTTCGCAGCTGAACCACGAGCTGGCCGCGCGCGGGTTCCACCGGAAGCCCACGGCGCGGCTGCTGGCCGAGCTGGCGCTGCTGCTGGCGATGGCGGCCGGCGGCGCGGTGGCGTACTTCCTGGTCCACGGCGCGCTGGCAAGGGGCGCGGCGCTGCTGCTGATGACGCTGGGGAACCTGGGGATCACCACGCACACCCACAGCTCCAGCCACAACGGCACCAGCCCGCGGCTGTGGGTGAACAAGACGCTCACCCTGCTGGGCTACGGCGTGTGGTTCGGCACGTCGGCGCACTACTGGTGGAACAAGCACGTGGCCGTGCACCACGCCACCCCCAACGTGGTGGGGCTGGACGACGACGTGGACCTGCTCCCCTGGTTCGCGCTGACCGAGGAGCAGTTCCAGCAGGGCGGGCCGCTGCGGCGCGGCTACTACCGGCTGCAGTGGCTGGTGGTGCCGCTGGCGGTGGGGCTCACCGCGCTGAACATGATCCGCGCGTCGTGGGTCCACCTGCTGGAGGCGTTCCGCGACCCGCGGCGGCGGACCCCGCTGCTGTGGATGGACCTGGCCACCGTGTGCGCGCACTACCTGGTGTGGATCGGCCTGCCGCTGCTCTGGTTCCCGGCAGGGCAGGTGCTGGTGTTCTACCTGCTGCGCAGCGTGATGCTGGGGTGGGCGGTGTTCATCACCGCGGCGCCGGCGCACTTCCCGGTCGAGGCGCGCTTCCTTCCCACCGAGGGGCACGCCAGCCGCGGCGAGTACCGGCGCCACTCGGACTACATCCTGCTGCAGACGGTGACCACGGTGAACTACCGCACCGGGCCGCTGGGCCGCCTGCTGTGCTGCGGCGCCGAGTTCCAGATCGAGCACCACCTGTTCCCCGGCATCAGCCACACCTGGTACCCGCAGATCAGCCCGCTGCTGAAGCGCTTCTGCGAGGAGAACGGCTACCCGTACCGCACGCTGGGGTGGGCCGAGGGGGTGTGGAAGAGCCTGCTGGTGTTCAAGCACCCCAAGCGCGTGGAGCCCGCGCTCGAGGCGCTGCGCCAGCGCGTGCAGGCCGACCTGGAATCGGGGTTGGAGCCGGCGCTGGCACAGGCCTGACGCCGGGGCCGGACGAGCCCCGCCCGCTCGCCCGGCCCACGGTTCGTCCCCCGCATCCACGAACCATCCCGACGTCGAAGCGGTTCGTCACACGCACCTTCCGCGGGCGCACTCCGGCGGGCAGCCTGCGCCGGCGGCACTGGCCGCACCGCACGTGCCCTGACGTACCGCTCTTCAGCCCGCATGGGCACTCACGCGGCGGCCCAGCCGCCGCACCCGCGGAACCGGACGAAGCGGGGACGAGCCGGTTCCGCTCCCCCACCATCCCCGCACCGCAAGGGGGTTCCAGATGCGCAAGCTGTCGCTGAACGTGGACGAGTTGACGGTGGAGTCGTTCCGCACGGACGAGGCGTTCGCGCGGCCCGGCACGGTGCGCGGGTTGGACAGCGCCACCGTGGACCAGGACACCTGCAACACGTGCAACGGGTGTAGCAACGTGGACACCTGCGTGAGCTGTGCGGGCACCTGTGGCAACACGTGCGCGAGCTGCGGGGTAACCTGCAGTCCCTGCCAGACCCACGACGGCCGCCCGACCTGCGACCAGCTCTGCAGCGTCGGCTGCCCCAGCGCGGACGGCCGCTGCTGAGGCCTCGGGCGCACGTCGCTGGTCTGCAGACGCGCCACGGCCCCCGCGAGGTGCGGGGGCCGTGGCCGTGTTTCGCCGGAGATGTTTCACGCGCGAGTCCCAAATACAATCATGGCACTGGCATCGACAAAAGGTCACACGGAGCAGCGGAGAGGAACGGAGCAGCGGAGAACTGCCGGATTCGGTGCAGTTCTCCGCTGCTCCGCTGCCCTCCGCTGCTCCGTGTGACCAAAAAACGGAGCCGGTCACACCACTGAATTCGCGGATCCGGATTAGCTGTGGATGACCAGCCAGGGGAAATCCTTGCCTGGATGCCGCGGGCGGCGTGAGATTTCGGAGCGGATCATCCCACCACCGATGGAGAACCGGGAATGGCGGAAGGCTGGAAGGAGATCAAGCGGGAGCTGAAGCTGCACGGGTGGATGCTGGCCGTGCCGCTGGGGGCGATGTGGGTCGTCCAGCTGATCAACGCGCTCACCCTCCACTCGCTGGACCGCTTCGGCATCCACCCGTGGAGCATCCCGGGGCTGATCGGGATCCTGTTCGCGCCGTTCCTGCACGGCAGCTTCGGGCACCTGCTGGCCAACTCGCTGCCGTTCCTCCTGTTCGGCTGGCTGATCCTGCTGCACGACGTGCGCGACTTCGTCGTGGTCTCGCTGCTGGCGATGCTGGTGGGCGGGCTGGGGACGTGGCTCACCGGCGCGCCGGGGTCGGTGCACATCGGCGCAAGCGGGGTGATCTTCGGCTACTTCGGCTTCCTGCTGCTGCGCGGCTGGTTCCGCCGCAGCATCGGGTCGATCCTGCTGTCGCTGCTGATCGGGATCGTGTACGGCGGGCTGGTGTTCGGCGTGCTGCCGGGGCAGGCGGGGATCAGCTGGCAGGGGCACCTGTTCGGCTTCCTGGGCGGCGGCCTGTCGGCGTGGATGCTCTGCCGCAACCAGCGCCAGCGCGTTCCCGTCCCCGCCGCGCCGCGGGTGGCGGTGCGCTGAGGCCGGATATAGAGTTGTTGAATGATGCGGCTAACGGCGTCACACGGAGCAGCGGAGAAGAACGGAGCAGCGGAGAACTGCGTCAGATTCGGCAGTTCTCCGCTGCTCCGTTGCACTCCGTTCCTCCGTGTGACGCCGTTACGCCGTGAACAGTGTAGGCGCAGCCACTGTATTTGCGGATTTGGTCGGCCGGCCTCAGGCTCAGGATGACATCGTCAGGTTCATCGTCGAAGGGCAAAGCTTCCAGCCGGATCTGGAATCAGTTCGGAAGGCCGCTGCCCTGGCGCGTCCAGATCACGATGGAGCCGCAGCCGCTGGCCGTCCGGCGGTATCGTCCGGGCATCTCCGAGGGGCCGCGGTAGATCTCGATCGCGACCACGTCGTCCGCCGGGAGCTGCGAGTAGGTGGCGAGGTCGCTGATCACGTCGTCCACGTACAGGTCGAACACGCAGCCGCCGCGCGTGGACGCAACGGCGTACTGCTGGTCCAGGTCCATCGCGCTGCGCGACCCCGTGCGCGCCGTCATACGCGGGCTCACCCGCACCACGCGCACGCCGGGAAGGCCGCGGAACGCATCCACCAGCGGCGAGGCCGGCGTGCGCCGGAGCTGGTGCCCGGTGAGGAAGATGCCGATCCCCATCTGCTGCCGGTCGTAGAAGCCGTTGTCGCGCAACGCCCGCTCGGTGGGGGTGGCGGTGGCCGTGAGCCCGCGCAGCCGCAGCGGCGACACGGCAAGGTCCACGTCGATCCCCAGCGTGTCGGTGGCGGGCAGGTCCACGCTGAAGCGCTCGGTCTTGTAGCCCATCTTGCGCACCTCGAAGAGCGCCGGCCCCGGCGGCACGCGGATGCGTGCCACCCCGTCGGCGTTGGCGGTGGCCAGGCGGCGCGTGCCCATCACCTCCACCTCCGCGCCCTGCACCGGCCCGCCGCCGCCTTCCGCGCGGACGGTGATCGACACGTCCACCGCCTGCTGCGCCGCCACGGGCGCGGACAGGGCGGCGGCGGAGAGCGCGAGGAGCACGGCGGCGAGCAGGCGGAACCGGGGCATCGGGGTCATCGGCGAAAAGGGAGGGCGTGGGTGCGTCCCGTCGCGGGGGACGGCCAGCGGACGAACGAGGCCACAGCGGGTGAGCGGTGACGATGGATCAGGAGCCGCGGCCCTGCCGGGTCCAGATCACGATGGCGCCGCAGCCGTTGGCGGTCTTGCGGTACTTCCCGGGCGTCTCGGAGGGGCCGCGGTACACCTCCATCGCCACCACGTCGCTCGCGAGAAGCTGCGACAGCATGGTGAAGTCGCTGTTCACGTCGTCGATGTAGAGGTCCATCAAGCACAGGCGCGAACCGCCTCCCCGCGCGCCCGCCACGGCGTACTGCTCGTCGATGTCCATGCCGCTGCGGCGGCCGGTGCGGGCGGTCATGCGCTGCTGCACCCGCACCACGCGCACGCCGGGCACGCGCCGGAAGGCGCTGACCAGCGGCGCCCCCGGGTACCGGGCGATGTCGCGCCCGGTCAGGAACACGCCGATCCCCAGTTGCTGGCGGTCGTAGAAGCCGTTGTCGCGCAGCGCCCGCTCGGTGGGGGTGGCGGTCGCCTCGAGCCCGCGCAGCGCCACCGGCGCCACGGCCAGGTCCACGTCGATCCCCAGCGTGTCGGTGGCGGGCAGGTCCAGGCTGAAGCGCTCGGTGCGGTACCCCAGCTTGCGCACCTCGAACAGCGCCGGCCCCGGCGGCACCCGGATGTGCGCCACCCCGTCGGCGTTGGCGGTGGCGGTGCGCCGCGTGCCCATCACCTCCACCTGCGCCCCCTGCACCGCCCCGCCGCCGCCTTCCGCGCGGACGGTGAGCGTCACGTCCACGGTGCCCTGCGCGGCCGCCGGCGCGGCGAGTGCGGCGGACGACAGCGCGATGAGCGCGAAAGCGAGCGGGCGCAAACGGGGCATCGGGAGTGCTGCCAGGTGAGGGTGCAGCGGAAACGGATGGCGGCGGGCGGAGAACAAGGATCGCACGAAAGCGCGCGTGGCGCCAGCGCAGGCGGCGGCCAAGGCGGATCCGTGGAGAACGCGCCGGGGCGCCGGTGTGTGACGGCCCGGCGGCGCGAACCGACACCAGTGCCCCGTCATCCCGAGCGCGACCACGCTGCCCCCGAGGCGTGCTCCGACGGCCACAGCGCGAAGGATCTGTGGACGACGATCCGTAACCACTGGCTCTTCCGCGTCGACGGGCGATAGATCCGTCGCCCTGCGGCCAACCGCTCAGGCCCCCGGGGCCGTGTGGTCGGGCTCAGGATGACGAGGATGGCTTCTGCGCGGAATGCAAAACCATCTCACAGATCTGATCCCCCACCCGGCCATCCCGCCGGGCCGCCGGTGTGCGACGGCCCGGCGCGATCCGCGGCCCTACTGGCGCACGATGCGCTTGACCAGGCGGCCGGCGGGGAGCGTGGCCCCGGCGCCCTCCACCTCGTTGATGATCGCCAGCTCGTCGACCGGGATGGTGGACGGGTAGCGGCGGTTGAATTCGGCCAAGGTCATGGCCTGCGGCAGGCGCACGATGCTCACGCGGTTGGGGCGCACGTTCAGCACCTCGGGGTCGTTCACCGGGCCGAAGCTGCCCACCACCTGCCGGAACAGACCCTGGTACTGCTGGAAGAGCTGCCCCGGGGTGTAGGCCACCACCTGGTACACGTTGCCGCCGTACTCGATGAACGCCACCACGCCGGCCACCACGCCCTGCTGCGTCTGCCCCTGGAAGTATACCACCACCGCGGGAAGACCGTTCACCGTGGTCTGCCCGCCCTGCCCCGCCTGCACCCCCTGCTGCGCGAAGAAGGCGCGTGCCGCCTCGTCGGCGCCGCGGGCCTGCTGCGCCAGCGAGAGCTGCACCACGGCGTCCTGCCGCGGGCTCACGCCGGTGACGGCCTGCGGCAGGTTCTGCGTCTTCCACCCCGCCGGAAAGGTCAGGCTGAACCGCAGGTCCGGGTGCAGGAAGACGTTCTGCCGGAAGAACCCCTGCCGTGGGTTCTCGCCGTAGATGAGCCCGTTCAGCCGCTGCAGGTACTCGGCCTGCTCCACGCGGGTGGCCGTGCCCGGCGGCACCTGCGCCGCGCGCCGCACCACGTCTTCGATGCGCGCGGCCTCGCCGGGGTGCGACGCCGCCCAGGTGGGGAGCGGGCTGCGGCCGCTGCGCGCCTGCTCGGCCTGCTCCACGCGCTGCAGCGCCTCGAACACCCGGGCCATCTCGCGCACGTCGTAGTGCTGCCCCAGCGCGTAGCGGAAGCCGAGCAGGTCGGCCTGACGCTCCGCGTCACGGCTGTAGCGCAGGAAGAGGAGCTGCAGGCCGGTGCTGGCCAGCGACCCCAGCCCCTGCAGCTGCGGCACCAGCACGCTGCCCAGCCCCAGCCCCAGCTGCGCCAGCTGCGCGCGGCTGATCATGGTGACCTGGTGCTTGGCGGTCACGTGGCCGATCTCGTGGCCCAGCACCGAGGCGAGCTGCGCCTCGGAGGTGATCATCCCCATCAGCCCGCGGGTGACGAAGATGTACCCCCCGGGGAGGGCGAAGGCGTTGGGCGTGGGGTCGTCGACCACGCGGAAGGTCCACGGCAGGTTGGGCCGCTCCGACGCGGCGGCCAGCGCGCCACCCACCCGCTGCACGTACGCCTGCAGCGACGAATCGGGGACGAGCCCGATCTCCTGCGAGACCTGCACCGCCGACTGGCGGCCCAGCTGGATCTCCTGCGCCTCGGAAACCAGCGAGAGCTGGTTGCGCCCGGTCACCGGGTTCACCGCGCAAGCGGCCGCGGTCGCGCCACCCGCCACCAGCGCCGCGGCCACCCAGCGCCCGGTCCGGCTCTTCCTCGTCTTCTGCATCGCACCCTCCCAATCGTCGCGGGGTCCGTTGGACGCCGCGCGGGAAAGGCAAGAACTGCTCCCATGCGCGTTTCCCGGCCCGGAACCCTCACGCCGCCGCCGTCGCCCGAGCGGCCGAGGCCCACTGCCAGACGCCGCCTTCGTGGAGCGCGGCGTAGACGTCGTCGCGGAGCCGGTTGGCCTCGGCGCTGGTGAGGGTGCGGCTCAGGTCGCGGATCACCAGCCGCACCAGCACGTTCTTCTGCCCCGGGCGCAGGCCGATGCGCTCGCGCGCGGCGGGCGGCAGCTGGTCGTGCGGGGTCTCGGAGAGCACCTCCACCGCCTCCAGGCTTTCCACCCGCGGGCCGAGCGCGGTGCGCACGCGGTCGCCCACCTCCTCGGGCGTGGCATCCGCGGACAGCGCGACGGAGAGGTCGCGGCG
The DNA here is from genome assembly GCA_035689035.1 of Longimicrobium sp. GTDB lineage: Bacteria > Gemmatimonadota > Gemmatimonadetes > Longimicrobiales > Longimicrobiaceae > Longimicrobium. The sequence continues at coordinate 492 of DASSME010000472.1, read as the reverse complement.
GACGGGGGGCTGGTGCGAGACGGGGCGGTACGGCTCCAGCCCCAGCATTTGCCCCGCGATCCGTGGGTCCTCGGACCGCAGCAGGCGGATGTCGGGGATGTTCTTCATCAGCATCAGCAGCCGGTCCAGGCCGACGCCCATCGCCAGGCCGCCGTACCCCTCCGGCAGGCCGCTCTCGCGCAGGATGGCGGGGAGCGCCACCCCGCACTCGCCCACCTCCACCCATCCGCCCTCCCACTCCACCTCGATCTCCACCCCGCCCACCGTGTACGGGTGCGGCGAATCGTTCAGCCGATACGTGGCCCCGGGGACGATGGCGCCGGCCAGCGCGTCCACCATCTCCAGCAGATCTTCGCGTCCCAGCGGCCGCGCGGCGATGCGCCACAGGTCCATCTGGTGCGGCTCGCCGGTGTGCAGCCGGTCGATCTGGTCGCGGCGGTAGGCCAGCCCGGGGCAGGCGAGGAGCACGTCGGCGGGCGGACGGGCGGACAA